>NZ_JBWQTV010000006.1:0-428053 GCF_056619965.1 Halalkalibacter sp. HAAS-P014 | reverse complement strand
GGTCAAGCGGTTAAGACACCGCCCTTTCACGGCGGTAACACGGGTTCGAATCCCGTACGGGTCACCATTCTAGAAGATAGAGATTAGAAGTAAGAAGTTAGAAGAAAGACTTTTCTAACATCCTACCTCTTACATCCAAAACGGAGGATTAGCTCAGCTGGGAGAGCACCTGCCTTACAAGCAGGGGGTCGGCGGTTCGATCCCGTCATCCTCCACCATAAACATATCATCGGCAATTTATTAGATAACGACGCGGGGTGGAGCATGGAGCGAAACATCGTCGAAGTAACAACGACATGTCTCGACGCATATACTGCAACGCAAAACTGGAAGAGGAAGAGACAACTTCTTCGAAACAGCATCATCCGAATACTATATAACGACGCGGGGTGGAGCAGTCTGGTAGCTCGTCGGGCTCATAACCCGAAGGTCGGCGGTTCAAATCCGTCCCCCGCAATACCAAAAAATGGTCCGGTAGTTCAGTTGGTTAGAATGCCTGCCTGTCACGCAGGAGGTCGCGGGTTCGAGTCCCGTCCGGACCGCCACTTTTATGCCGGCCTAGCTCAATTGGTAGAGCAACTGACTTGTAATCAGTAGGTTGGGGGTTCAAGTCCTCTGGCCGGCACCATTATTTTCATAGAAATGCGGGTGTGGCGGAATTGGCAGACGCGCTAGACTTAGGATCTAGTGTCTTATGACGTGGGGGTTCGACTCCCTTCACCCGCACCATTTCTTACATAATATCAAGAGCGATTAGCTCAGTTACGAGCAAAGCTACTTGAACATCTACGAGTTGTTCTGACGCAGCCGGCAACAGAGTGTTACTAGAAGAGGAAAGAACAGGTAGGACCACGGAGCAGAGCATCGTCCGTAGGCATCATGAAATCCTTCAATGAAATATCTGCAAGAGCCATTAGCTCAGTTGGTAGAGCATCTGACTTTTAATCAGAGGGTCGAAGGTTCGAGTCCTTCATGGCTCACCATTTTACTAAAATATACATACATATATCAAAGGTCAACGGTCGTTGGTCTTTTTTTGTTTGGCAAGTAAAGTACGGGGGTAGCTAGTTTATAGCCACTAAGAAATACCTCCAATTTTCAATGGGAGCATTTCTTAGTGCTGTTATTGAACACTTATATGATGATCAGAACAGTAAACCTTATAATTGAAGTTTTTATTTATAAAGATCTGTGCGATTGTCTCGAATCTTCAATTATTCCCTCAATAGAGTTACTTCTCATTAATAAATTTTACTAATAACTATCAAAGATAATTAAGTTCGAAGTTGAGGTGGATTAACATACATACGATTGGAGAACCGAATCATACAAAAAGCTGTTCTCTGCATCTGTTTTAAAAGTGAATGATAGGAAACAGCTAAAGGAATTTTTTTGTAATTTTTAAACGTAACATAGGAGTGTAGTGGCGCACTTGGATTAGGGTTGATAGATTTAATGTGATGATAGAAAAGCCAACTGCATTCATGTTGTTTTGGTGAGTGGGTAGGGAAGGCATAAATTTCCTCAAGTGGATTAACTGGAATTGGTATTTTGTTCACGATCCCTACTTTATGACTTACAGCTGTTTTCCTTCCTTCATAACCTGCGCCACCTTCTAAACAAGCCTCTTTAATTAATTGAAAAGATGGTTTTCTTACAAAGTACTCTTGATCTCGTTCTAACACGATCGTATCATAATCAGTATGATAAGCAGGCAATAATGCTATTGTTTCTTCGTTAACCTCATAGTTTGTTAAGATTTGTTCATTCATCTTTAATCATCTCCTCTAATGAAATATATTTACAAAGAAATGCTGTAACAAAGAATAACTTCAGTACAAAACCCTCTTTCAAAAAGTATCAAATTTATAAGTAGATAGGTGCATCTAAAATCTAGTTCTTTTCTCCCTTCTTTACTTAAAGAATATATTAATCAAAGCTTCATTCAACTGTTTAGGAAGAAATGCTTACATGAAATTATAATTGTACTAAAAATATGTTTTACTACACGCTTTAGCTAGCTGCAATACAGGTTATGCCATACTTTGAAAATAGCAATATTAACGTAGAAGCAAAACGCATAAATAATTCGTAATGATGATCGGGGAGCAGGCTGTAATGAGCCTGCTCCCCTTAGAGGGTTTCTTACATTTTGTAGTAAAAATTAATTGATTTTCCTACACGGTGAATATGTTGTCAAAGGATTCGTCCTTTTATAATAATAGTAAGCTGATTTTTCTAAGCTTTTACTATTTTGATAAGGCTTACAAATTTAATTGTTACAAAACTGAAATCTGAATAAGGTATTACAATTTAAACACTCGGATGAAGACGAATGGATATTCATCTAATTTAGGAAGGAAAGGAAGAAAGAAACATGGCAAAGTCTTTTAAAGTTGGAGTGATAGGGGCAGGAAACATGGGGTCTGGAATTGCTCAAAAAATGGCGCAAGAAGGATTAGATGTTACGTTAGTTGATATAACCGAAGAGCAGGTAGAAAGAGGGGTTTCAATTGTTAGAAACACTCTTGAAGAGGGAGTGGAACGTGGAATCTTTACTAAGGACCAAGTAGCAGAGGTCATGAGCAGGCTTCATGCAACTTCATCTTATGAAGCTTTAAAGGATGCAGATCTAGTAGTTGAAGCAGTATTTGAAGATTTGAATGTAAAGGGCAGTGTTTTTCAAAAACTTGATAGTATTTGTGATGAAAAAACAATTTTTGCGACGAACACATCAAGCCTATATGTTAAAGATTTAGCAAAATTCACGAAGCGTCCAGAAAAAGTGATCGGATTGCACTATTTCTATCATCCAGCAAAAAATAGATTGGTAGAGGTCATCCCACACCAAGAAACAAGCAAAGAAACAGTTGAAACAACATTATTAATTGGAAAACTTCACAATAAAACTTGTATTGTCGTAAAAGACTCGCCAGGATTTGCTGTCAACCGTTATTTTGTACCGTTCTTGAATGAATCGGTTCATTTATTGGAAGAAGGTGTAGCGAATATTCCAACGATTGATGCTGCTGCCAAGCAAGGTTTTGAAATCGGAATGGGTCCGTTTGAATTAATGAATGTCACAGGTGTTCCGATTGCAGAGCATTCATGCACGTATTTAGCAAAAGAAATTAGTGAATTCTATGCACCTAGTGAATTGCTCACAAAACAAACAGAAATGAAACAAAATTGGGATCTTAGTGGTTCAATAGATGAAAGCAAATTTGCAGAAATTAATCGCCACCTTTATGCAACCGTTTTTGGTGTTGCCGGTGCACAAGTTGACGAAGGTGTAGCAAGTATTGAGGATACAGACCGTGGGGCAAAGATCGGATTAAAGTGGAAGCTCGGACCGTTTGAATTAATCAATAAGGTTGGTGCTAAGAAAGCATATGAAATGGTAAAAGAACTCAATGCCAAACGTGAAGGTTTTCATGTTCCGAATGTATTAAAAGAACAGGCCGAAAAGAATCAGCCGTTTGCGTTCAACTATGTTGATCTTGAAATGAAAAATGACATTGCCTACATTACGATTAACCGCCCTGAAGCCATGAATGCATTGAACCCGGTAGTAGTGGATCAATTGGAGAAAGCATTCGACCAAGCTGAGAAAGATCCTGTTGTAAAAGGAATTGCCATTCAAGGTGCCGGTAAGGCTTTCATTGCCGGTGCGGATATTAATTTCTTTATTGAGTGCATTAAAAGCAATGAAATTGATAAAAATGTCGCATTCACACGTAAAGGACATGAATTATTAAGAAGGTTTGAAACATCTGATAAAGTGACGATTGCGGTATTAGATGGACTTTCTCTAGGTGGAGGCAGTGAACTGGCGCTATCTTGCCAAGCGATTGTTGCAACTAGCCAAGGATCGATGGCTTTCCCTGAAAGTGGTTTAGGAATTTATCCAGGATTAGGTGGAATGCTTCGAATTAATAAGCATGTTGGTAAGGAATTAGCCAAGTATTTTGTATTAGCTGGAAGACCATTGCCGGCAACAATGGCCAAAGATCTAGGAATTGTTACTGAATTGACAGAGATGGAGGCCATTGAGGCAACAATTGAAAAGATTGTAGCCAATGGAAAGGTAGACAAATATGCGGCTAGAGAAATCCCTTCAGCGTTTAATGAAATGGTAGACACGTTCTCCGAAGAAAATGTTAAGAGAATGTTTAATGGCGAACAGCCACTAGGTGTAAGTGAAAAGTTTGCAGAGAAAATGAAGAAGGTTATTTCTTACAAAGGGCCAATTGCTTTAGAAACAATTAACGAGTTAATTAACAAACAATCAGAGTTAACGATTGATGAGGGCATCGAACTCGAATTAAGCTATCTAGTTAAAATCTTTGAAACGGAAGATGCATTAAATGGTTTAAGTGCTTCTATGCGTGGTGAACGTCCAACCTTTAAAAAAGCAACAGTGTAACAGAAGTAGGAAAACGGTAAATGCTTTGGAATTTATGAGGTATAAGGCCACCTCATAAATAATTTGTAATTGATAATAGGGGAGTGGGCTGAATTGCTCACTCCCTTTATCCATTTCCTAATTCTATAAAATTAACAAATTGTAGTATAATTGGTAAGGTAGTTTGTGTAGTAATACCCAAAAATGGAACGTTCTAGTTTGGCTTAGTAAAGTAATTCTAGTCCAAATATATTGCAATCTTTGAACAAATGAGAGGGAGAAAAATGAAAATAACACCAACAACACTCACGATCAATCAATTGCTTGGAAGCAGCAATGAACAGTTTATTATTCCGGCTTATCAACGAAGATATTCTTGGGGAGAAAAGCAGTGGGCTGATCTATTTCACGATATTAAGTTATTAAATCAGGATGAGTCACATCTACTTGGGAATATCCTATGTTTGACTTCAAATTATTCTGTCGGCATTAACGAGTTAGAGCTTGTTGACGGTCAGCAGCGAACAACCACGTTAACCATTTTAATAAAGGCATTGTCCGAGAAGTTCAAAGAATTAGAAGTAGAAGAAGTACATAATGAACTTGAAGGTCTGTTAACGTGTAAAGGAATTGATCGGGTTCCGAAACGAAAACTCATTTTAGGAGATCTAGATGACGTTGATTATTTGAAGTTTTTAACGAGCGAAGATCTCGATACGATTAAAAACGAAAAAATTTTAGAAGCAAACTACTTTTTTACGCAAGAACTAAATAAATTTAGTTTGCAAGAATTATATGAATTTGAACATAAGCTAAGAAGCAATACGTATATCATCCGGTTAGATGTTGCCAGTGCAAAAGATGCTTATAAATTGTTCGAAACGATTAATAACCGAGGACTTAGGTTAAGTCCGACTGATATCATTAAGAATTTCCTTTTAGGACATGCTTCTTTACTCGGTGACGATAATTTAGAAAAAGTAAAAGGATACTGGACAAACATTATCAAGAATCTTGATGGTATTAAAACAGATGATTTCTTTAGACAATATCTGTCGTATGTCCTAAAAAGAAAAATAACAGGTACAAATATCATTGGAGAATTCAAAAGCCTTTACTTTCGTTCAGTAATTGAAGCTGAAAATTTAAATGAATATAGTGATTACGAAGAACCACTTACGGTTACGGATGATGATGTATCCGAAGATCAGTCACTGGATATAGAGGGTCAGGAAGAGACGGAAAGTGGTACAGATAATAAAATTTCAATTACCGAATTCGTAAAACAGCTACGTAATGCCTCAACTGTTTATAGCCAGATTCGCAATCGCACGTTCTCCAACAAAGAGTTTAATAAGCATCTTAATAACCTGATGAAAATAAAATCTTTTCCATCGTATATCTTTTTGCTGGATTTATTTCAACGTGATGTCAGTGACAAAGATAAGATAGAAATTCTGCAACTCATTGAGACATTTATGCTCAGAAGACATATTTGCGAGTATAGAACAGGAGAACTCGACGCAATATTCTCAAGTTTAGTAAATGTAGAAAATGAAGACATTGTTGCAAATGTGAAAAATCAATTAAGTAAACATCTGCCGGGAGATAACGAGTTTAAAGAAAAGTTTACTAAGTACAGTTTTAGAAATAACGAAGGAAGAGCGAAATATGTTCTGGAACAATTTGAATATGACTTGATCGACGACAGAGGGGAGTATATACTCACTTCTGGAATCGACCTTCACTTGGAACATATTATCCCTCAAAAAATCACAACAAAAAAATCAAAGAATGAATTCGGCGACTGGGAGAAATATCTTGGGGAGAATGCTAAAGAGAAGCATAAAGAATATGTAAACAGAATCGGCAATCTTACACTTTTGGCTAAATCATTGAACATAAGTGCGTCAAACAATCCGTTCGAAAGCAAAGTAATGGAATATAAAAAATCCAATATTAAATTAACAAAAGAAGTTGCAATGTATACAAATTTTAAGTTTGAACAGGTTGTAGAACGTTCGTTGGCGTTTAGTGATAAGGCTGTTAGGTTGTGGTCATTCTCGTAAAAAGGGGGTGCACTGATGCCTGTATATAATAAACTTGTCCGAGACAAAATTCCTGAAATCATCGAAAAAAGTGGCAAGCAGTTTCGAACGGAAGTATTAAACAAACAGACTTATGAACAGGAACTGTGTTCGAAAATAAAAGAAGAGCTCGATGAACTCTTACAAGCTGAAACAACGAGAGAGCGAGTCGAAGAAATGGCTGATCTCTTAGAGGTCGTATATGCTTTTGCCCGTGTAGACGGAGTTGAACCAGAAGAACTTGAACGTGTCAGACAAAGCAAGCAGCAAGAGCGTGATGGCTTTGAGAAAAGAATTAAATTAATTGATGTAAATGACTAGCAGTGCTTGTTTTAACAAGTACTTATAAGGAGTATACTGCCTATTAGATAGGTGGTGTACTCTTATCGTTTATTAAGGGGGAGTAAAATGAGTCATAAGCTTAAAGTGGGGGAGCTAAGCGAAACGTACTTAACAGAAGAAGACATATGGAGAACCTTTACGATTGTGTTATCAAGTAAATCGGTAAAATCCTCTACATATAAGTGCGCCTTAATAAAATCATTAATTGAAAATTTATATCAAGTAAATGACAAGTTCGAGTTAACTTATGACCGACTAGCCTATTCATTCACCAAGATTTACTGGAACTTAATTGTCCACCACGATCTAATTAAACAAAATAGAGGGAAAAATGCGCGAGTTGTGACGGTCATTAAAGAAGTCCAGACAGCGTATGGAATCCCATCTGAATTTAGTTTTGATAAAATTGATGACAGTATTCAATTGAAACTTGTAACTAAAGGGAAATCAACTATGAAAGAAAATGTGTATGGTGCTCTTTATGGCGATACTGGAGGGAGTTTCTACGCTTTTGATCATAATACGACAGCAGTTTAATGTTGTAAACATACATCAAAAGAATAAGTATTATCAATTCTTGCGAAACGTTTGTCAGTTTATCTAGGAGAACGAATTGCTTCGTAGACCATACTGCGCAATAATTATCTTTATTTTTAAGTGACTTTGTGAAAGGATGTACTAAGCAAAGAGCAGGATTGTTTAATAGGAACATACAACATTTTGCAGGCTTTATTTCTAAGAAGTATGTTAAATTGGATACAAAAATCAGAAGGAGGTGTTATATTGAAAGCAGAAAAAAGCTTAAGAGTTTGTGAAAAAGGGCATAAGTATTACAAAAGTAGTAACTGTCCAAGTTGTCCTACTTGCGATAAAGAGAATAAACCTGATAGTGGCTTCCTATCGAAACTAAGTTCACCTGCTAGAAGTGCCTTAGTTTACGAAGGGGTTGATACTTTACACAAACTCTCTAAGTACACGGAAAAAGAAATTCTAAAAATCCATGGCATTGGACCAGCTTCCTTACCAACTATGAGAACTTCATTAGAAGAGGTTGGTTTATCATTTAAAGAATAATAATGTGATTTCCTATCAATCAATAGTGCTTGAATGCTCCCGGACACAAGATGAATCATGAAAGAGCCAGTGTAAGGCTATTTCATGATTCATCCGGAAAAACAAGTGTTAGTTAGTAGAAAATAACCAGCAAATACTATTTAATTATGAAACAGGAATAACCTTATGTCATTAACCACATGAAGGTTTTCCTGAAACCGTACCACTAGAAGGAGTAAGTCTTTTTTGTCTACGTTGTTCTTGAAGAATTCCTGTTAAAAGCTTTTGAATTATTTTTGTTTCAGGTGTTTCATGTGTAGGGTGTGCAAGGTTTATTTCTTCTATTGGATCTTTCGTTAGATTATATAATTCGAATTGATCTGGGACTGGCTGAGTTTTGGTGGTTGTGATACAAAGAGCAGCCTGAAGACCCTCTGAAACATCTGTGGCTTTTTTCTGGACTGTTTCAACATCTTCAACGCCTGGGTCACTCCAAAATTGTCGATTATCGAAATAACGAGTGAACTTCCAAATCTCCTGCGAGTTCGAATCACCTGTTGGTAATCTGACAATGACCGTTTCTAAATGATTAGGCTGAATAACGGCTTCATATGGTTGGCCAGTTAGTGTGTATTGATTTAAGCCTTTTGAAAATTCATCATCTGTCATAAAGTAAAGAGCCTCATTCCCTCGAGCAAACTTTGGATTTCCGTTTATTAATGAAGTTAGGTCACGCCCTACTAGGGGACGGACCTCTGAATGATCTTTTTTCAGTTTCTCTTGTGCTTCTTGAATATCAATGCTTGCAAGCCCTAATAACGTGGGAACAATGTCGACATGACTTGTTAGCATATCCGTTTCTTTACAGCCAGCAAAGCGTTTAGGACTGTGTATAATGAGTGGAACATGAAGTGCTTCCTCATAAGCATTATGCCATTTTTGAAATAACCCTCCATGGGCCCCAACGAGACTACCATGGTCTGCAGTAAATAACACGATTGTATCTTCATAGAAAACCGACTGCTTAAGAGCGGTAAATACTTTATACATTTCATCATCAACCTGCTTATGAAGTGAATAGTATAGTTGTCTGTAAAAAGGTGTATCTAATGTAGGTTGTAATGCCTGTTGATACACGTCTCGGTAATTACGCTGGGCTGATGGCTTAGTAAGTAGGTCTTCATTTGCTGTTGGGGCTTGCGGTATAGCTGGGACGGAAGGATCTACAGGAAAATTAAATGTTGGTAGTAATTGTGTGAATAGCCCAAACAGGGTAATGTCGTGCGGATTGACAAACGATGAAACAATTAACCAAGGGTTGTGATTATTGTCATGAGCTTCTTCTTCGAGGGAGTTAATTAATTGAACAACCTCTTCAGAATAAACGACATCACGGCCGCTTACCCCATTCGCCGCGGACGAAGCTGAATTTCGGGGATTTGATCCATGTGGTTCAGGGCCAATCCACCCATCAAAGCCATAGGAATCAAGCCGATTTGCATTAGAATAAAGCTGTTGTTTTTCAGGATCCGGAACTCCAGTTGTCGGGTCATAGCTTAACATTGCTTTATGACTTGCTGGAACAATTACGTCCTCATCAGAAGCATGCCATTTCCCTTTCCAAAACGTTTGATAACCTGCAGAACGAAAATAGTCACCTAAAGTAGGGACTGTATTGTGATCAAGCCAGTATACATCTGGATCAAAAGCTCCTTTCGCTGCACCTGTCGTTTGAGTAACCCCGTGCAGGGAAGGGTACTGGCCAGTGTAAAGCGTGGTTCTACTCGGTGAACAAGCTGTACTTCCAATATAATGATTTAAAAATGTCATCCCATTTTCTCGTAAAAGCTCATGTGTCTTCAAGTGTTTTTTGCGCCAATTTTTTAGCTCTTCGTTTTCATAAACCGTTGGAAATCGTTCCTCATCAACAAGAATAACAAGGAAATTTGGTCTTTTATTTTTTTTCGTTGAATGATTTGGTGGGGATTTATGTTTAGTCAAAGTGTCGCCCTCCTATGGTGCTCAAGTTGTGGTTCTTTATTGTATGTAGGGTAGTGGCAATATGATTGGATATCCTTGTAGAAAATGAAAAAGTGACATCTTTTCCTATATCCATAGAGGCACTCGCTTAACTATCGTTCAAGCAATAGATTTTCAAACAATGACAAATTAAGCCTCTGCTCATCTTTTCAGGTTTATCCTTAGACTTCATAAACTTCCAGATTGATAGCTCGATTACGTGTGAAAAATAATTTATTAATAATTAATCCAGAACATTGCCATTATCCTTTCAATGCCGAAAGAGACAAAGGAATAAACTTCGTTGTTATAAATTCTAGCCTGTCACTCAGGCAAGTGAAGCCAAATAGGATTAGTGGATAGGATTATTTCCTATCCACTAATTGTATTTAAGATCGCTTTAAGAAAAGAGTTATTTAAAATAACAGTTGGTAAGTAAAAATTTTGGATAACTCATAATATTCAGATGTCAATTCGTATGCAGAATATATTGCAAATTAACGAAAATGTAACGTTTCCAATCCCCGAGTCGATGGTAGGAATTTTATCAGGTTTATTTTGTGCGTTGTATAGTGTAATAGGGACGTTACTTTTTATATATTCCCTATCAATTAAGTTCTATCGAGTAGCTATGTTGTGATTATTCTAGATCATATTTACTTCCGTACTTGTATCAGCGTGTTTTGCTTTAAAATTCGATTTTCCTATTTGTTATTGAAGAAGAGAGCGTCAATCGCCATCAAATAATTCGTTATAAACGTTAAGAAAAGAGTCCACAATAGGTGACTTCTCATCTTTTCTCCACGCAATATGGAGATCAATAAAATTTGAATCTTTAATCTCTCTAAAAACTAGTCCTTTTATTGAATTTTCACGAGCTAAATGGCTGACAAGAGCAAGTCCATATTCAGCAGAAACGAGAGAGAGTATTGTTAAGATTCCATGAGCTTCTTGGACAACCTTTGGGGTGAAACCGAATTTTCGACATAAAGAGATGATTGTATCGTAGTAGACCGATTCTTTTTCTCGAAATGGTAAAATAAAAGATTCGTTCTTTAACATTTTTAAATCAAGTGGCGATGTTTCATATGCTAAAGGGTGAGTTTCAGGTAATGCTACAACAAAGGGAACATGATGAAAGACACTAAAGTTTAGAAAGTCAATTTCCGTTGGTACGCACAACAAGCCAATATGAATGTTTTTATCTTGAAAAGCTATTATTTGATCAGAGCTAGATAACTCATCGAGAACGATTTCTACATCGGGAAACTTCGAATGAAAATGCCGAAATAATTCTAATTGCTTGCTTCGCCATGATCCCGTAAATCCAATGATCAATTTTCCCTTTTCACCCTGATGTACCTTTCGTGTATCTTCGCAAGCTTTTTCAATTTTATTAAAAATAAGATAGGTTTGCTCTAATAATAACTTACCTGCATTTGTTAACTCAACTTTGTGTTTAGAACGTAGGAAAAGGCTTACACCAAGTTCAGTCTCTAGTTGTTTGATTTGCATACTAAGTGGAGGTTGACTGATGTTTAGCCGAGCTGCTGCTTTACCGAAGTGCAACTCTTCAGCTACTGTTATAAAATATCGTAAATGCCGTAGTTCCATAGATTAAGTCATCTCCCTAACTTGGTTATACTTTATATGTATTAAACTCATACTATGATATATTAGACGCTAATACAAGAACCTGTTAACATAAAGGTAAGAAAAAGAGGGGGTGTATCAGTGTAATTTTCGCAATATTATAAATTATACAAAAATAAGGAATCTACAAAAAACAAAAGAAGTTTAACTGTGTTCTTTTGAAAGCGCTACCAAATAGCTGATACTCCACTTTATAACTTACTCATAATTTCTATGTTCATGCACTTTGGTTTATTAATCAACAGACGAAAGGGAGATAAAGAGATGAAAAGAATTCTATTAATAGTGTTGGTCATGTTTTTTTCTTCGAATTTATTGCTAGGGTGTAGTTCCAATTCATCATCAGGTGAATCAGTGGATCAAAGTGAAAAAGTTTATGAGTTTGACTTTAATGGGCCAACACCTTCAACTCATCCATATTTTAAGAATGTTGTTTATCCTTGGGCTGAACTTGTCGAAGAAGAAACGAATGGTCGAGTCAAAATTAATGTGTATTCCAGTGCTGCCTTAGGTTCGACAGATAGGGCTTATCAAGATATTGAAGGGGGAGTGTATGATATTGGGTTTGTTAGCCCAGGATTTCAGGGTAATACGGATTTATTCCCGTTAAGCATAGCAGATTTGCCTTTTGCTGTGCCCGGACCAGCTGAATATCAAAAAATAGCGTCGCAATTTAATGATAAGTACATGTCTGATTCGTTTAAAAACTCTATTATTTTAGGTTTTGCTTCGACTGACCCCAACCAGTTATATAGTAAGACACCAGTCAAAACAATTGCTGATTTAAGAAATAAAAGTATCGCTCCGATGGGGGCTGAAAAAACAAAAGTAGTTTCTGCATGGGGAGGTACACCAGTTTCTCTAAGTGTGGAAAGCATTTATGAATCGTTGGAACGTAGTGTCATTGAACAGACATTATATAATGGGACTGGAGCGATGGGGATTAAACTATACGAAGTATCTCCATTTTTAACAAAAATTGATATGGGTGTTACTTCAATCATTCACATCATGAACAAGGATTCATTTGAACAACTCCCAGCAGATTTACAAACATTATTTAAGGAAGAGTTAGGGCCAAAGTTAGAACATATGACCATAGAGCTTTATAGAGAACAGGCAGATAATGCGATCAAAGAATTTGAAAACTCAGTAGCAGATAGGGGAGGTCAAGTGATCTTACTGAATGAAAATGAATTAGAAAAGTTCCACGCTGGTTCTAAAGAAGTTTGGGAAGATTGGGTTGATGAAGCGAATCAAAAAGGTTATCCAGGGGAAGAAATGTTGGAGTTTTATGTAAACCTGTTACTGGAAGAGGGAATAGACGTTCCTTTCGACTTTTAAAATATTCTTTTAACTGAATTCTCTTAGGGTCTTAGGAAAAGTAAATCCATTTTCCTAGGATCCTATCCTAGATTATTAAAGGAAGAAGGTGAACAGATGAGTTTTTTTATCAATCTCACTCAATTTATAACGAGATTTAATAAATGGATGGCATTGGTTACATTAGCTATCTTGATGCCTTCTACGACTTTATTTGCTATCACCAGAAGTATTGGGCACCCGATTATAGGAGATATCGAACTTATTCAATTCGCGATGGTTTTACTAATCGTTGGTTCTTTAGCTTTTACTGAAGCAAATAATGCTCATATTTCAATTGGAATTATTGTTGACAAATTACCGAGTCGAATTCAACTGATATTTGACTTCATCTCATATATACTAACCGTTCTATTTTGCTTTTTTATTTGTTGGGCGTTCATAAGTAATATCAATTTTGCTGAAAAATCCGCGTTGCTAGGAATTCCGTTTTCACCAATAAAAACCTTTGTTATCATCTGTTTTATTGGCTGGGGATTTGAGGCACTTCTGAAATTATTTCAATCTCTTAAGCATTTGAAAATAGAATCATAAAAAAAGGAGGTGGAGTCAATGAGTGTCGAAACAGTAGGTGTTATCGTTATTTTATCGACCTTACTTCTTATGTTTTTGCGTATTCCGATTGCTGTTTCTATGTCTATTCCGGCCTGTATAGGTATTATTTATTTAAGAGGATGGGATACATTTTTAGTGGCTATTGATGGAATTGTATGGTCACAAATGTATAATTACACCTTAGTTACGATTCCGTTATTTGTTTTAATGGGTCAACTTTTATATGCGACTGGTATTAGCCAGGAATTGTTTACAACCTTTCGCAATTGGTTTGGGAAGCTAAAAGGAGGGTTAGGGTTAGCGACGATTGGATCATCAGCCATGTTTAGTGCATCTTCGGGTTCTAGTATTGCAACAACGGGAACAATGGGGGTCATTGCCAGTAGAGAAATGTTAAAAGGTGGATATAGTCAAAGTTTAACTGGTGGTTCGATTGTTGCTGGTGGAACCCTTGGAATTCTGATTCCACCAAGTACAACACTGATCGTCTATGGCATGCTTACCGAGCAATCAATAGGAAGGCTGTTAATCGCAGGGATCGTTCCTGGAATTTTATTAACCTTTTTTTATATGCTCACGATTTATTTTGCAGTCCTTCTAAAACCTAGTTTAGTTGTTTCAACGGCACAGGAGAGTGTAAGCTGGAAAGAACGTTTCATCTCGCTAAAACATAATATATGGGTTATAGCCCTGTTCATATTAGTTATCGGTGGTATTTATTTAGGGATATTTAATGTGACTGAGGCAGCGGGAGTGGGGGCTTTTGGAGCTTTTATTATTGGCTTAATACGCAGGAAATTAAATGTAAAAACCTTTCAAGAAGCCTTGTTAAGCACACTTAAAACGACTGGTTTTTTATTCTCGATTATTGTAGGTGCGTTTGTATTAAATTATATTTTAACAATTTCTAGATTACCATTTTTACTAGCTGATTTTTTAGCTTCATCAGCGCTGTCCCCGCTAATGATTTTTATATTAATCATCTGTATGTATATTATTTTAGGGGCGATCATGGATACATTTGGGATGATAGTCGTAACGATCCCGATTTTATTACCGGTTATTACGATGTTAGGATATGATTTGATTTGGTTTGGTATAATCCTTGTACTTCTTATTGAAATGGCATTAATCACTCCCCCGATTGGAATGAACTGTTTCGTGTTAAAAGGAGTGGCAAATGAATTGAAAATTGAAAACATCTTTAAGGGAGCGTTATTGTTTGTTATCCCTATTTTCCTGTTAATTATATTGCTCTACCTATACCCGGAAATCGTATTGTATTTACCGAATAAAGCGTATTAACGGATTACTGCAATACTCTCTTTTTTTAAAAGGGGAGGCTTATTCAGATGTACTATATGTTTTATATATTAAAACCTTGCTTTAATATATTAGACTACGATCAGGTTGTTTGATAGTCTAAAGCTAGATGTGATAATAACTGAATATTCAGTCTAAAAAGTGGAGGAGGTATTTAATTGGATCGCTCAACTTTAACATTAAATAAGTTATATCAAAATTCGCTTCGCTGTAATGGTGAAAAAATAGCGTTTCACCTTGATGACGCATCTCTCACTTATGAAGAACTTAGACGTGTAGCCAATCGAGTGGCCAGAGCTTTTATTCATCATGATGTTACACCGAATACGAGGGTAGCCTTGCTTATGTCCAATTGTCTTGAATATCCGATATGTGAAATGGGGATATATCAAGCAGGAGCTACCAGAGTATCATTAAATGATATGCTGGGTGAAAAAGAGATTTTTCATATATTAAAAGATAGTGGAGCTAGAATCATCATAGTTGGAGAAAAATTTTATGACGTAATTGAAAAGATAAGACCTGGATTACCTGATTTAAAAACTGTTGTTGGTCTTTCATCGATGGATACCTGTCCAAATGAAATTATTCCATGGGAGCATTTCCAAGCAGGGGAATCTGATAAAGACATAGATGTTGACGTATCACCGGATGATATGGGTGTTTTGTTTTATACGGGAGGGACAACTGGTCTTCCAAAGGGAGTCGTTCAAAGTCAGGAGAATATGGTGATGACCGTCTATTCTCAGGTAATCGAGCTTTCCGTACAAAGCCATGATAAAATTCTTCTATCATCCCCACTCCCTCACGCAGCAGGTCTAACCTATTTAGCAGGACTCGCTAAGGGGGCAGAGCATTTTGTGGAGAGGAAATTTGACCCACAAAAAATAATTCAGGTGATATCTGAAAAAAGAATAACCTATATGTATTTAGTGCCGACTATGATTTATCGCTTACTCGATCTGGTGAAAGATAAGGAGTATGATTTCAGCTCGATTCAAACGATTTTATACGGTGCAGCCCCAATTACACCTAAGCGCCTAAAAGAAGCTTTAGAAGTTTTCGGCCCAGTTTTTATGCAAGTTTACGGATTATCAGAGGTAACTAGCTTTATCTCTCGTTTAAAAAAGGAGGACCATAAAATTGAACCAGAGAATCTACATCGCTTATGTAGTTCCGGACAGCCTGTTCTCATGACACAAGTAAAAATAGTTGATGAAATGGGGGAGGAAGTCTCTCGTGGTACGAAGGGAGAAATTGTTGCTTTGTCACCAGCGAATATGGTTGAATATTATAACCAGTTAGATAAAACGAAGGAAACGTTAAAAGATGGCTGGGTTCATACCGGGGACATGGGAATGATGGATGAGGAAGGATATATTTATTTACTAGATAGAAAAAAAGATATGATTATCAGTGGTGGAATGAACGTTTATTCTTCAGAAGTGGAGAATGTCATTCAACAGCATCCAAACGTAAGTCAAGTGGCTGTCATTGGCATCCCTGACGCAGATTGGGGAGAAAAAGTAACTGCCTATATCATACCAAGACCGGGAACTGATCTTGCTGAAGAAAGTGTAAGAGCATTATGTCATGAAAACCTTTCCAAATATAAACGTCCAAAACAAATAAAAATTGTTCAATCTCTTCCTTTAACTCCTTATGGAAAAATCGATAAAAAATCTCTACGCAAACCCCATTGGGAGGAAGTAGGACGAAAAATTAATTAGGGACACTTTTTAATTAAAGAAAGGCTTATTAGGGCCGGAGTTTACTAGCTATTAATCCTTGTTTTCAGGGAGGGAAAGTAGAGTATAAAGGTGGGATAAAATGCAAACCTATGAAACTTTATTAATTGAAGCAGATGAACCAATATTGACCGTCACTTTAAATCGGCCGAAGAAGGCGAATGCAATGAGTAATCAGATGATTGAAGAATTAAATGACTTATTTTCTCAGCTGCGTTATAAAGAAGAGTATAAATATGTCGTCTTTACAGGGTCTGGTCAATTTTTTACCGGTGGTGCAGATTTAAACGAATTTATGTCTGATATAGAGGATGGGAGGTTCTCTCCTAAATCAAGTAGAATCACACAGCTCAATGGTCATGAGTTTATCCAAAAGCTTGAACGGTTAGAGCAAATTACGATTACGGCTATTAATGGCCCTATTTACGGAGCTGGAATCGCCTTTGCGTTAGGTTGTGATTTTCGTATTATGGCAGAAAGCGCAACAGCTTGTGTGCCGGAGACCGAACGTGGAACTTTCTTTACATGGGGAAGTACGCCTCGTTTAGTGAATATGATCGGAGCAGCAAAAGCCAAGGAACTCATTATGTTGTGTAAAGTTATAAACTCGGATGAAGCAGAAAGAATTGGCTTTGTTCATGAAGTAGCTCCGGATGCGAAACTGTTTGAAAAGGTAGAGGAGTATATTGATAAATTGAATAGAAGTCCTTTTTTACCCCTTCGTCTAACGAAGAAAATAGTTAATGCGTCAGCAACTCCTGAGTTCGGGAATATCTACTCATACGAATCTGAACTGATGGAACATACATTTATGTCTGGACAGTTCCAGGAAGGGATTAAACAATTTATGAATAATCGAAATAAATGAAGCTAAATTCAGGAGGTTATCATGGGAACTTTTGAACACCTTATTCAAAGTGTAGATAAACATGCGACTGAAAGACCAAATGATATTGCCTTTATCTTTAACGGAGAAGAAACGTCTTGGAAACAATATCGTGACGATTCTTATAGGATGGCAAACTCCTTTTGTCAATTAGGGTTAAAAAAAGGTGATAAGATTGCAACGGTTTTGCCACAAACACCGGCATTCTTGCATATTTTTATTGCTGCATCAATGTTAGGGTTAGTTTTAGTTCCCCTAGATCCACGTTATAAACGAAATGAATTTGTTGAATTATGTAAAAGAACACAACCCAAGCTCCTTGTTGGAATGGCAAATGTGGAGGCTGTGAGAATGGAAATCGAACCTTTTTTGGAGGAAGTTAGCATTCGTCACGTGTTTTCTTATATGGGAGATTATCAATACAGCGATTCAGAGCCTTATGAACAGCTTCTAAATGCTCCTATTAAGCCAATTTCAAAAGACTTATTACCATCACCATCCGACCCCTTTGTCATTGTTTTCACGAGTGGTTCAACTGGTGTACCAAAAGGCGCGGTATTAACGTTCCAAAATACTTATGTGATGGCAAGAAATAAAATAACCATTTGGAAATTCACCTACAATGACCGAATTTTAATGAATTTAACCAATAGCCATGTCGGAGGAACTCACAATCACCTTTCTCTCCAACTGTACTCCGGCGCGACGGCAATTCTCTCAACTAAATTTGAACCAAAGGAAGTATTGGAGTTTATTGATGAATACAGGATCACGTACATTCTTGGAGTTACCACAATGTTTAGACTCATGTTCAATCACTATGATGTTAGTAAGTATAATGTCGATTCGTTGCGAATCATTGCTGTTAGTGGTGAAAATGTACCTAAAGAATTCGTACTTATAATGAAAGAAAATTTCCCGAATGCAGCCATTGGCACAGGGTGGGGGATGACTGAAACTGCCGGTTTTTTCACTTATACCAAACTAGAAGACCCGATAGAGGTAGTTGCTCAAACTGTGGGAACACCAGCGAGTGGATATGAAATAGAAATCGTTAAAACTGACCAAATGTTAGCGAGAACAGGAGAAGTGGGTGAAATTTATGTAAGGGGAGAGAGTGTGACCCCTGGTTATATGGACGAGGAACACAACCATAGCTCTTTTGATAGAGAGTGGCTAAAGACAGGTGATCTCGGCTATTTAGATGAAAACAATTATTTACATTTTGTTGGTCGGCTCAAAGAAATGTATATTAGCGGGGGGTATAACGTTAGTACGAAGGAAATAGAATTATTTTTAAACCAGCATCCGAAGATTGGTGTTTCCTGTATCATTGATATGCCTCATGATATTTGGGGTCAATGTGGATATGCCTTCATTGAGCCTTCCGATCAGTGCGAACTAAGTATAGATGAAGTGAAAGCCTATTGCAGGGAAGGATTAGCAGATTACAAACGACCTAATAAAATCTTTATTCACAAAAACCTACCCAAAACTCCGATTGGTAAGATTGCAAAGTATATCATTAGAAAGAACATAGATAGTTATTTAAAGGTTAAATAAGGGAGAGATAGATATGAAAAAACATGTAAATCAAATTGATGTACCTGCACTCCAAGACTATATTAAGGAAATTAGCCAAAATAAGGAAAGCGCAATGATCGATTATCATGTGAACCTCCAGTGGCAAGGTGGAACGAAATCAAAAGTAACAACAAAAGACATTCAGTTAGGAGACCAAAAACTGGCAAGAAACTTCTCATTTATCATCGATGAACCCGAACAGCTTCTCGGTAAAAATACAAATCCTACTCCACAGGAATATTTGCTAGGAGGTATGGGAGCATGTATGATCGTCGGTTACTCGGTTGGTGCATCCGTCATGGGTATTAAATTAGAAAAGTTAGAAATTGATATTTCCGCTGGTTTAAATTTGCGAGGGTTTCTTGAAGTTGATTCAGAAGCCCCAATTGGTTTCAAGAATGTTAAATATACAATTAAAGTAAAAGGAGATGGAACAAAAGAACAGTTTGAAAAAATTCATCAAAAAGTAGTTGAATTTTCACCGAACAGAGCAAATATTTCTAATGCCATTGAAATCATTCCAGATTTGTTTGTGGAGGAGTGATAGTATTGTTGTAAGAACTGTACGGTGCCTCATATAGGCTTCTCGATCTGATCGGCTTCGAGACCAAGCCTTCTAGGAAATATTATCTTAATCAAAAGCTACCGGGTATCCGGTAGCTTTATTTGGTGCGCCCAGCAGGGTTGCAATCTATAAGGTGAAAATCCCGAACTGTGAAGGCGAAAGTATCAGTAGCTTAACGAAAGGGTGCTTATGATAGTTGAGGAAGGAGAAGGAAATCAGAGTATAGTAGAGCATTTCAATCTTGCTCTGTCTCTAAAAAGGATCGACGATTATTATATTGACTGAAATAATCAATAACGAATTTGCGAAAAGATTGTGCAACCGATGACAGATACCGTTCCTCTAACCATGCTAAACCGATGACACGATAACATGCAGGTTCCTCTATCTCTAATTTTACAATTTGTGAATTTAATGAATAGTTCCATGCGTTTACAGGCAAAAAGGCAATGCCTAATCCTATTTTGACTAAATTACTTACCAAAGAAGGATCATTTACTTCAAAAGATATATTAGGGATAAAACCACTTTGTTTGCAAAATTCATCGGTTTTATCTCTTATTCCATAACCTGCCTTTAAACTAATAAAGGGTTCGTTGGCTACTTCATTTAGGTTAATACTACTCCGGTGAGCGAGGTGGTGATTCTGAGGCACAATTAAAACAATTTCTTCTTTCATAAGTGAGATATTATTCACTCCACTTCCGTAAATAGGAGGAGAAGAAATGCAAAAGTCCACATCACCTTTTACAAGATGTTGTTGCATCTTTAATGTAGTATCTTGGATAAGATTAAATTTAACTTTTGGATATCGTAGTAAAAATGAATTTAATAAGTCGATAAGTAAACTCATGTTTGTTGACGCTACTGATACTGTTCCGTGTTCAAGTCCAGCTAATTCGTTAACTTCACGTATACCATCCTCAATTTCGTTGAATGCCCGTTCAATTCGCTGTAGAAACACTTTCCCGAATTGATTTAATTTAATTTGTCTTCCGTGTCGGTCGAATAAAGGGACACCAACCGTTTCCTCCAATCTTGAAATCGTTATGCTTAAAGATGGTTGTGAAATATGGAGCTCTTCAGCAGCTCTAGTCATATGCTCAAGGCGTGCAACCGTTTGAAAATACTTTAATTGCTGTAATTCCATATAAATCTCTCTTTTCTTAATATATTTCAATAAATGATTTTGATAAAAATAATATATTGGAATTAATGTTAAGTCAATATTATTATTAATTTATAAATAAAAGGGTGGTGTAGTCATGGAACAATTAGGTAATAGAAATTCCGAAGACAATGAACAGGTAAAAGAATTAATTCATCTTCTTTCAGAAAATGAAAACATTTGGGAGCATGTTGAGATTGCGGACATGCAAATTTTAGTAGAAACAGTTATAAAGATGTTTGCTTTTAAATTGGAGATAAAAAATGCTGCTGAAGGGTTAGATGAACCTCTAAGTCCGATTTTAAATCAGAGTAATCTTCCTGATACCGAGTTAATTAGATTTATTAATTGTTTATTAGAATATAAAAATATCGAAATATTTGAATTGCAGTTATTTAAAAGTTTTTGTGGATAAGTATTTGATTGAAATAAAAGCTAATTAGAGGTGATGAAATGGAATATTTAGTATGCAATCTGTCTGAATTAGTAGAAAGAGAGCCTTATTTTGTAACGATTGAAGGGGTCACCATTGCTATTACATTAATTAATGGTCAAGTACATGCGATTGAGAATCGATGTCCCCATTTTGAAGGACCAGTTTGTTTAGGGGAAGTTACTGGAAGGGTAAGAACGAGGTTAGATGAAGAGAAAAAGACGGTTGGTGAATATTCATTATCTGAATATGTTTCAGAAGATGAGGTAAATATTGTTTGTCCTTGGCATGGATTAGAGTTTGATATTCAATCAGGTGTTTGTTTGTCGGATCATAGGTTTAAAATTCAGAAAATTAAAACAAAAATAAAGGAAGAGAAAGTGTTTATCAATCTTCAAGATAATATAAAAAATACTTTTAGTCAATAAGGGGGAAAAGAAATGAAAACGGAGTTAAATATAGAAAAAAATTATTTAGATAACGCCGAGAAGTCTGCACTTACAAGGGGACTTTATGATTTACCGATTGTTGATGCAGATTGTCACTATTTAGGAACTCCATTAAATGAACTAGCTAAGTATCTAGATGAGCCTTATCGCAGTCGTTTAAGTTATATTTATAATATGAAAGGTGCGTCTAATCACATTCCGGGTGACCTAGGTGATCGTACAAATGCTGGTCGAATGAAAAGTTATGATGCATTTATTAAGTCAGGACAAAAGACAGGTGATAAATGGCCAAAGATACTTTCACCTCTAGCTGAAAGTAGTATGAAGATGGCAATTGACTATAATATTGTTTTTCCAACGGATATGTTGACACTAGGCTTGAATCCTGAACCCGAAGTCGAGGTAGCGATTGCTTACGGATTTGCTCGTTGGATGACAGAGGAAATTCTACCATATGATGATTCAATGAAGACCATGCTTTATTTACCTTTTTCTGATCCTGATGCCTGTGTCAAAATCATTAAAGAATTTGCTGATAAAAAAGGTGTAACCGGTTTCTTAGTAACGAGCTGTAGATATCAACCCGTTTATCATAATAGTTATATGCCTGTTTATAAATTATTGGAAGAAAAAGGGATGCCGTTAGGGTTTCATACTGTGTCCAATTGGTTAGAGAGGCCGTTCCAACAATTAAATCGATTCCTGTCGTCTCATGCTCTTGGTTTCCCACTCTACAATATGATACAAATGACTAATTTAATTATAAATGGGATTCCTGAACGATTTCCAGATCTTAAATTCATATTTATTGAAGCAGGGGTCGCATTTATTCCATTTTTGATGATGAGATTGGATACAGACTATTTATATCGATCTTCGGATGCTCCATTGTTAACAAAAAGACCGAGTGAATACATTAAAAATTTCTATTTTACATCGCAACCGTTAGAACATACGGATAACCCGGAACATATGAAAATGATCTTTGATATGTTTGATGCAGAAAATCAGCTTCTTTATGCTTCAGATTATCCTCATCAAGATTTCGATACACCAGCTTCTATATATGACTTACCGTTCCTAGGTGAAAAGGCAAAAAGAAAGATATTAGGGGGAAATGCACTGAAAATTTTTAATATTAAAAACCCTGTTTTGCATGCAAAAAATCGTCGTGAACAACAGAAACACATTATTGTAAAGTAGTAGTTAACCTCATAGTTAAAGGGTGAAGTTTGCTATTATCGGTTATATTTTTATTAAACAGGAAGGTATGATTAATGATGGTTAACTCTACTAAACAAATAATTCATTTATTTATTAATAATGTGGAAGTAGAAACAGATAAATACGATGAAGTTAGAGATCCTGGTTATTTTACGAGTGTAGTTGGAGAAGTTGCCCGAGGAACAGCGCTCCATATAGATCATGCTGTCCAAGCAGCCTATCATGCATTTCAATCGTGGCGTTATACAGATTTGAATGAACGTTGTGAACTTCTACTTAAGGCAGCAAGCGTTATAGAGGAAGAAAAGTCTACTCTGGTTCCAATTATATGTGGAGAAACAGGTATGCTTCCTCCTGTGATCTCTTCTGAATTAGGGATGGCAGCTCAAGGAATTAGAAACATTGTAGAGGATGCTCAAACATTCTTTGACGGATATCAAATAGAAGATGAGAATAGTTGGGTGAGCATAGAGAAAAGACCGTATGGGGTTATTGGAGGATTAGTACCATGGAATGCTCCCATCTTATTAGCCATTCAAAAATTGGCCCCGGCTTTAGTTTGCGGCAATACAATTGTTATAAAATCTTCCCCAAATGCACCACTAGGACTTTCGATTTTACTAAAGAAAATAGCAATTCTTTTTCCTCATGGAGTTATTAATGTTGTGCATGGGGGAGATGAGGTTGGTTCTGCGCTAACTACTCATCCACTTGTACGTAAAATTTCATTTACTGGAGGTAGCAGAATAGCCAAATTAATAATGAAAGATGCAGCAAAGTCTTTAAAAGGGTTGCAATTAGAACTAGGTGGAAATGATCCTGCGATCCTATTAGACGATGTGAATTTACAAAAAATAATCCCTAACTTAGTTACAGGCATTTTTCGAAGGTCTGGACAGTTTTGCATCGCGACGAAAAGGGTGTATGTTCCTGAAACTATCTACCCTACATTTTATAATTTGTTTTGTGAGCAAGTGAATCAGCTAAAGGTTGGTCATCAATTAGATGAACAAGTAACAATAGGACCTGTTAATAACGAAACACAATTTAATAATATTATGGGACTTATCGAGCGAGCAAAGCTGAATGGAGCAAAAGTAACTCCGTTAGGATCAAAAGTTGATCCCTCGAATTGGCATAACGGTTATTATGTTCGACCAACTGTAGTAAGTGACGTCTCCCCTTATGAAGAGATTGTTGCATGTGAACAATTTGGACCAGTAATTCCGATTGTACCTTATAAAAGGGAAGAAGAAGTTCTTCAAATGGCCAACCAATCTGAATACGGTTTAGGTTCTTCTGTATGGTCTGAAAATTATGAGCGAGCTGTAAACTTTGCTCGACAGCTTGAAACAGGTATGACTTTTATCAATCAAAACGGGCCATCGCTATTAGGTCATAAACATATCCCATTTGGGGGTGTGAAAGATAGTGGCCTTGGAAGAGAAAACACTAAAGTTGGATTAAGAGAGTACGTATATTACCATTCCATTAACATTCATAGATAATGAGTTCCTAAGATTTTCTTCTGATATCTTAGAGAATTAAATAAAAAGGAGACGTTTTATGAAAATTTTAAAATGGTTATGCGTGTTTGTGTTTGCTTTATTAATTGTTGGGTGTTCACAAAATACCCAACAAACACATGAAAGTCAAACGAATAATCAAGAAAATGAAAAAAACGTTGAACGATCAAATAGTGATTTCCCTACGAAACCAATAGAGCTAATTGTTCCAGTTTCTCCTGGTTCAAGTAGCGATATTGTCGCACGAATTCTAGCTGCATCGGTTCATAAATATTTACCTAATGAACAAAATGTAATTGTTGTAAATAGACCAGGTGGAAATAATACAATTGGTGTATCCGAAGTTTATAATGCAAAACCTGATGGTTATACAATAGGGTTTGTTCCTTCATCAACAATTACGAATGAACCACACTTTGGGAATACCCCTTATACTCATGATAGTTTTCAAACAATCATGAGAGTTTTTCAGCAGGATGGTTTTTTATATGTACGTTCAGATTCTCCTATTGAAACGTATGAGGAATGGTATGAGTACGTAAAATCCAATCCTGGTCAATTTAAACTCGGTACCGTATCAGGAGCTAGAAATCTTATGGAAAGGTTAAATTACGAGGCTGATCTAGATGTTACTGTCGTTCCCTTTGATGGGTTTGGGGAAGTGGTCACTGCATTATTGAGTGGAGAAATTGAAGGAGCCTTTGCTGTACCTGTAGCCGTCAAATCTCAGATTGAAGCAGGTGAGTTTCAACCAATCTTTACCTCTTCCGGTAGGGAGTACAGCGGTATACCTAGTTTAAAAGATAAGGATATAAATATTGAAGAAAATCGGGTTACTGGCTTAATCGCACCTAAAGGAATTCCTGAAGATGTACTCGACACTCTTCATGATGCTTTCAAGCAAGTCATCGAAGACCCTGAGGTAATTGAAAAATTAAAGAATGTAGATGTTGATCCTTACTACGGTAGTCCTGAAGAATATCAAGATGCCCTTACTAAAGGATTTGATGAAGATGGAGAGACTTTAAGAATGGTTGGAGTAATTGAATAAGGACTAGGGTAAGAGTATTATTCTCTTACCCTAGTTTTTTATTAATATCTAAGTAACTAAAATGTATATATGTTAAATGGAACATTGATTATGAGCTCATTCTGTTAGGAAACCATGGAATGAATTTTATTCATAGTAGTATGACAGAAAACTGTTTTACCTAATACAAACAAACAATTAAAATAAATTGTGAGAATAGTTAGAAAAATCACGAGAGGAGATGATCACCTACATATCTATTGAAAAGATTGGAGATTGAGCTAAGGGGGAATCAACCTACGGACAAAATGTAAGCGTTTACTAACTGTTTCGCTATTTGAAAAAAGATTTTGGGGGGGATTACGTTGAAAAGATTATCTTTGCTACTTTTATTGCTCTTTATGTTCCTAGTTGTTGGGTGTTCACAGGGTACACAAGAAACTCAAGGCAGTGGTGATGAGTCAACGGAAACGAGTACAGAAACGGGAGAAACGAATGAAGAGCAAGTGGAAACGGATTTTCCAACGAAAACAATTGAGTTGATCGTACCTGCTCCTCCTGGAGGGAGCACAGATATCATTGCTCGACTTATGGCACAAGCAGCTCCTAAGTACTTACCGAACGAACAAAATGTCGTTGTGGTTAATGTGTCAGGTGGAAATAATACAATCGGTGTGGCCGATGTATTTCAGGCAGATCCAGATGGTTATACAATTGGCTATGTTGGTTCAACAATCTTGACGAATGAGCCACACTTCGGCAATACGCCTTTTACTCACGACAGCTTTCGAACAATAATGAGGGTCAACCAAAGTGATGGGCATTTATATGTGAGATCTGATACAGATTGGCAAGATTATGATGCATGGTTGGAGTATGTTGAAGAGAACCCTGGGAAATTTCGTGTCGGAACGGTTGCCGGAGCTAGAAATGTACTAGAGCGTTTAAATCATGAAGCGGATATTGAGATGACGGTTGTTCCGTATGATGGCTTTGCTGAGGCGACAACAGCACTACTTGGTGGCCATATCGAAGGAATGTTTGCGATTCCAGCAGCTGTAAAAGGACAAGTGGAATCAGGTGATATTCACCCAATCTTTACAAGTTCAGGAAGACAAGTAACAGATGCTCCAATGTTACAAGACAAAGGAATTGATATTGTGGAAAACCGCGCCTCTGGGTTGATTGCACCAATAGATATACCAGATGCGGAATTCCAAATTTTGCACGATGCCTTTAAACAAGTATTAGAAGATCCAGAAGTTATCGAAGAGTTTAAAAAGGTCAACGTAGACCCGTACTATGGATCTCCTGAAGAATACCAGCAACTTTTGACAGATGGATTCTATGATGATGAAAAGACGCTAAAGATTGTTGGAATGATCGAGTAGAAGAAGAGTCGGGTGGTGGAATTGCCACCCGGTTTTTGTGCGCCTAGAATCTGAAGGGAAGCTAGAGGCAAAACGCCGGTCGGCGAATAGAAATCAAATAGGAGGCAACTGAAGAGGACAAGACTGCAAAGGTAGTTAAAATCTAAAGCTACAGGCACTCATACGGTATATTGTTATGAAATCACTAGGTTACAGAGCCTTCTAGAAATCTCATCTTAATCAAAAGCTACCGGGTATACAGTAGCTTTATTTGCGTTTAACGCTTATAAAAATAATTTTACAGGAATACCTTTTGGCGCACTTTTTTCTTTGTTAAACAAAACTCATTATATACAAATCACAAGTCAAATCACAAGTAATGTTACATAATGTATGTTAAAATTATAATTATGTAACTATGTTGAGGTGGAATATGGAATACGTAGAGCCGATTAAAGACATTAAACTGATTGATGATATAAAAGCTGTTCTTAAGACGAGGTCCCGAAGAGATTACTTACTTTTTGTTTTTGGGATCAACACAGGAATCCTTGTAAGTCATTTGTTGAAAATTAAGGTGAAAGATGTTTTTGAAGGTCAAAGTGTAAAAGAGTTTTATCTATTGAAGGAAGAGAGATGCAGTGATATTAAGTACTTTTATATTAATAAAAAGGTACAAAGCGCTATACATGAGTATATTCTAGAGGCAGAACTGAATGATGAAGATTATCTTTTTAAATCTAAGAAAAATAAGGAGCCGATTACTCGACAGCAAGCTTATCGAATTATTAATAATGTCGCGAGAGAAGTGGGTATGACAGAAAAAATAGGTACACATACACTTAGAAAAACATTTGGCTATCATGCCTATCAAAAAGGCATAGCCGTTTCTTTATTACAAACGTTATTCAATCATGCAACTCGTACTGAAACACTAAAATATATCGGAGTAAAAAAAGATGAGGTTTTTAATGTGAAAATTGATGTGAATTTATAAAGGTTAGTTTTGGGAGGGAGAA
Source organism: Halalkalibacter sp. HAAS-P014 (assembly GCF_056619965.1). Taxonomy (NCBI): domain Bacteria; kingdom Bacillati; phylum Bacillota; class Bacilli; order Caryophanales; family Bacillaceae; genus Halalkalibacter; species Halalkalibacter sp. HAAS-P014. Next base: position 400,231 of record NZ_JBWQTV010000006.1, on the reverse strand, counting down.
CAGAAAAAGTGCTAGAACAAATAAACATAGATTATTTTATTTTACTTGCAGCTTTGCTATTGATTATAGGTGTGATAACTACAAAGTTCTCAACTCGTTTGGGGGTTCCAGCCCTAGTATTATTCTTACTGGTAGGAATGGTTATGGGAAGTGACGGATTAGGCTTTATTTACTTTGATAATCCTAAACTGGCACAATTGATTGGTATTTTTGCCTTAGTTATTATTCTTTTTGAAGGTGGTTTACAAACAAAGTGGTCATCTGTGAAAGCAGTAGCAGTTCCTTCCTTATCATTAGCCACATTAGGGGTTTTATTAACGACTATTGTCGTTGCTGTAGCAGCGAAGCTTATCTTTGGGGTTACTTGGTTAGAAGGATTTTTATTTGGTGCAATTGTTGGATCTACTGATGCAGCAGCCATTTTCGCGGTATTAAAAGGACAGAATATAAAGAACAAACTTAGTTCAACTCTTGAAGCGGAGTCAGGAACTAATGACCCGATGGCAGTGTTTTTAACATTATCAATCATTCAATTGATGACCATTGAGCAACCGGCCTATTATTTACTTATAGGTTCATTTATTTGGCAAATGGGTATTGGCTTACTAATGGGGTATCTATTAGGGCGTTTTGCTAGCTATGCGATAAATAAAATCAATTTAGATTCGAGTGGTCTTTATCCTATCTTTGCTCTTGCCTTTGCATTAATCGCATATAGCCTGACTGATTTGATCGGGGCCAGTGGTTTACTAGCTGTTTATATAGCTGCACTTGTCATTGGTAATCGAGATTTAACGTATCGACATTCAATATTTAGATTTAATGAAGGTTTTGCATGGATGATGCAAATACTCATGTTTATAATTCTTGGTTTATTAGTATTTCCTGCACAATTGTTATCACTTGATATTATAATAAAAGGTTTCTTGCTTTCTATTATTTTAATTTTTGTTGCACGTCCTATTGCTGTTTTCCTCTCTACTATTAGTATGGGATACGACATCAAAGAAAAAGTATTTTTGTCTTGGGCTGGGTTAAAAGGAGCGGTTCCGATCGTCCTTGCAACGTTTCCGATGACAATGGGGCTTGAAAATAGTCAATTGTTCTTTAATGTCGTGTTTTTCGTAGTCTTGACATCAGCATTAATTCAAGGTTCAACGATTTCTATTATTGCTGAAAAATTAGGATTAAATGGTCCAAACAAAGTAGAGGCTCCTCATTCTTTAGAGCTCGTTTCGATCGGCAAAGCTAATGCTGAAATTATCGAGTTTATGGTGAACGAACATGCTACTATATCAGGAGAAGCATTAAAGGATATTAACTTCCCTAAAGATGTTCTAATTAGTGCGATTATTCGCGCAGGAGATTTAGTAACACCACATGGAGATACAATGATAAAGCCTGGCGATATCCTTTATATACTTGTATCAAAAAAGAGAAAAAAAGAATTGAAGACCTTTTTAAATAAGGGGAAGGTAAATTAATTAGGTTAATGAACAGTAGCGAAAGATAGATACGGTGGTTGTGAGTGTAACGTAAAAACTGATCAGGGGGTTTTTGTTAGGTAGTGGCTAATAGCAAATTAAAATGAAGCTTTTCATCTATAATGCCTCACTTGTTGAATGCTACAAGTGAGGCACTTACTTTGTCATCCGGATAAAAACAGGCATCTATCCCTAAAGAACTACCTTATTCAGAATTCAGTGCACTTCTCTACTTTTTAATAGATACCTTCTTCGTATAGAACGTAGCGATTTTAACAATTTGTTCGGCCATATAGGATTTAGAATGGTCGAAGTCATTTTGGATCCATTTTTTTAAGTGAACTTTACTATTTTCTGAACGATTATAATAGTGTTTCAGGGCGTTTGACTATCCAGTAACTGGAGGGTTTAAAATTACTTGAAACGTTCTAATTGAAAGTGGTGAAAAAATGAATCGACCGAAACTGTGGACAAAAGATTTCATTATTATCTTTTTAACCAATTTCTTTACTCATATCGTTTTCTACATTTTAATGGTGACAATTGCGATATATGTGATGACACAGTTTCAGACCAGCCAAAGTATCGCTGGATTAGTTACAGGGATTTTCGTTCTTTCATCATTATTAGCAAGGATTGTTACAGGCAAATATATGGATCACTTTGGACGTAAACGTTCCTTGATTGCTGCTCTGGTCATCTTCGTTAGTGCCATGATTCTTCATATGGTAGTGGACAGTTTGGCCATGCTAATGACAATTCGTTTTATTCACGGTTTTACTTTTGGGGTGATTACAACAATTGCAGGGGCGATTGCTGCCGATTTGATACCCGATGAACGCCGTGGTGAAGGGACTGGCTATTATGTTACAAGCATGAACTTAGCTATGGCAATCGGTCCATTTATTGGGCTCTTTATTAGTGCTCATGGAAGCTTTCAAATGTTGTTTTTCATTGCAAGCATCATCGCGATCATTGATTTAATTGCAACCTTATTTTTAAAAACACCAGAAACTAGTCCCTCAGAAGCAGGATCAAAACACACAGCCGGTATTAAATTGAGACATTTTATTGAACCGAAAGCTCTTCCTATTTCCATAGGAATCTTTACTGTAACACTTGCCTATACCAGCTTGTTATCTTATTTATCCCTTTATGCAAAAGAAATCAATTTAGTAGAAGTTTCAAGTTTCTTCTTTATCATCTATGCCACAGCATTACTTGTAACACGACCATTTACCGGAGTATGGTTTGACAAGTATGGAGAAAACCACGTGACTTATCCGTTATTCATTTGCTTAGCCATTGGATTTGTTGTTTTAAGTCAAGCGCATAATGGATTTCTTCTTCTTGTTGCCGGTGGGATGATTGGGATTGGCTACGGCACCTTAGTATCAAATTTTCAAGCAATTGCGATCCAGCAATCTCCATCGAACCGTAAAGGATTAGCGGCGTCAACCTTTTTTATATTCGTTGATTTAGCCAATGGGGTGGGCCCCTATTTAATAGGAGTTTTTATCGGCTTTATGAGTTTACGAGAAGTATACCTAATCGTATCGATCTGGATTATCGTCTGTATTGGAGTTTATTATATTGCGCATGGTAAAAAGGCGACTATTCAAAAAAAAGATTCATCACCAAGTATGGTGAAAAATGTATAAGATCATTTCAATAAGCTGCTTTCGTAAAGATTGTTGCTATTAGATACTCGTAGTGAAATGAAGTGGAAGTCACTCGACTCCTGTGGGATTTAGAGGTAGGGGCGAGACCCCAAAGCCGAGGAGGCTCGGCACCTCCCTACGGAAAGCGAGTGACTGGACCCATGAAACAAGAAGAAGGGGAAAAAGAAGCCGTCAGAGAGAGTGACTGGATCCATGAAACAAGAAGAAGGGGAAAAAGAAGCCGTCAGAGGGATTGACTGGACCCATGAAACAAGAAGAAGGGGAAAAAGAAGCCGTCAGAGGGAGAGACTGGAACCCTGAAACAAGAAGAAGGGGAAAAAGAAGCCGTCAGAGAGAGTGACTGGAACCCTGAAACAAGAAGAAGGGGAAAAAGAAGCCGTCAGAGAGAGTGACTGGAGCCCTAAAACAACAAGAAGAGGAAAAAGAAGCCGTCATAGAGAAAACCCCCCTTTAAAAATAGCCGGAGTCCTAGGCCTAGCTCTACGGAAAGCGAGTGACTGGAGCGAAATGGAACGAACATGTGAATACACGCAAGCCCAAAAACAACAAAGTATGCGAGTCAGCCTTTCAAAAAGTTGGTGACCAAACCATACGAAATATTTATTCTGTAAAACGGATAGTCACTTTATTTTGTGATTTCCAATATGTTTTCTTTTAAAGCTTTATTATAAAAGAGACATCTGAGAAATTACCAATAAATCATTCAATTTCCTTATGACCTCTCACTCCTCTCATATGCTATAATTCAGTTTGGACGAAAACCATTCAAAACTATTTTTGGTGCTGAATGAGCAAGTAGGTGGACTGTGATGAAGAAACAGATAAAAAACTATCGTTGTCCGATAACTTTGACGAATAAGGCAAAGGAAAAGATGCGAGTGCTCAAGCTTGATGAGCGTTCGTTTTTTTCGTTGGAGAAATCATTCCGTGTTTATATAGAAAAGTATCCACAGACAGAGGAACGACCTCTTTCAACGGCATTGTACTTTGATAATGAGGTAAATAGACGGATGGCCGACACGTACGATGGAATTGTCATCATTTTGCATTGTGTGGTTGAGAAGGACCGATTTATTGCAACGAATGTAACGACAAAAAAGGCTGGTTCATCCGTACAAACAAACTGGCGTCGTCCGGTCGATTTAGCGATAGATTTGAACGTACAGCCGGGCGTAATGGTTCCGATTGATTTGTTGCAATTAATTCATGAAATGCCCGTTGCGCAAGAAAGTTCAATGTATGTAAAAAAACGGATCGCGAGCTGGGAAGGGTACTTGAAAATTCAGGAACGTTCTGCAGATATTCCGGATATGACTTCCGGTTATTCTGGTGTTACATTCAATGATGATTTCACGCGTATGACGATTCGTGACTGCGAGTTTGATGATAAGGAGTGGAAGTCACTCAAAGATTTGAGTGTCAAATTAAAAGGGCTGGACCAAGATGTTGGAAAGGTGCTTAAAGCCAATCGAGCCACCCGTAAGATAGAGGTTGAACTTAATAAACATATGGGGGAACGGGCTAGACAGAACCAGCTTAACCTGAAGCAAAAAGAAGTAACCTTTAGTAACTTTGCTGCATTAAGCCAAGTGAAAAGACTGCGTCAAGGATTTAAGCATTTAGAAAATGGCTTAGCGGCCAATTCGGAGCTTGAGCAACTTTTGTTTGAAAACAAGCCACCGGTTCGAACACCGAAAAAGGTAGCCTCGTTGCAGTTTCATAACCGTTTAAACGAGTTCCAGAGAAAAGCCGTTACAGGTGCTATGTCTGCAGAAGACTTGTATGTTATTCAAGGGCCCCCTGGAACAGGGAAAACAACAGTGATATCTGAGATTTGCTTGCAAAATGCGAGGGCTGGGTTACGCACACTTGTTGCATCGCAGTCGAATTTGGCGGTCGACAATGCTCTTGGACGATTGTTAGCGAATAAAGACATTCGTATCCTTCGGGTCGGGCGCACAGAAAGCATTGAAGAAGAAGGTAAAAAGTTCATTGAAGAAAATGTCGGTCAGTATTGGAAAGACCATACGTTACAAGAAATCTCCACTCAATATGAAGCAAGGCAAAAACGAAATATTGAAATCGAAATAGAATGGAAAGAAAATGAACGGAAGATAGAGCAAGTAGAGCCGGAGCTTGCCCGGTTAGAAGCTGAGATCGAAGAGAAAAAGAAAGCGAAGGAACAGTTTAATGAAATCGAGGCCAGTATTAAAGAGCAACAAAAGCACGTGGATGAGGCCAAAGTGGAGCTGCAATCCGTTCGCAAACGCCATGAGGAGGCACGTCAGTCTATTCGTTTGTTGAACGAAGCGATTGAAAAAGATGATAGCTTTCTTCGTAATGAGCCAAGTGATGTCGAGATTCAAAAAGAAATTGAAGCCAATCAACAAGTGATTGTGCAATTGCAGCATAGCATCGCGTGTCAGGAGCTAGAAGATGAGATAGTTGAAAAATCACAATCGGTCAAGCGAGTGGAAGCTGAATGGGAAAAGTGGTCCAAGGAAACGCAGCAAATGGATGCTCTGATCACCAAAGTAACAGACGTAAAACAAGTAGATGGCTTGAAATGGATTATCCTAGAACAAAACTTAGAACGACCAGTTAAAGTCCAAGAGTTATTAGAGGAACTAAAGGAAATCCGTACAGAAATAAATCAGTTCGAAAAATTAAAAGAATATAACGAGAAATTAAACGGTGCAATCTCATATTTGGAACAGCTGCTGCAACGACAACGCATTTCGATTGACGAGATTAAGCAACGTGCGTTGAACAGATCAGTGGAATATACTGCTGTGGAGATCGATCAATTTCTTGACGAACTGAGAAGCAAATTGAAAGGCAAGACTATTTTTCCGAAAATGCTTGTGACAGACCTGGAAGGTTTATATAGTAGGAGACAATTTGTAAGGAAAAAGGCAACTCGCCTTAAGCCATATGATACGTATAAAAAAATGGCACTGGATGCTTTTCGGATGCTAAAGCAGGAAATAGTCGGACAACTTCAACATAAGCAAATGGAAAATAAAGTACTCTATCAAAAGTGGCAACGGGAGATGGACGAAGAAAAGACATCGCTTCATTCTCTTCAAAATAAGCATGAGCAAATGACAGCGACCACTGAACTAATAGCGAACGCCAAAGAATTGCTCTATCAAACAGAAACAAAAGCAGACGAATTAAATAATAAGAAAAAGCAATATGAACAAGTGAAAGAACGGTTTGATATGAATAGCTCTAAGCGCGAAAAAGAAACGGTGCTAGTACAGGAAGAGGAGCAAAAATCCGCACAAATTGAAGCGAACTTGACCCATTGGCAGAAGATGATCAAGGAGAAGGAAGAAGAACTAATCCCGTTAAAGAAAGCAGTGTCTGCCACACCGGAGGAGGAGCATGAACAAGTATTAAAGCAAATGGCGAGCCTCTCTTTTACAAGAGGGTCATTAGAACAGGAAAAAGAGAAACTTCCTCTTTTTCAGTCGATACAAGGGAAGTGGCTTTCCTTGTTGGAAGAAGCAAACGACCACGACCTCGATGAAATCCGGAAGCTGTATGTGAAGCATGCTAACGTTATCGGAACGACATGTGTTGCATCTGCGAGGAAAGATTTTATCGATAGCTTCCCTGTTTTTGATGTTGTAATCATCGATGAAGTGTCAAAAGCAACCCCACCGGAGCTTCTTTTGCCGATGCTAAAAGGGAAAAAGGTTATTTTAGTAGGAGACCATCACCAACTACCGCCTCTATTAGGTAACGATACACTAGAAGAAACATTAGAGGAGATGGCTGGCGAAAGTGACGATTTTGAAGGCAAAGTCGAATTGAAAAAGTTATTACATGAGTCGCTTTTTGAGCGATTGTTTAAGAACTTGCCAAATAGCAATAAAACAATGCTCGCTATTCAGTACCGAATGCATGAAAATATAATGAAAACCATTTCGCCATTTTATAATGAGGAAAACGAACGACTCCAATGTGGCTTACCAGATTCCGATTCAGATCGCGATCATTTGCTCGAATCATCTTCTATAAAGCGAGACAATCATCTATTATGGCTAGATATTCCAAACGAGCCGGCATTCTTTGAAGAAAGAATGAAAGGTGGAAAAAGTCTCTTTAATTCGGCTGAATTGAAGAGAATTGAGGAGTTGCTGATAGAATTGGATCAAGCAACTGCAGAAGCGAAAAAAGCTGGAAGAATGAAGGCTAATGAGAAGAAAAGCATTGGTGTCATTAGTTTTTACGGAGAACAAGTAAAACGGATTGATCGTTTAATTCAACAGGAATTGCGTTTGAACCACCTGATGATACGTACTGGGACAGTAGACAGGTTCCAAGGAATGGAAATGGATGTTATTTTGCTAAGCATGGTCCGTAACCATAATCAGAATAAGGATGACATCGGCTTTGCAAAAGACTATCGTCGGCTCAATGTTGCCCTTTCAAGAGCAAGAGAGCTGCTCGTTTTAATCGGCAGTACAACGATGTTTACCGAGCGTGCAAAACATGTAAATACTAGAAAAATGTATAGGCACGTATTAGAAGCTGTCAAATCGCAAAATGGACTGCGCACGCTTGAAGAGGTGAGATGAGCATGGATAAGGAAATGAAGTGGTTACGTGCTAGTTTGCTAGAGAATCGGGCCGTCGAAATCAAAGAGTCGGCGGTGTGGTATGTGCCAGTTGAGAGAATTGATGCAACATATAAAAGAGTAAAGCGTTCGAAAATGGATATCCTTATGAAAATGATGCTGCTCGCTTTTGAGGAAGCTGATATCCGGCGAGCAGCCAACTTATCGGAAATGCTATTAGTAGAGGAATTATTCATAACAGATTTAATTGAAAAAATGCAGCGAACAGGTTTGATTCGCTTGGAAAGAGCGATTTACAGACTTACACCCAAAGGGCATGAACAGCTGCAGACGGGAATCGTTGAAGAAGAAATGGACGAAGAATCAACAGAGCTTTATTACAGTCCCGTTCATGGTGAATTTTGGCCGGAGGTGACGGGGCCTGTACTTGAAATAGATGATGAGGAAAAACTTTACCGTTATGCAGAAACTAAGGACGATATTAATAAGGAGCGAATCTTGCACGTTCTCTCTGAACAGAAAAAGGGGCTCGATGATGACGGTTTTCAAACGGTAGTGGCTGACGTAGAAAGTTTTGAACAATTGAGTATCGAAAAGATTCCGTGTCTTGAATTTCGTTTGCACAACAAAGACCAAGACATCTTCTACGTGCGTGTCTGGAACACATGGCTCGAACGTTGGGATGATACACTGGAAAAACAGATAGAAGAGGAAGAGATAGCGAAGTGGAGAAAAAGATGGACACAAGCCTAAAGCAATAGGCCACATGGGGTCATGTTATAGTGATAAAGAAAAGAAGCGAAGTAGGCCATCGTGATGGAAATAGGGTTGGAGTAGACAGATTGGACGTTCCGATGGCTTTTACTTTTCATCTTCCTCGAAATAATAGATCTAAAAGAAAAAAAGTAACATAAGTTTATGGTTTTTATTGTGAGGGCTAGAATAGAATAAGGGGGGAGTTAAATGAACAAAAGAATAATAGGTTCAAACTCTCATGGATTTAATAACGAGGGTTTAATCGTGCACGCTTTGCATGGACGGAAGGTCAAAGAGCTAAATTCAAATCTAAAAAAATTTATTAAAGGTATATGCGCAGATAATGAATTAGCAATGTCAGACGATATAGTTTTAGAGGCGAGAGTAGAGTCTAGTAATAAGTTGAAACAAGATTTTTATATTACGTTAGCAGGAAAAGAATTTGGAATTAGTGTAAAAATGGGAACTGGCAATAGTGTACATCAAGAGAAAATTGAAGAATTTATTGAATGGCTAAGCAATCAACCAATTGAAGAAGTAACCGATGAAATAAAAGATTGTTTCAGGTTTTTTATTTGGGCAGATGGGTCAACGGACGGGAAAGCACCCATTGTAAAAGGTGAAGACGGAACCATTATTGGTAGATTTGGTGGTAAAGATTTCAAAAAACTTTATCCACAAAAAAGAGAGCGATTACAAAAGTTTTTAGATAAAAATGCAGCTGCTATCTTAAATAGGGCTATATTTCAAGGAAAGAACGAGAGTAAAGTTGATTATGTTTACCATGGAAATCCATTAAATGGGGTATGGATTTCAAAAGAAGAAATTTTAGCATTTAACATTCAAAATCCTAAATCCCAAAATACTACAAATGTGCCAACTCTAAGTGTCGGGAAATTGACTGTACAAGCTTGGAATGTAAGCTTAGAGGGAAAAACTGAACACAAAAGAGGGCAAATACAATTTAAGTATAGTTCAATGGTAGACGATTTTGAAAAATTAATGATGATGAAGGCAAGTAATATCGGAACATTTGAAGGGGACAAAGAAGAATTTAATTTATCAAGATTTATGAACAGAAACAAGAAACACAAATTTTGGAAGGTTCTTTCTGAGAAATGCAATTTAGATAACGATAAAGAAAACTACTATACAGTGAAAATTGATGAAAATAAGAAATCAAACCTCAGTGGTAAAAAGGTCAAATGTAAAAGTGATAATTTTGTTATAAAAGCAAATCTCAGTAAAGAATTTTTATTACAAAATGAATACCAAATAACAGAACAAGCGTTGGAACAAATTAAAGATTATGAAATAATTAAAGGATCTGGGATATCGGTTAAAAGAGCAGATTCAAAAAAATATACGATAGTGAAGTTAACACAAGCTACTTTTAAAAAGGCATTTGAAAACTATATAGACGGAATACAATTTATTATAGCAGCTTTGCTTGTATATACAAGAGAAGACAAGCAACAAATAAATAAAAAAATACTAGAAGATTTAAAAGTGAAAGAAGAAGATTTAAAACTGTACTTTTTTGAAAAGTATCGAATCAATGGCAATGGAATATCAGATAAAGGATTTCTGAACGATATTAGCAAGAAAGCTAAGGTAATTGTGAAGGAAATCATAGAAAACAATTCAGATTTAAAAGCAAGTTTATTTACCGGAAAAGGGTGGTTCGAGAATCCTTACTGTATTGATTTTATATTTAAAAATGGAGAATTAACTTCTGAAATTTATACAGACTATTCAATAAGCAATGGTTCAGGAAGAAGCAAAGGTAATTATACGATTATTTTAAAGCCACAATAATCTAAAATCGTTTGCTTAAATGCTTTATATATGCAACTTGAATCAAGGGCCAATTATTTTGTCTTGACTTTACGAGGTGCTTGAAATAAAATAAAACCAACAATTATGAATAAAGCAGGATTGTAACTGTTTAAGTGCAGGCAAGACCTAAAATGTGTAATTGGGATAACTATATCCCTTTTTATACCTTTTAGGTCTTTTTTTATTCATTATTGTTCATAGACTTTTTATTTAAAGGCTCGGTAATGCTAACTTTCTGATCCTGTTAGGGGTGTGACCATATATCATAGGTTGATTCTGAAAACGCATTCTAATTGCTTGAGACATCTGAGCAAAGAGCAATTGAAGCTTTAGGTTGAAATGAAAGTGAAATGCTAATGGCTGAGAATTTAATAGGTAACTAGGGATAGGAGGTTATAAGGGTGTTGAGTAAATTATTTGGTAAAAGCAGAAAAAAGACAGAAGAAACGATTGTAGCTCCAGCAACTGGGAAGTTGGTTAAAATTGAGGATGTACCAGACCCGACATTCTCACAAAAGATGATGGGGGATGGGTTTGCGATCGATCCTGCTGAAGGAAAAATAGTATCACCAGTCGATGGAGAGATTGTTCAAGTTTTTCCAACAAAACATGCGATAGGAATTCTTGGTGCTACTGGCATCGAAATTCTAGTACATATTGGGTTAGAAACAGTAGGCATGAATGGGGATGGTTTTGAAGTTCATGTAAAGCAAGGAGACAAAGTGAAATCCGGCCAACTGCTGGTTAGCTTTGATTTAAAGCTGATCGAGGAAAAAGCTGCAAGTACCATTACACCGATTGTCCTTACTAATGGAGAGATAATCGACTCACTCCAAAAGAATACAGAATTGGTTGATGTAACTAAAGGTGAAACTGAACTAATCAACCTTAAAGTTAACAGTTAAATTTAATTAGGTCTTACTCTCCAACTAAGCACTTTTAATATAGACAGGTTCAAACGTGACCAAAAGGAGGGAGAAAATGAAGAAGATAGCAGTTTTAACAAGTGGTGGAGATGCACCAGGAATGAATGCAGCAATTAGAGCGGTTGTTCGTAGTGGTATTTTTCACGGTTTATCTGTTGTAGGAGTACGATCTGGATATCAAGGTTTAATAGAGGGTGATTTTGTTCCGATGGACCTCGGTAGTGTCGGTGATATTATTCATCGTGGGGGAACTGCTTTATATAGTGCTCGGTGTGAAGACTTTAAAACGGCTGAAGGGCGAATGAGGGCTGTAGATCAAATTAAGGCACATTACATTGATGGTTTAGTTGTAATTGGTGGTGATGGTTCTTTTCGCGGCGCACAAAAATTATCGCAATTGGGCATTCCGACCATTGGAGTTCCAGGCACGATTGACAATGACATTCCTTTTACGGACTATACGGTGGGGTTTGACACGGCTTTAAATACTGTTATTGACAGTATTGACAAAATTAGAGATACGGCAACTTCTCACGAACGAACTTACGTGATAGAGGTAATGGGAAGGGATGCTGGTGATATTGCTTTAATGTCAGGGTTAGCAGGTGGTGCTGAATCAATTATTATACCAGAAGAGTCATATAACATTGATGAAGTAGTTAATCGTTTAGTTCATGGGCATAATCGTGGCAAAAAGCATAGCATTATCATTGTTGCAGAAGGTGTAGCTAGTGGTTCAGAAATAGGAAAGATGATTAGTGAAAGAACAGGATTTGATACTAGAGTAACTGTACTGGGTCATGTTCAACGGGGTGGATCGCCAACAGCGTTTGACCGTTTGTTAGGCAGCCGTATGGGAGCTGAGGCTGTATCGATGTTATTAGCAGGTAATAAAGGCGAGATGGTAGCAATTCAAAACAATCAAATGTTAGCAGTGCCACTACAAGATGTATTTAACGCAAAGCATAATGTTGATAACTCGCTACATTCATTAGCACTACGTCTTTCTATTTGATTTGCCTCAAAGGGACAAAAAATGACCGTCTGGGACGGATTTCGACCTTTGGGTTGAGTTTATCTACTAAATTATAATAAAAAAATTACATTATAAGAAGGGAATGGTATATATGCCATTAGTATCAATGAAAGAGATGTTAAACAAAGCTAAAGAAGAAGGATATGCAGTAGGACAATTTAATTTAAATAATCTAGAATATACACAAGCTATTTTACAAGCAGCAGAAGAAGAAAAGTCACCATTGATTTGTGGGGTTTCTGAAGGTGCTGCTCGTTACATGGGTGGATTTAATGTAGTTGTCGACATGGTGAAAGCTTTGATGAAGTCATACAGTGTAACAGTTCCTGTGGCCATTCATTTAGATCACGGTTCAAGCTTTGAAAAGTGTGCTGAAGCGATTCAAGCCGGCTTTACATCTGTCATGATTGATGGTTCACATCATCCACTTGAAGAGAACATTGCGTTAACGAAGAAAGTCGTAGAGCTTGCTCATATTCATGGAGTATCAGTTGAAGCGGAATTAGGCCGTATCGGTGGACAAGAGGATGACTTAATTGTTGATGATGCCGATGCCGCATATGCAATACCAGCAGAGTGTGATCAATTAGTATGTGAAACAAATGTAGATTGCTTCGCACCGGCACTAGGATCTGTACACGGACCATATAAAGGTGAGCCGAACCTTGGTTTTGATCGTATGAAAGAGGTTATGGATTTAACTGGGATTCCACTTGTATTACATGGAGGAACAGGTATCCCAACAAAAGATATTCAAAAGGCAATCTCACTTGGAACAGCAAAAATTAATGTAAACACAGAAAATCAAATTTCTTCTACAAAGGCCATCCGTGAAGTGCTAGAGGAAAATCCAAACGTATACGATCCACGTAAGTTTTTAGGACCGGCACGAGATGCAATTAAAGAAACAGTAAAAGGCAAGATGCGCGAGTTTGGGTCTTCAAATAAAGCGTAAGAAGTTAGACTTTAACCCCACTATTTACTGATGATAGTGGGGTTTTTGGATCGAAACGAGATATTTTTTGTCGATATGTCGCATGAGTTAAGAGCAGTTTTTTTAAAGTGGTAATGTGAAAGTTCACCTTTAGTTTCTATCATATTTTAACTAATTTATTAAAATCACTTCATTTTTTGTCGAAATAAAACTATTATTATATATAGTACTTTTGTAATTTGAACTGAGATTCGGTGAATAGAAAGGGGGGCTAAAGTCCAAGTTTGATATTAAAGTAAATTGAAATCTAATAACTCATATTAATACCAACCTTCGATAATGGCAAACCTAGCGAAAGCTGGGGACGCAAAGCTACGGGCCTAAAGAATTTATTCTATGGTAGCCGGGTTCCCGAAAAGATGGAATACATGTAAGAGGTTATGTTGTTATAATTTAACTTAATAGTGATGGCCAATTACCACAAATTTCACAGGACCAAAGTGTGGCTTTATTAAGGCTTAGCTTTTGGCTGATATTTGGCTGGACGTAACTTTAAGTAATAATCGTAATATTCAACATTAAGCCTTTAGTCTACCATTCTTTTTTGGTAGGCTTTTTTGTTTTGGGGATATAGAGAATAAAGGGTATTGGTAATTACTACTGTTTGTGAAGGAATAAAGATTTGCATTAAGAGAAAGACATTGATTTAAAAGAGTAAATATTAATTCTATAAAACCAATGAGAGGAGTCGAGGGTTTGAAAAGTTTAAAACTGAAAATACTAGGTGGATTTGGCTTAGTTTTGCTAACTGTTTTAATTATGGGTATATTTGGTTTTTGGGGTATTTCGAACTATACAAACGATGTTAGACAAATGGTGGAAGAGGAATATGAATTACTCAAAGCTGCCGAAGAGATGAAACATAATGTAACCTACCGTGTTGTAACAGCACGTGGATATATATTATATGGAGACGCTGAACTGGTTAAAGAATTCGAAGAACTCACAGAGTATTCGATCGCCACACAAGAGATGTTACTCGAGACATTAGGTAGCGATCCTGAATATGCTGAGGCGATTGCTGTAGCTGATGAAAAAACAGCAAGGTGGAGAAAGTTAATTACAGATGAAGTGGTTCCTACTTTTGATGATCATGATGGAGCATATGGGAATGGCAACACGGGGCAATATTCTCATACCTTTAAAAGACCTTCATTTGAACAAACCATTGATATTATGGAGGAATTTTGTACGGTTTATGCCATTGAAGCAATCCAAGCGTGGCAAATAATATTTGATTTGCAAGATGCCAAAATTGTAGAACTAGAAAAAGAGTTGATAGAGAACGGTCAAATCTTACAATGGACTTTTATCATAATTACTATTGTTGCTATTCTTATTGCCGTTATAGTGGCCTTAATTATGTCTAATATGATCGTTAATCCTATTTCTAGAGCTGCTAGCCGTTTGGAGGATGTAGCAAATGGAATCTTAACGGGAAAACCGTTGCCTGTTAATTCTAAGGACGAAGTCGGAGTATTAACAGAAAGTTTAAATGAAATGGTTGAAAATTTAAGAAGTCTTGTTGGGGAAGTGGAAAGTTCGTCGCGAACACTTGCTGCATCTTCAGATTATATGGCAGCTTCAAGTGATGAAGTACATAATGCTATAAACATAATTTCGAATAATGCACAAGCAGCCTCACAGGATGCCGAAAGTGGGAACGATACTATGCTAGAAGTATCAGCAACTTTATTAGAACTTTCTTCCCTAATACAAATTGCAAAAGAAAAATCATTTTCTTCAGCCAATAATTCTAAAAGTACGTATGAAACAGCAAATCGTGGGAAAAAGACTGTTGAAGAAGCCATTAATTGTATGAAGAACATAAAATCATCAACGGATGAAACAGAAAAATTTATTCAAACATTAGATGAGTATACAAAAGAGATTAAAACCATTACTGAAATGATAACTAATATATCACAACAAACGAATTTATTAGCTTTAAATGCAGCGATTGAAGCAGCTCGTGCAGGTGAGGCTGGAAAAGGTTTCGCAGTTGTCGCAGATGAGGTCAAGAAATTAGCTGAACAATCAAGTCAAGGGGCAACAAAAGTAGCAGAATTAATTTCACAAATCTCTAATAGTACGAGCGATACAGTTTGTGCGATTAAAGAAAGCAAGTCACAAGTTGATAAAGGTTCTTGCATAGTAAGCGAGTGTGGGGATTCATTAGAGGAAATTTTACAAGCTGTTAATAAAACAGTTACGGACATTGAGAATATTTCTGAAGTTACTAGCGAGGAAGTTGCATCGTCTGAAAAAATCATTGAATTAATCGATAGTCTTGCAACGGGTATTGAAAATACTTCTGTAAATGCTCAAGAAACATCTACTTCCTCTGATGGTACAAAAACATCTATGGAATCAGTCGCTTCTGTGGCAAATGAGACGAATATACTAGCTCAAACTTTAAGAAAAGCGGTAGAGAAATTTAAAATTTAAAAGGAGGGATGAAAATGGCTCAATCAATTGATGTACGTGAAAACAATGTATTTGTACAACTAAGTGGGGGGGTTTTTACAAAAGAAGCAACCCAATTGAGAGAAGAATTGACCAATTATATTGATCAAGGTTATAAATTTTTTACGTTTGACTTTAGTGAGGTCGAAAATATTGACAGTACAGGATTAGGTGTTCTAGTTACAGTAAGAAAACGTGTATTTACTAATGGTGGTGAGGTTATTGTTAAAAATTTAAACCAAAAAGTAAAAGAATTATTTGAACGTACACGGCTAAATAAATTTTTTGATATATCTTCTAATTTTTAAAAACTAACTTCTATCGTTATCTACTAACAGAAAGGAGAGTTAAAATAATTCAACTCTCCTTTCTGATATATATATAGGAACGTACGCTCTGTAAAGTCATTGGAGCGTATATAATTCCAAGTAAGTTTGTTTGCGATGCTCGCAATCTTTAAATCCGGAAGATGATAGGCTTTTAAACGATAGTAAAAGTAAGACTAAAGAGTTCTCCGAAAATCTCAACTCATTCGACATCCTTGTCACATTCTGCGCTTCCCTAGGAAATAGAAGAAATCAAAATCCGGGTAATTTCCCTCAATCGCTATATTGACAAAACACAAAACTTAATAGATAATGTGTTTAACTTAATAACTGGTACCTTTAATTCAGTCCCGTGAGGCTGGCAAGGTAGGTCGTTTACGATAGGGGATTCGTGTGTCTTTTTTGAAGCCTTATCTAACTATGCGTATCTAGGTTTCTTGTCAGCAGAAAAGGTTGATAAGAAACCTTTTTTGTGTGCAAAAACATCCAATCGTAACGAAAGCTTCAACCTCCATGGTGCCAGGAACCTAAAACATTGGAGGAGTTAACATGAAACAAACAAACACTAAAGTCGATCGTGATTATGCACTACAACCCGTCCCGCAATCTGCGAGACAAGGATTCTGGAAAATGTTCGCTGTGATGCTCGGACTAACATTTTTCTCAGCAAGTATGTGGTCTGGAGGGAGTCTTGGTGCAGGGTTAACGTTTACGCAGTTTATCTTAATTGTTATTGCAGGAAACTTAATTCTTGGACTTTATACGGGAACATTAGGTTATATCGCAGCGAAAACAGGATTGTCGACACATTTGTTAGCTCGTTACGCGTTTGGTGAGAAAGGTTCGTATGTTGCATCGTTCATGTTAGCTGCAACACAAATCGGTTGGTTTGGTGTTGGGGTGGCGATGTTTGCTTTCCCTGTACAAAAAGTAACAGGCATTGATACGTATCTTTTAATTGCGATTGCTGGTGTGTTAATGACAGCGACTGCTTATCTTGGAATGAAAGCTTTAACAGTACTAAGTATTGTAGCGGTACCGTCGATAGCGATTTTAGGAAGTATATCTACGTTTGAAGCAGCAACTACGGTTGGAGGTTTTGGGGGACTTTTAGAGTACCAACCAGCTGAGAGCATGGCGCTGGCTGCAGCATTAACAATTTGTATCGGTTCGTTTATTAGTGCAGGAACTTTAACACCAGACTTTGCACGCTTTGCGAAAACGAAGAAAACAGGATTTTTCACAACAGTAATTGCGTTCTTCATCGGGAACTCATTAATGTTTCTGTTCGGAGCAGTCGGAGCAATTGCAACTGGAGAGTCGGATATTTCTGAAGTGATGTTTTTACAAGGGTTAATCATTCCTGCTATTATTATTCTAGGTCTTAACATTTGGACGACGAATGACAATGCGTTGTATGCATCGGGATTAGGATTTTCGCATATTACAAAGATTTCTAAGAATAAAGTGGTTATCTTTAACGGGATTGTCGGTACGGTGTTGGCTATGTGGCTGTACAATAACTTTGTGGATTGGTTAACATTCCTAGGTTCTACACTGCCGCCAATCGGTGCGATTATCTTAGCAGATTATTTTATCGTTCGTCGTGGGAAAGAACTAAAAGAAAGTGCGATCCAAGCCGTAAACTGGTTGGCATTAGCTGCATGGGCAATCGGTGTACTAGCTGCGACATTTGCCCCAGGAATTGCCCCGTTAAATGCACTACTAGGTTCAGCACTTGCTTATGTTATCCTAACTTACATTAAGAACAGCAGAAATAAGCGTAGTAAAGAAGAAGAAGCAGTAAAAGAGCAGAAAAAGGTGAGCTAATTGTTAGTAAAAAATGCGAAACTACGTGGCCGTGAAGGTCTTTGGCAAATTTTAATCGAGAACAATCAAATTGAAACAATTTCTGAACAAGTTGAAGGATATGAAGGCGAGACACTCGATGTCGCAGGAAGTCTCGTCCTTCCTCCATTTGTGGAACCTCATATCCATCTTGATACGACTCTGACAGCAGGTGAGCCTGAATGGAATAAAAGTGGGACGTTATTTGAAGGCATTCAACGCTGGTCCGAAAGAAAAGAGTCTTTAACGAAAGAAGATGTTAAAACACGCGCGAAAAAAGCATTAACGTGGCAAATAGCCCAAGGCATCCAACATGTCCGTACGCATGTTGACGTTACGGATCCGTCATTAATTGCGTTAGAAGCGTTGTTAGAAGTAAAAGAGGAAATGTCTGAGAACGTTAATTTGCAACTAGTTGCGTTTCCTCAAGAAGGGATCTTATCGTATCCAAATGGAGAAGAGTTGCTTGAAGAAGCGCTTCGTATGGGAGCAGATGTTGTAGGGGGAATTCCTCATTTTGAATTCACACGCGAGTATGGTGTTGAGTCGATGAAAAAAGCGTTCGCGCTAGCTGAGAAATATGACCGCCTTATTGACATTCACTGTGATGAAATTGATGATGAGCAATCGCGTTTTGTCGAAGTCGTAGCAGCAGAAGCGTATCGGCTTGGAATGGGAGAGCGTGTAACAGCAAGCCATACAACAGCAATGCATTCATACAATGACGCGTATACGTCAAAGTTATTCCGTTTGCTTAAGCTTTCAAACATTAACTTTGTCGCCAACCCATTAGTAAATATCCATCTCCAAGGCCGTTTTGATTCGTACCCGAAACGCCGAGGAATTACACGAGTAAAGGAATTACAAGAGGCTGGCATCAATGTCTGCTTTGGACATGATGATATTTTTGACCCATGGTACCCTCTCGGAACAGGGAATATGCTACAAGTATTGCATATGGGAATCCATGTGTGTCAGCTGTTAGGGTATGACCAGATCGTCAATTCGATTGATTTGATTACAAAAAACAGTGCCAAAACATTGCATCTTGAAAATGAGTACGGAATTGAAGAGGGCAAACCTGCGAATTTGATTGTTCTAAGCGCAGAAGATGAGTATGATGCGATTCGTCGTCAAGTACCGGTACGTTATTCGATTCGTAATGGGAAGGTTATTGCTGAAACGAAGCCGAGTGAGACGTTTGTTGAGTTTGGCAATGGGAAAGAGCAGGTTCGGTTTAGTAAATAAATGATGATAAAAGGTTCGGCAGGGATGCCGGACCTTTTCCTATATATTCTTAATAGTGAAAGTAGAATTTGTCCAATCAAATTTGTATTAAAGCAGTAAAGTTGCCCTTCCTTTCTGTCATTTCAGACATAACTTATAACACCAGATTTCATACTCCTTAGTTTGAAAGCTGCAATCGAATATAAGGGGGGCAATCATTGAAAACGTATTTAACAACCTTAGTTTCTGATGATTATTTGTTAGGCGTGTTAGCTCTCCATCAATCATTGATTGAGACAAACCCTAAATATGATTTTAAAGTTTTATTAACTCAAAATATATCAAGTTCATGTGAGGAGGCATTGGAACGGAAAAATATTAAAACAAAACGTTTAAAACGTGAATTTAAAATGGAAGAAAAGTATCAAAAGAGAAATAATAAACGTGGAAAAGAAAATTGGAACCAAACATTAAACAAATTACTGATATTTGATGAAATAGAATACGAGAAAATTGTCTGTTTAGATAGTGATATGATGATCGTTCAAAATATAGACTGTTTGTTTCAGAAAGGTCATATGTCAGCGGTTATGGCAGATCTTCTTTCTCCGGGGCATGAAGGGTGGCGTTCAATTAATTCCGGTTTAATGGTGATCAAACCACAGTTAGGATTAAGTGATTCTATCTTTGAACATATACAAACATTCGGACAATATAAAGAGCAAATTGGGGATCAAGATTTGTTAAACGTACATTATCCAGACTGGCCCAATTGTCCTTATCTTCACTTGGATCAAAAATATAACGTATTTAATAGGTCAATCCAGTATTATGTTGATAACCATGGTTATAATGTAAACTTTGATTCGCCTGATGAAAAGACAATTGCAGTCATTCATTTTACCGGGTCACCAAAACCTTGGTTGGAAACAACAAAAGGGAATGAAAAGGTGATTAGAAGATATAAAAAAAAGGGTAGAAAGCACAGTGCAAAGATGCTAGCTAAATATCTAAAGCTTATCGAAAGGGTACGGAGCGAATTCGTGTAGAACTAGAGTTATTAATTTCTAACAATAGCGCATAATTACTCAATAACTCGTAAACTTCTTTTCCGATATAATAAGGGGGCTATAATGCCTCCCTGATAACTTCGGTCGCCATTGATGCACATTTACACATGAAGTATATAGTCCCGGACATTATACGTATTTGCGTAATCCCAATGAAAAGTAAGGGAATAAGATTTTTAGGTAAGTAATTATACTGAAACTTTCATTTGACCGGACTGGTCATTTTTTGTTACATTAATATTGACCACAGTGGTCAATTGTTTAAAGGAAGGAGATACGCATCATTAATTCTAAGTTCAAAAGTTTAAAAACAGAAAAACAAGAGCGAATCATCAATGTGGCTCTAAAGGAATTTGTAAAAAATGGTTTTGAGAAAGCCTCAACAAATGAAATTGTAAAAGAGGCAGGAATTTCGAAAGGGTCATTATTCAATTATTTTAATAATAAAAAGGATTTATATGTTTTTTTAATTGATTATGGGATTGAAATAATAGAGAAAATTTACGAAGAGATTGATCTCGATCAATCTGACATTTTTATAAGGCTCGGGGAAATTGGATTAATAAAATTCAATATTCAAAAAAAATTCCCACACGTTTTTGATTTCTTTAATGCAGCGACACATGAGGAAGCAGATGAAGTGAAGGCTGATATTGATCAACGTATGAAACATACCCTTGATAGAGGTTTTGAGAAGCTTTATGAAAATATTGATTACTCCAAATTTCGAGATGATGTTGATATTCAAAAGGCGATTAAAATTTTGAACTGGACGATGATTGGATTTGCAGAGGAGGCAAAGAAAAAGTTTACTTCTTTTGAGGAATTGGGAAGAGAGCATTTAGACGAATGGGAGAGCTATTCTGAATTACTGAAGCGCAGCTTTTACAGGTAAAGAGGGGGAGTAAAGATGAGCGTTTTAAAAGTGAAAAACCTTACGAAAACGTTTGGTAAGTTTAAGGCTTTAGATCAAGTCAATTTAGAAGTGGAAAGTGGAGAAGTGCTTGGCTTTATCGGTCCAAATGGAGCTGGGAAATCTACTGCAATTCGGGTTTTTCTCGGTATTTTAAAGGCCAGTGAGGGGGATGTGGAAATTTTCGGTAAGGATGCATGGGAAGATGCTGTTGAGATTCATAAACGAGTGGCCTATGTTCCTGGGGATGTTAATTTATGGCCAAATTTAACGGGTGGAGAAGTAATTGATCTATTTGTGAAATTACGTGGCACCGATTATAAAAGTAGGAGAGATGAATTAATTAAGAAGTTTAATTTAGACCCTTCAAAGAAATGTCGGACATATTCAAAAGGGAATAGACAAAAAGTGGCGCTAATTGCTGCCTTTTCATCTGATGCAGATTTGTATATTTTAGATGAACCGACGTCGGGGTTAGATCCATTGATGGAGCGAGTTTTCCAAGAATTTGTAATGGAAGTGAAAAGCAAAGGAAAAAGTGTGATACTTTCTAGTCATATTCTCTCCGAAGTCGAAAAGCTATGTGATAAAGTCGCTATCATTCGCCAGGGTCGGATCATCGAAACAGGAACATTAAAAGAGCTTCGTCACTTGACTCGCACTCAAATTCTTGTCGAGACAAAACAGCCTATAGTAAAGATTGAAGAATTAAAAGGGATACATGATCTTGAAGAAACGGATCAAGGGTTGTCATTTCAAGTGAATACAGAGGACTTGGACGAAATTATTAAATACATTAGCAAGTTTGGAATAGTCAAGCTAGAAAGTGCTCCTCCTGCTTTGGAAGATTTGTTTATGCGCCATTATGAAGGAAAAGGCCAACCATCGGATGTAGGAGTGGGAGGTGTGCACTGATGGCTCAAAATAATTTGGCAAAAGTGGGCAACCTTTCGCGATTTATTCTTCGGCTTGACCGGTTCCGAATTCCGATCTGGATCATCGCTCTTACATTTTTTACATTAATTGTTCCAGTTTCGTTTGTTGGACTATACGAAACAGAGTTGGAAAGAAATGCGATGGCTGAAACAATGGCTAATCCAGCGATGATTGCAATGGTGGGGCCTGGAGACTTAGTAAATTATACTGTTGGTGCGATGACAGCCCACCAAATGTTGCTGATAACAGCTGTTGTAGTTGGACTAATGAGTATTTTGCTAGTAACTCGTCATACAAGAGGGGATGAGGAGGATGGCCGTATTGAACTGGTTCGTTCCTTGCCGGTCGGGCGAGTTTCTTATTTAAACGCTTCTTTATTAGTTGTCTGTCTGGCTAATGTGGCATTAGCCTTAATTACAGCCTTTGGATTATACTCGCTTGGAATTGAAAGCATGGATTTACATGGATCGCTGCTTTATGGTGCTGTTTTGGGGGGAACGGGCTTGGTGTTTGCTGGAGTGACAGCCGTTTTTGCTCAACTTTCTGAAAGTTCACGAGGGACGGTAGGTTGGTCAATTGCTATATTACTTGGTGCATATCTCTTCAGGGCAGTTACTGATATTAGCAATGAAACACTCTCTTGGCTGTCACCATTAGGGTGGGTAACGAAAACAGAAACATATACTTCAAATAATTGGGGACCTATTTTCTTGATGGTAGCAACTTCTGTTTTCTTAGTTATTCTGGCAAATTATTTACACTCTATTCGCGATCTTGAAAGAGGTTTTTTACCGTCAAGACCAGGAAGAACATCTGCCTCGTTCTTTTTACAAGGTCCAATCGGTCTGGCCTTAAGACTTCAGCGAATTAGTTTTATCGCGTGGGGGATTGGATTATTTATAATGGGTGCTTCTTATGGATCAGTTTTAGGAGATATGGAAGCGTTTTTTGAAGGAAACGAACTGATGGAACAAATGCTTCAGCCGGCAGAGGGTGCTACACTGACAGAGCAATTTATTCCGATGTTACTTGTTGTTATGGCAATTTTAGCAACTATTCCACCAGTTATGGCTATGAATAAACTACGCGTGGAGGAAAAAAAAGATCGGCTCGTGCATTTGGTAGGAAGAGCTGTCTCACGGACACAAGTGATGGGTTCGTATTTCATCATAGCTGTTGTTAATGGCTTTGTTATGTTATCACTCGGTGCAATAGGCTTGTGGTTTGCTGGAGCTGCTGTAATGGATGAAGGTCTTAAGTTTGGGATGATTTACGGTGCAGCTATGGCGTACTATCCTGCACTATTAGTCATGATCAGTATTGCTGTATTTCTGATCGGATTCTTGTCAAGACAAAATACGCTCATTTGGCTGTATCTGCTCTATTCCTTTATTGTTATTTATTTCGGAGGGTTAATGCAATTTCCAGAATGGCTAGGGAAGTTGTCTCCATTTGGGCATGTAGCGCAAGCCCCTATTGAACCAGTGACGTTTCTGCCTTTGTTTGTAATGTGTTTGGTGTCAGGCATTTTTACAGTAATAGGCTTTGTTGGTTTTAAGAAGCGTGATATAGAGTAAGTCATGTACCTAGCGCCCTTAATGACGCGCCGAACTTTATAACGTATATTTCTCCTTATAGTTCTAATAATACAAAAAAAGGAGTGATACTTATGGCAAAACGCAATGGCAAAACGAATGCAGATCAAAAGAATAAACAAGGATTTGACTCAAGCAAAACAGATTCAGAGTTCTCGAAAGAAATGGGTAGTGCTGCTGCAAACCGAGCTCATAAAGAAAAAGCTAAAAAAATGAAATCATCCAAAAACCAAGGTGAGTGGAAAGGGATGCATTGATTCATTATTAATAGCAACGTAAAGTCTTCCTGTTCCCAAGCAGGGGACTTTTTTTGTGCATTCTGATAGTGAAGTCACTACTGTGTCATAACTTTTTAAAAGTGATCACTGGGATAATGACGCAAAGGAGTTGTCATATGTTAAATGGAGAAATAATAATCATTACTGGAAAGCCTTTTGAAGGCCAAAACGCCTCAAGAAGAGTAGAGAAAAGACCTTCATAAGCAAGCAAAGGGAATAATTAACCAATTTTTACTAATCTTTTTACCGTATTTATATAATAAACATATAAAAACCCTACTTAATAAGTATTTATCAGAAAATTCAGATTGTGTTAAGATGAGTTTATGAGGAGCTGAAAGGAGGTCGACTTTCATTTGGATTGCTTTTTAGTCTGTTTTTGTAAACGTTTTCTGCACTTATAAATAATAATGATATTACAATATGACAGACTTCTAGCATGTTACTAATTCTAGATTTTTCGTTCTTTTAAAACTACTTTATGAAAAATGAGGGGGAAATAATTATGAAATCTAAATCTGAATTAAGAGTGGCTATTATTGGGGGAGGCATTGGAGGCGCAGCGACTGCTGTTGCTTTACAAAATGAAGGGATTCGTGCAGACATTTATGAGCAAGCTCCGGCTATAAAAGAAGTTGGTGCTGGGATTGGAATGCGTCCACCTACCGTGCATTTTTTCAAGAATTGGGGGATCTATGAAGAGATAGAGAGGAAGAGTTCGAAAAGTGACTTTATGGAAGTAGTAGCAGCGAATGGAACAGTTTTAGTAAGTGAAAGATGGCCGCTTTTAACTGACAATCCAGATGAAAAATGGGCGAGATTAGTACATCGAGCAGACCTAATTGATACTTTTGTTAACCAATTACCACCTAGCTCCATTCATTTAAGTCACAGGTTAGAGTCGATTATAGATCATGGAGATTATGCTGAAGTTCATTTTGAAAATGGTCATTCAATCGAAGCAGATTTGGTTATAGGAGCTGATGGGATTCGCTCTAAAGTTCGTTCGCAGTTATTTAGTGATACAAAGCCTCTTTATTCTGGTACGCATGCTTACCGTGCTGTTGTAAATGACAAAGAGGCATTTGAACTAGTTCCGGATAACACTTTTAAAGTTTTCGTAGATGGTGGTGTCCAAGTATATATTTTACCGTTACATCATAGAAATCAAGTTTCGTTTGATGTTACGCTTCAATCTTCAGATCCATCATGGAGGCCAATTGTAGATAGAAAAGACATCTTGAAACACTTAACAAACTTTGACCCTAAAATCCAGAAGGTAGCAGCAAATGTAGAAGAATACACGTGTAGAGCAATTTATGATATAGATTCAATAGATAATTGGCATTCAAAATGTATAACATTATTAGGCGATGCAGCACATGCAATGCTTCATCATACAGGACAAGGTGCAAATAGTGCTATACAAGATGCAGGAGTTTTGGGTGAGGCTATACGTGAAGCTGATTCAATTCTAGAAGCATTACAAATTTATAAGGCAAGAAGAAAGCCAGTAACAGATAAATATCAAGAATTATCTCGGCAGGAACCAACACCAGAAACTGATACAGCGTTCCCAGAAAAGGAACATTTTGAAGAAGCTTGAGGATAAGATGCGAAAAAGATGATTCTGCAGGTACCTGCATATATCATTGTAATAACAATATTATATTGTTTTGATGTGTTTGTGTCTGGTGTGTATAGATTACGTGTTCGTAACAGAGCTCTATGACTATTCTCTTCTTGACTTAATTAACTCCTTCGACGAAGAGAAAGTATGGGAACAGGCGAGGAATTATAGCATTAAGTGATTTATTTAATGATAGTAAGTTTCCGATGTAGTAATATAGTAAAAGAAGTCAGGCATCGCCCGTACCATTTTCGAGGCAGCATATATGTGTGAGATCAGTTAGACCATCTCTATCAGGTGATAGATCTCCTTGTGGCAAGGGAAGTACATTACATCTCTTTTGAGGACCAGAAACTGGGTTGCTTCCTAGCCCATTCTATCACCCTGGAATTACCTGCTAGAACTAAGGAGGAAGGTACCAACACTGAGTTGGTTGAGCAGCTTCTGATTTCATAGCCTTACGAATCTACTGCCGATGTCGAATTCGTATTCTCAACCACAGAAACATAGGACTTGCTAATTGAAAGTTCGTTAAATGTATAATGTTTCCTGTTGGAAGAGAATTAGCAACGCCAATTCGCTCTTTGAGTGAGTAGTTGGCATCAAAATCGAAGGAGCGATTTAAAAGCTATGAATAATTCAAACATCATCTCGAGGGTGTACGGCCACAACATATGTACACGCGACACCACTATTATGGATACAGGAGGAGGTACTGGTGGTGATAGGTTGATGGTTAGCCTGTTACCGCTTTCACTGTGGCCTCACTTCAGACCTGCGTCACTGGAGGCTAACAATGACTAGACATATCGACACCAGAACAATTGATCGAAACTCTCCGGTGCCACTCTATCGTCAGATTAAAGAGATTCTCATTGCGGAACTACAGTCTGCTGAAGGGGAGACAGGCCGTCCCTTTAGTACGGAGGAGGAGCTCGTTCGCCGTTTTCATGTGAGCCGATCACCGGTTCGTCAGGCGCTGAAGGAGCTCGCTGATGAGGGCTACGTGTACAGGGAGCGTGCAAAGGGTACCTTCCCTGTAAAAGGCCTTCCCGTGCGCCCCCCAGGGCTTGAACTTGGTGGGTTGATCGATTATTTTCGTGCCCAGGGGCTAGAATATGACTCGCGAGTACTAGAAGTTGACCGGATCCAGCCTATGGAGAATTTGTGCCAACATCTTGGCCTTGATTCGAGCGATGAGGTCCTGCACATCTCTCGTCTGATTTTATTCGAGGGGAAACCACTCGTATGGACGCAAACTTATTTGAATGTTCCTGAGAGTTTCCAACCGAGCGTAAAGGAGCTTGAGGAGGCCGGCAATGTCTTCGTGCTCCTTGAACGCGATCTGGGCACCTCTCTGACCCGAGGTGAACACCAGATTTGGGCGACGAGAGCGAGCGATGAGGATGCGAAGGCACTAGGCGTTAAGACCGGAGATCCGATCCTCGTAGTGGAGACTACGATGTATTCCCGTGATAACATCTTAACCGGTTGGAGACGAGCCGTTCACAAGGCTGATGACTACAAGTATACTTTTACAGTAAATCGGTAAGCTTACCTTAACATGGTATAGGAATAAGGGTCAGAGGGCGAGTTAGCAACACACTTACTGCAGGCTGTTGAGTTTTTTTCTCAACAGCCTGCTTTTTAATTATTTTATCTTAAGAAGTCTTATCTCTAGATAAAACCAATAAAACTTGACTGATAACAGCCAGAATAGGCAATTTCAATAACGGACCAATCACTAATGTTAAAGCAATTAACGGCTGATCTGGAAATGCCGTTATAGCAATAGCTAAAGCGATGGGGGAATTTCTGGCTAAGGTGGTTAAATTAAAACTAACTTTATCAGGTTGTGAGAATTTAAAAAGCCGACCGATTTTTCGCCCAATTACAAAGTTCAGTACAAAAAAGAGGAGAATAGGGATTGTTATTTTCCAGATCAAATCTAAGTTATCAAGTAATATTTGTCCTTGAGACGCAAACATTGCAACGATTGCAAAACTAAGAAAAATAATGGGGAGTACACTTAATTTGGATATTAAATTTTCTGCAAACTGCTGTTTATTTTTCAAAAGAACTTTTGTTAAGATAGCGAAAGCGAATGGGAGGACTAACACCAACAGTACGCTTTCTATCAAAAATGAAAGTTCAATAACTCCTGTCGTTCCACCGAAAATCAGTAGATAAATAGGAAGCAGGATCACTTGTAATAGCATATTTAAAGGTAAGATAGCTGTTGATAAAGCAACATTGCCCTTCGCTATTCCTGTAAAAATTAAGTACCAATCAGTACACGGAGTCACCATCAACATTATAAACCCAATAAACAATGCAGGGTTTTCGCTTAAGAATAATACTGCCAGAAGCCACGCAAGGATAGGCGTCCAGATAAAATTCATGATAATTGTGCTGAATGTGAATGTTATGTTTTTAAAACAATTCCTTATTTCTTCAATAGGAATTTGTAAAAACGTTATGTAAAGCATGGCCATTAATAACGGTACAATAAAGGTTTCTGAATATGTTTTGATCGGTTCAAATTGTCCGATAATTATCCCAATTATTACGGCTGATAGAATAATAAATGTATACAACTTTTCAATTAAGTTCATGACAAATCACGCCTTGTTGTCTGTTTAGGTACATAAGCAATGTACTTTTAATCTTTAATATACAAGTGAGGAGGTGAGTATAGCAAGAGTTGAAAGGCGAATGTACGTCGTAAAGCTTCTGATCAAATTGAAGCTTTTTTATCCATGTGGAATGTGCGAACAGGAGGGTATATAAGCTGAAGACGAGTCGTGTAACTTTACGAACATACCTTCGTTCTAACTGTTGACTCACCACTTTAATCATTATAAACTAGTACTACAATTGAAAGAACAATGCTATATAAATAGAGTGTAAGATGAAAGTAATAGAGAGGAAATTCAGATGAGTCAGCTTAAAGTATGTTCGTTATTTTCTGGTATCGGTGGATTTGAGACGGGAATTTTTGATGCTTATGGGAAAGAGAATGTGGAGGTCGTATTTGCATCAGAGATTGATAAGTTTGCTACGAGAAGCTACGTAGCACTTTATGAGCATATTCCACATGCAGATATTAAAGATGTCATGGAGTGGCAAATACCAGAGCATGATTTACTTGTTGCTGGATTCCCATGTCAGGCGTTTTCAGTTGCGGGACAACGACGTGGATTTGATGATACGCGTGGGACATTGTTTTTTGAGGTGGCTCGGATTGCAGCAAGTCATCTGCCGAAAGTGATCCTCCTTGAAAATGTAAAAGGGATGCTTAATCATGATAGTGGAAATACGCTAGCAACTATTGTTTCAGCTCTTAGTGAAATAGGATATGTAGTTGACTTTAAAATTTTAAATTCAAAGTATTTTAACGTAGCGCAAAGTAGAGAACGAATTTATATTGTGGCTGTGAGAGATATAGATGTTGAGCCGTGGGATTTACGTCAAGTTGATAATACATTATTGAAGGTGAAACAAAATATCATTGATAAGCTAGACAATGATCAGCTGCGCTCGTTTAATTTTGATTTTCCAATAGAAGAGAGTGTCTCTGTGAAGCTAGCAGATATTTTACAAAAAGATGTTGAAGAACGTTACTTTTTGAAAAATGAAATCTCGGAAGTTCTTCATGATCAGATTGAAGAGATTTTTCTGAATAAAAAAGAATCAGGAAACGACATTAAAAAGGTGCTTGATATTCCAAAAGAGCTCCATAATGATAACGAGAGACAGCGTCGGGTATATAGCGTTCAAGGGATTTCCCCAACTGTTCTTGCTCGTCAAGACACAACAAAAATCATTGTAGAAAATGAGCATATGCATCCACCAAAATATCGGATTAGAAAACTTACTCCATATGAATGTTTACAGCTGCAGGGGTTCCCAGCTGAGTATTACGACAAGCTTGTTGATGCAGGTATTAGTCCGACACAACTATACAAACAAGCGGGGAATGCTGTGACTACGAGCGTGATTTCAGCAATTGTGAAGAATTTAGAGCCGTATATTGGGATTGAACAAACGAAAAAGGTACATGTGTAGTGATTTCGTTAAGTCATGACAAAGTTTAGCCTTTTATAAAATTACAAAGTTTCTATAGTTCAACAGCAACGATGATATATTCAGGATAGAGTCTCTGAAACAGGGGCTCTTTTTTGATTTTGTAAAATCCAATAAAAATTAATGAAAAATCATAATAAATCGAGTGTTTTTTCTTCTTTAATTTAAAAGCGCTTTAACATACACTTTGATTACTACAGCGTCTCGTTGGAGTTGAATAGAGTAAGTTTGAAGAGGTGATCAGTTTGGAAATAAGAGTAGTAGGAGAAGAGATAACCGTTTTTGGTGAAGGGCCATTTTGGGATCAAGATAAACATTGCATGTATCGAGTTGATGTCGCAAAGAAAACAATTGTTTCAATTAACCTTCTAACAAAAGAGGAGAAAATCTATCAATTTCCAGAACCTGTAACATCAATGGTTAAATATTCAACCGATGAATTGATTGTGACGATGAAAGATGGTTTGTACTTATATGATACAAAAAGTGAAACGTTAGAAACCTTTTTAAAACCTAATGGATTAAATGAAAAGTTACTTCTTAATGATGCTAAATGTGACGTAAGAGGAAACCTTTGGGTAGGCTCAGTGAATGATGACTTTAAGTTGTTTAAAGAGGAAATTATTTCTGAATTTACAGGGAGAAATGCCAGTTTATATCGAGTAGAAACCAATTTAGACATTCATAAAGTGAAGGGTCAGATCACTCTTTCAAATGGACTTGATTGGGATCGTGAAAGGAATATTTTCTACTATATTGACTCAGCTACACAAGGAATTACTCGATTTGATTATAATCCTGATACTGGAGAAATAACAAATGAAGAGAATGTCTATACATTTGCTGAATTAGATGGATTGCCAGATGGCATGACTATTGATCGCGAAGGAATGATATGGGTTGCCTTATTTAAAAGTGGTATAGTTGCCAAACAGAATCCATCAGGAGGTATGGTCGCAAAAATAGACCCGTTTGAAAAAAAGTGGGTTGATACAATCACATTACCGACAACGCATGTAACATCTTGTACGTTCGGTGGAGAAGATTTAAACACATTGTTTATTACAACAGCACTTGAGCTATTACCAGAAAATGAACGAGTAAAACAACCATTAGCTGGGCGATTATTTGCAGTAGATCTCAAAATCGGTGGGTATGCACCAATAACATTTCGAAAGACAGTATAAATCTCTTATATAAAAATGAATATTTTTCAAAAACTAATGTAAGCGCTTTAAAAAAGTGGTTGATCATCTTATATGACTTCTTACGAAAAAATACATGTGATTGCTTTCCAAAATGAGATTCAAAATGAAAAAATAAAGAGTAAAGGAGGCGCAAGATGGGAGTATTTATTTTTCGTAGGTTAGTACAAACCGTTGCCGTATTGTTTTTCGTAACATTGATAGTCTTTATGATTATTCAATTACTGCCAGGTGACCCCGCGCAAACAATGCTAGGGGCGGATGCAAGTCAAGAAGAAATTCTTAATTTGCGAGAAGAATTAGGATTGAATGACCCACTTCTTGTTCAATACGTCAGCTGGGCTCAAGGAGTGTTAAAAGGGGACTTAGGTCATTCCATTTACTATAAAGAAGCCGTTACAAACATTATGGGCACGCGCTTTCCAATTACATTAACGATCGGTATTTCAGCTTTGATTGTAACTGTATTAATTGGTGTTCCACTAGGGGTCATTGCAGCCGTTAATCGTGGAGGGAAATTGGATTCTTTTATTGTTGTTTTATCTAATATTGGAATTGCTACTCCGAATTTTTGGTTAGGGATTTTAGGAGTCTATTTTCTAAGTCTGCAACTCGGTTGGCTTCCTGTTCAAGGCTATGTATCTCCTTTTACTAATTTTACAGAAGGAATCAAGACAATCATTATGCCTGTTTTTGTACTAGCTGCTGCAACGATCTCATCAATTATGAGACAAACTCGATCATCAATGCTTGAAATTATACATCAAGACTTCATACGTACAGCGAGATCAAAGGGGTTAAAAGAGAGATTCGTGATAATTAAACACGGTTTGCGAAACGCACTAATCCCTGTCATTACTTTGCTTGGATTACAACTTGGAAATATAATTGGTGGCACTGTTTTGATTGAACAAGTATTTAATATACCAGGAATGGGAGCGCTTTTAGTTAGTTCTGTCTTTATGCAAGACTTCATCGTCGTTCAAGCATGTGTACTAGTTATTGCAATTATGGTAGTGTTTGCCAATCTATCAGTTGATTTGGCATATAGATTTATTGACCCTCGAATAAAACTTAAATAAAAGAAAGGTGGGATAAGATGGCTATAGAAGCTTCTCAAAAACTAGCAACTGCTGACCCGAGGAGGCAAAAGGAGTTCCGAAAGTTTTTAAAGGTATTGCTTGCTAGGAAAGTAGTAGTGGTTAGTTTAGGGATTCTTATTTTATTAGTTGTGGTTGCTATTTTTGCCCCTTGGATTGCTCCTCATAACCCTTATAGTCAGAATATTGCGAATTCATTACAGTCTCCCAGTAAAGAACACCTTTTAGGAACCGATCAATTAGGGCGAGATGTCCTAAGCCGAATCATTTATGGATCAAGAGCTTCATTAATTGTTGGTTTTGCTGCGGTAGCCTTAGCTGGAATTGCCGGAAGTACTCTTGGATTAATAGCAGGATACTTCGGTGGAATAATAGATACATTGATAATGCGATTTATGGATGCATTGCTTGCAATACCAGCCATAGTGTTAGCGCTTTCTCTAGGGGCAGCACTTGGCGGTGGGCTAGTAGGAGTCGTTGTAGCGTTAGGGATCGCATTAATTCCTACTTACGCACGATTAATGCGAGGTCAAGTTATGTCTGTAAGAGAAATGGATTATATAAAAGCTGGTGAAATCAGTGGTATAAGCAATGCTCGAAATATATTAGTACATGTCTTACCCAACTGTATCTCACCTATTATCGTATTAATTACTTTAAATTTAGGTGTTGCGATTTTAGCAGAAGCGGGATTAAGTTTTCTTGGTTTAGGTGTACATCCGCCACAAGCAGCATGGGGGTCAATGGTAAATGATGGGTACCAACACCTTTCAAGATTGCCTGTTTTATCGTTTGCTCCAGGACTCTGTATAGTATTTGTCGTTATGGCATTTAACATTGTAGGAGATGCCTTGCGTGATGCATTGGATCCGAAACTAAGAGGTTCATTATAGTTTTTTAGACTAAAACATTTCTATACAGGAAGAGTGGGTGATTAGCAGAAATGAGTCATTTATTAGAAGTAAACAATTTAAAAACCTATTTCAAATTAAATGACCAGACGGTAAAAGCAGTGGATGATGTTTCCTACCACATTGATGAGGGAGAAATTGTTGCGATTGTGGGAGAAAGTGGGTCTGGAAAGTCTATTACCCAATACTCCGGTATTAAATTAATCCCCCAATCTGGAGAAATTGTCGGTGGTGAAGTGCTATTTGAAGGAGAGGACTTACTCAAATATGATGCACATAGTGAGGAAATGCGTCAAATCCGTGGTGGGAAAATAGGGGTTATTTTCCAAGAACCTATGACTTCATTGAATCCAGTTTTAACCGTCGGTGAACAAATAATTGAATCTGTTATGCTACACAAAAAGGTCTCACGGAAGCAAGCGATAAAACGTGCAATTGAACTGATCAATATGGTTGGAATCCCGGATGCGGAGGAACGGGTGAACTACTACCCTTATCAATTTAGTGGGGGAATGCGTCAGCGTATTATGATTGCTATGGCGATGTCGTGTGATCCTAAACTATTAATAGCAGACGAAGCAACAACGGCTTTGGATGTGACAACACAAGCACAGCTGCTAGAATTATTAAAAGATATTGTCAAAAAAACCAATACGTCAATCGTCTTAGTTACTCATAATTTAGGAATTGTTGCTCGTTATGCTGATCGGATTTACGTTATGTATGCTGGGGGAGTGGTAGAATCAGGAACGAACAAAGAAATTTTTAGTAAGCCAAAACATCCGTATACAATTGGCTTGTTAAATTCAGTACCGAGACTAGATGACCCTAAAGATCGAAAACTCATTCCAATCGACGGATTGCCCCCCAATTTAGCTAATAAACCTACAACATGTGCTTTCCTGAATAGATGTCCGTTTCGTACAGAAACCTGTGAATCTTCTCCAGCTCCTCCATTGATTGAAAAAGATAGCAATCATTATGCAGCGTGCTATGTTGAAATCAAGGGAAAAGAGAATTTGAAATATGCAGAAGAGTACGCCAGTGCAACTGATCAAACATTAATGAAAGATGAATGGAAGTCGAAAGAAACAAACGATGTTATTTTAGAAGTGAAAAATTTAAGAACATACTTCCCATTTACGAAAGGACTATTAAATAGAAAAGTAGCAGATATAAAAGCTGTAGATGATGTCTCTTTTAAAGTATACAAAGGTGAAACTCTTGGTCTTGTAGGGGAGAGTGGTTGTGGGAAAACCACAGTTGCGAGAAGTATTATGCGTATGTACGATCCAACAGATGGAGAAATCATTTTTAACGGGACAGACATTGCCAAATTATCAAAAGGAAAGCTGAAACCCATTCGAAAGAACATGTCGCTTGTGTTCCAAGATCCAAGCAGCTCACTTGATCCAAGACAAAAGATAAGAAATATTATCGGCGAACCTTTGATAATTAATAAATTAGTGGAAAATAAAGAAATGTATAATGCTCGTGTAGATCAGTTGATGCGTCTAGTTGGGTTAGACCCTAACTTATGGGATCGTGTGTCTCATGAATTCAGTGGTGGTCAACGACAACGTATTGGAATAGCCCGTGCACTTGCAAGCAATCCGTCGTTTATTGTATGCGATGAAGCCATTTCGGCATTAGATGTATCAATCCAAGCGCAAATTATAAATCTACTAGAAGAGCTACAAGAAAAACTAGAACTAACCTATTTATTTATCGCCCATGACTTGTCTGTTGTACGTCATATCGCTGATCGTATTGCTGTGATGTATTTAGGTAAAATAGTAGAAATTGGGGACTGGAAATCATTATATGATAACCCTAAGCATCCATATACAAAAGCTCTGTTATCAGCTGTACCGATACCAGATCCTTTCATTGAGGAGCAAAGGGAATACAAAGTATTAAAAGGGGAAGTTCCCAGTCTATTATCAAGACCTAAAGGGTGTGTGTTCTCTAACCGATGCCCAATTGCTAGTGATGAATGTCTTGAAATGGAACCTCCTCTAAAGCAAGATAAGCAAGGCCATGGGGTAGCGTGTATTAAAGTGTAACCAATTAACTTACCAGATAATTAAATTGTATAAATCTATTAGGACTTTACAAGTTTATTTGTGGGGGAGGGGATTGGTGGCAAGCAAAACAATTGTTTATTTTATCAGTAATTTTGGTTTTAAGATGAAATTGGTGGCATGTTTTGTAAGTGTATTCTATTAACAAATGAAGACGGGAAATATTAAAAACCAAGGGGGAGTTTTGAGTGATTAGAAAATCGATAGCTTTTCTATTATTTATCTCTTTAATGCTGCTTGTTCTAGCTGCGTGTTCTAGCGAAAGTAGTAGTGACGTTGTAGAAGACGGACAAGAAACAAGTGATGATGTTACGACAGAAGTTAGTGAGGAAGATAAATATGGAGGTTCGGTTCAGATTAGAATTGCTCAACAACCAAGAAGTTTTGGCTATCCTCCAGCGATTGCAAACAACCCTACGCCATCAATTCCTGTTTCACAGCCTGCGCTTGAAACACTAGGACGCTATAATACCGATGGTTCAGTTGGTCCATGGTTAGCGAGAGATTGGGACATAGATAATGAAACAGAAACAGTAACGGTTTATTTGGAAGAAGGAATTAAATTTCATGATGATACTGATTTTAATGCAGAAGCAGTTAAGTGGGTATTTGACGAGGTAATTAAAACACAGCCTTCGTTAACAGTTATTGATAGTGTAGAGATCATAGATGATTATACCCTTGTGTTCCATTTTAATGATTGGACTTCGGGAGCTCACCTCAATATGTTTACGGTTGTTCCGATTGGTTCACCGACTGCGTATGAAGAGATGGGAGAAGAAGGGAACTGGAATCACCCAGTAGGAACAGGGCCGTTTAAATTCGACAGTATGGAAAATAACAATTTTATTAAGTTTGTAAGAAATGAGAATTATTGGAAAGAAGGATTGCCTTATTTAGATAGTCTTGAATTTAAAATTATTGTAAATGAAACAACTGCCAAAAATGCTCTATTAGCAAATGAGATAGATGTTGCGTTAATGTTTGGAGCTGACACAGTAAATGAATTTGAGGGTTCATCTGATATTGAGGTTGTCGAGCCGACAACAGTGTCAGGTCTGCAAGGTATTGGAATTATTCCCAATACAAATGATCCTGATTCACCGTTAGCAGATGTTCGCGTTCGAAAAGCAATCACTCATGCGATTGATCGAGAACAGATTGCAGAATCTGTATATCGTGGGTATGCAACGGCTACAAACCAATTTACTTTTCCGGAACAGTGGAGCCACAACCCTGACTTAGATCCGTTTGAATACAATCCAGAAAAAGCGAAGGAACTGTTGGCGGAGGCAGGATATCCAGATGGTTTTAAAACTAAAATCACAACTCAAAATGAAAGAAATTTCTTAATGCAAGCAGTTCAAGGTTATTTAGCAGAGGTCGGCATTGAAGTAGAAGTTGATGTCGTGGAACAAACTCGGTTAATGGCGATGATCTATGATGAAGGCTGGGAAGGTTTTACTGAATTTATTTACTACACTGCTGGTGATGAATTAGGAAGTTTATTGAGGCCGTTCTTCGGTCCGACTCCAGTACTATGGGGAAATATAACAGAATTACCAGAAGATGTGGTTGACCTAGTAGTCGAATTTGACCGTGAAATGGATGAAGACGGCCGCGTGCAGTTGGCTCATGAATTGCAATCGAAAGTAATGGAGGAATACCATATGTTTTCACCATTTTTCGTTGCAGAAGTACCATATTTGAAACACAAGCATGTTCATGATGATGGATACTGGACACTCCGTGCTGACTATTTTACTCCTGAAACACTGTGGGTAGAGAAGTAAGTTAACTTGTTTCTGCCCCCTAACTTTACACATCACAGTTGAGGGGGCAGAAACTTGCCTTTAGTTTTTTAGATAAGGTTCTTAGTTTATAAAGTGGGTGAAATGGATTGAATAGATTAAGTGGAAAAGTAGCGATCATTACAGGAGCAGGAAGTGGTCAAGGAAAGTTTGAAGCCCAATTATTTGCTGAAGAAGGAGCCTCAGTTGTTGTAACGGATATTAACTTTGAAAGTGCTCTAAGTACTGCTGCTGAAATTCAAAGAAAAAATGGCAATGTACTCGCACTTCACCACGATATTTCATCAGAGGTAGATTGGGAGACCGTTGCTAC
Organism: Halalkalibacter sp. HAAS-P014; assembly: GCF_056619965.1. Taxonomy (NCBI): domain Bacteria; kingdom Bacillati; phylum Bacillota; class Bacilli; order Caryophanales; family Bacillaceae; genus Halalkalibacter; species Halalkalibacter sp. HAAS-P014. The sequence continues at coordinate 363,127 of NZ_JBWQTV010000006.1, read as the reverse complement.
TAAGACAGTTGATGAATTTGGGAAAGTGGATATTCTTGTTAATAATGCTGGATTTCATTTCGATACGCGAATGGCTGATATTTCATTAGAAGAGTGGAATAACATCCTTAACATTAATCTGACAGGAACATTTTTAGGAATTCAAACGGTTGTTCCTTTAATGAAAGAAAACAATAGGGGTTCCATTGTTAATATTGCATCAATTGCTGCTTTAAGGGGTGGAAGCTTTGCTCATTATAGCGCAGCAAAAGGGGGAGTTCGTTCGCTTTCTAAAACGGCTGCTATTGAATATGCCGAAGACAACATTCGTGTAAACACTGTTTTACCAGGATTGATTACAACGGATTTTGTAGAAGAAGCGTTACAAAACGAAGTCATTCATCAAAACTTGTTAGATCAGTTACCCATGAAAAGGTTTGGAAAAGTAGAAGATGTCGGATACGGAGTTTTGTATTTGGCTTCCGATGAGTCAAAATTTGTTACAGGTTCTGAGTTAATCATTGATGGAGGTACGATGGCAGGAGCAAAAATAATGGAAGATTAAAGGGAGATGGGATCTAGTGTTAAAAGGGACAAAAGAGGTTAAATACGAAGTTTCATTGGTCTTCATCTTTTTCTTAGCTTTTGGGTTTCTCTATTTGGACCGGCAAGCTATATCGATGTTAATGCCGTTAATGATCGAAGATATTGAGCTAACGAATACGAAAATAGGCCAAATAAATATGTGGCAGACGATTGGGTTTGCACTGGCAGCACCGATTTTCGCTATTATTTCAGATCGCCTAGGCCATAAAAAGCAAATTTTATTTTGGGCTACATTTATTACGTCCGTATTAGCACTTATTACGATGTTCGCTAATTCATTTGCCTATTTACTGGTTGTTAGGACATTGCTTGGAGCAAGTGAAGGGGTTATTCTTCCTATTGCCATATCACTTATAGCAGCAGTATCACGTCCAATCAAGTTAGGTAGAAATATGGGATTGGTATATGCAGGTGCAGCAGTTATTGGTGTCGCAATTGGGCCGATTGTTGTTACGCAGTTGGGTGAATTGTTTACCTGGAGATATGCGTTTTTGTTTGTCAGCATTCCAAGCTTTATTACGGCACTGCTCATATTGCGCTTTGTAAAGGAAGCAGATTTATCTTCTAAAGTAGATGGAAAAGGAAATGCAAACGTAGCTTTAAAAACAATTTTTAGCAGTTTGAAAAATAGAAACATTTTAATCTGTGTTCTGTTAAGTATCTTTTGTATGGGGGCGTTGTGGACGTTTAATTCGTTTCTTCCATTATATCTAACACAAGTTAGTATGCTAACTGTCACTAATATGGGAATTGTTTTTTCAATATTCGGTTTATTTACAATTATGTGGCAAGTGTTTATCCCGTATTCCTCTGACAAAATAGGAAGAAAGCCAGCGATGTCAGGTTATCTTGTAATGGCAATGATTACACCGATCGTTTTATTCTTCTTTCCTCAATCAGCTGCAAGTCTTGTGATTTTGGTGTTATTCGGTGGAATTATTCTTGCAATGAATACGTTGTATCAAAGTGTCATTCCGGTTGAAAGTGTACCTGCATCAGTTATGGCAACCGCTAATGCACTCATTATGGGGACCGGTGAGTTGATTGGCGCATTTTCAATTGGTTTTTCCGGAGTGTTAGCAGATATGTATAGCTTAACGGCTGTCATGGTGGTTATTTCTATTTCTTATCTTATTGCATTCTTAATTTCGTTTGCTTTAATTGAAACGCTAAAGGGCAAGGCTGAAGTTAAGACCGAACCGATAAACAATGTATCTTCTAGAACGTGATTAGTGTGATGGTAAGAGAAGATGGTATGTCACTTGAATAATTGTAATGGATCATCTCACTTTTATAAAGGTTCAAAGCAATCCGTGCTTATTTCAAAGGACTTTTGAAGAGGAGGAACATGCAACAATGGCAAATAGAAATCAAAAAAATGACAAAACGAATATTGTTTATGTCGTATTAGATGATTCAGGGTATTCGGATTTCGGGTGTTTCGGCTCTGAAATTCAAACCCCTAATATAGACGCATTGGCGAAAAATGGATTAAGGTATACCAATTATCATTCTCCCCCTACGTGTTCACCAACTCGGTCGTCATTATTAACAGGTCGTAATCACCATGCAGTAGGTATGGCAACAGTGGCAAACTTTGATTTCGGCCCTGATTATCCAAATAAAAGAGGTCGGATTACAGCGAAAGCTGCAACTGTTGCAGAAGTATTAAAAGAAAACGGCTATAACACGTATGCATTAGGAAAATGGCACTTATCGCCATCTCATCAAGCAACACCTGCTGGACCTTATGATAATTGGCCACTTGGAAAAGGATTTGATCGTTTTTATGGGTTTCTTGAGGATTCTTCTGATCAATACAAACCAGAAATGGTGAATGACAATACGTTTGTAGATGATGCTGAAGATGAGGGATATCATGTATCAGAAGCGATTGTAAAAAAGGCGAAGCAATATGTAACTGATCATGTATCAATTGATCCCGACAGACCTTTCTTTCTAACTCTTAATTTTGGAGCGCAGCACCAACCGGTTCAAGTGTTTCAAAAATACATCGATATGTATAAAGGGAAGTATGATGCCGGATGGGATGTGATTCGCAGACAACGGTTTGAACGCCAGAAAGAGTTAGGAATAACTCCGGAAGATGCGAAATTTATTGATAGGAATCCTGGAGTGAAAGCGTGGGATGAATTAACAGCTAATGAGCAAAAAGCGTTTGCTCGTTTTCAGGAAGCGTATGCAGGATTTTTAACTCATACGGATGAGCAGATCGGAAGGTTTGTTAATCACTTGCAAACAGTAGATGAATTAGAAAACACGATGATTGTTGTTATATCGGATGATGGAGCAAGCTCTAGAGGAAGTACTAATGGGTCAGTGAACCATACGTTATCTTATAACGGAATTGATCAAGAGTTCGATTATATTATGGAAAATTTTGAAGATATTGGTACCGAGGATTCGAAAGCTGAATTTCCAAATGGCTGGGCTCAAGTGAGTAACACCCCTTTTAGATTTTATAAAGCTACTACATTTGAAGGTGGCTTAAGAAACCCATTAATCATCTATCATTCAAATGCAATAGAAGAAAAAGGTGGAATCCGTCACCAGTATCTTCATGTCAGTGATATTACCCCAACTGTTTATGATTTGCTAGGAATTGAATTGCCGAAACAAGTGAAGGGCGTTGTGCAAATGCCTCTTCATGGCAAAAGCTTTCTAGAATCGTTTAACAATTCAAATGCTTTCATTAAAGACATTCAATACTACGAGCATAACGGCATGCGTGCACTTTATTACAAAGGCTGGAAAGCAATCGGCCTTCGCAAACCTGGGCAACCATATGAAGATGATGCATGGCAGTTGTATCAAGCTGAAATTGACTTCAATGAAAATGATAACTTAGCTGAAACGATGCCAGAAAAGTTAGTAGAATTACAGAAGATATGGGAGGAAGAAGCATTAAAGTATAATGTCTTCCCGATGAGTGATGCAGGACCAAATGGATTTTCTCTTGCAGCAGATGACACTCTTCGTGCACGGAAGTACTTTGTATTTTACCCAGGAATGGCTCATTTGCCAGAAGGAGCTGTTCCATTAACCATTAATCGCTCTTATTCTATCACTGTTCCAATTGTTAGGAACAACGATAATGAAGAAGGTGTTCTCCTTGCTCTGGGTGGGAATGAAAGTGGATATACGCTCTATGTGAAAAATAACCGGTTAGTTTACGAGTACAATATGGGTACAGTTATATACCAGGTGGAGGCGGAGGAAGCTGTACCACTAGGGGAAACAACGGTTGAATTAAGATTCAAACGTACCGGTGATTACAAAGGAATTGCCTCGCTCTTTTTTGATAATCGCAAAGTTGGAGAAGGAAAGATTAATGAAACGCATCCTTATAAGATATCATTCGAAGGGTTAGATATTGGGAAGGATAGCCGTTATCCAGTAAGTCCAGTTTATAAGGATTTAGGTGAATTCCCCTTTTCTGGAGAGATCAAAAAGGTAATTTATGATATTAAAGAGGGTCAGGATATCATGACAAATTAATAGTGTGAGTTAGAAATAACGAATCTCTATACAAATCTGCTATGAATTATGCCTTAAATAGTAGTCATAACTAAAAATCAATAGAAAAAGAAAAGAGGTGGAACAAATGGGTGTGAAGGGAGATCTTCGATTAGAAAACAAGGTAGCAATCGTTTCTGGAAGTACTTCTGGTATTGGTGAGGCAACAGCTAAAATCTTTGCGCAAGAAGGAGCTAAAGTTGTTGTCGTTGGTCGTAGGGAAGAAAAAGGGGAACAGGTTGTAAAGGGAATACAAGAGCATGGCGGAGAAGCAATCTATGTTCAAACAGATATGATGGAAGAAGATCAGATAATAAATCTCGTAAAGGTTACGATAGAGACGTTTGGCAAAGTAGACATTCTCGTTAATAATGCTGGAAGAATTATAGAAAAACCTTTTGTACAATTATCCAATCGTGATTGGGACCAGTTTGTGAGACTGGATGCTTATTCATATTTTCGTGCAATGCAGCTAGTGCTTCCGCACATGGAGAAACAAGGTTCAGGCAATATAGTGAATGTTACATCACTTGCAGCATTGAGTGTTATGCCGACCCATGCTCTTTACAGTTTTGTAAAAGCAGGCATTACTCATATGTCCAAAGTTGTTGCTGCTGAATATGCCGATAAAGGGATTCGTGTGAATTGTTTGCTCCCAGGTGTCGTTTATACGGAGATGATCGCAGATAATCCGAATACTCCTCATATGGAAAAAATGATTCCGATGGGCCGAATGTCCACACCCGAAGAACAAGCTAAAACAGTTTTATTTTTAGCCTCCGATGAATCATCTTATATGACTGGATCTTCTATTGTGGCTGACGGTGGTGTTAGAGGGATTTAAATAAGTATTAGAGAGGTAGATGTAGGATGCTTTTACAAGATCAAGTAGCTATTATAACCGGAGGGGCAAAAGGAATGGGAGAAGCTACGTCTAGGCTGTTTGCCACAGAAGGTGCGAATGTAATTATTGTCGATCTCGATTTTCCTAGAGCCAAAGAGGTTGTAAACGGTATTCGACATAATGGAGGGACGGCTCGTTCGTACAATAAGGTTGATGTTACAAATAGAGCAGATATGAAAAGAACGGTTGAAGCTACGATTGAGGAATTTGGCAAAATAGATATATTAGTGAATTGTGCAGGTGGTATTTTTGGTGAGGGAAATGGAAATAGTAACAACCTAAATCTCGATGACTGGGATAAAACAATGGAGTTGAATTTGAATGGCACGCTAATACCTATTTTAGAGGTACTACCCCATATGAAAGAACAACAGTCCGGCCGAATTATTAATTTCTCTTCGATGGGTGCATTTGATGCGTATACGGTCGTATTACACTATCATGCTGCAAAAGGGGCCGTTGAGAGCTTAACTCACAATCTAGCATTTGAACTTGCCCCAAAAGGAATTAATGTGAATGTAGTATCTCCAGGGCCGATTATGACACCATTTTGGGATGAATTGATGCCTCCAGGAGAAGAAAGGGACCAGTTCTTTCATGATCTATCAAAAAAGGAAGTACCGATGCAACGGATGGGGACAGCCGAAGATGTTGCGGGTGTATGTCTCTTTTTAGCTTCAAAACTATCCAATTTCGTCACAGGCCAAAAAATTTATGTTGGTGGTGGAATGGGGAATATCATTTCTCATAATTCAACCTTTTTAATGACAGGTGAAAATACCAAAGTGAACAAATAACAGAATTAGGTGGACTGGTGTCTACTTGAGTTCACTTGATTTCGGACTGTATTTTAACGGCTATATCTATAATTTAATATAATTTCTATATAAATAGATTTAATTTTCAGAATTCGTTGACAAAATATAGTTCGGGATTGTAGAATTATAGATAGGTAAAAAAAGCGCTTTCGCATAATGAATGTGGCCAAAAAACGACATAAATATACAGACTAAAATTTTACGGGTTGTTTTTAGAAGTTTTTTCATGAAAAGAGAGGGGTAGTATGATGACAGAGATTGTAACTAGGAAAGTACAAACAGGAGATTATCAAACGTTCTTTCATGAAGGTGGAGAAAAGTCGGCTGAAACGATTATTTTTCTTCATGGAAGCGGACCTGGAGCAAGTGCAACTACAAATTGGCAGGACGTGTTGCCTCATCTTAGTGAGGGCTTTCATGTCGTTGCTCCAGATTTGTTTGGTTTTGGTGACACCGATCACCCTGAGGTCTACCCAGAAAATGGGGCAAAGTGGATGTCAGCTAGAGTACAGCAAATTATCGCATTAATGGATGCATTAGAAGTAGAAAAAGCTCATTTAGTAGGAAATTCGTTAGGTGGAGTGATTTCGCTAAATCTCTTAATGTATGCTCCGGAGAGGTTTGACCGAGTCGTTTTAATGGGAGCAGGGGGAGGATTAACGGAGCCTACACCAGAACTTGCGAAATTGGCTAACTTTGCGAGTGATCCTAGTCCAGCTAATTTTAAAAATCTATTAAGATGGTTTTTATTTGATGAAACATTCCTTGAGGAAAAATTAGATCAAATTGTTTCAGAACGCCTCGAAAATTTTAATAGAAAAGAAGTTCGGAGGTCATATGAAGCTAACTTTAAAAATTCCCACCTGTCCGATATGCTCGTACCACCATCTGCTCTTAAACGAATGAAAAATTCTTTCATGTTGATTCATGGTCATGAAGATCGGTTTGTTCCACTTGAAAGCAGTCTCTATGTAATGAAGTATTTACCTGATGCTCAACTTCATACGTTCAAGCGCTGTGGCCATTGGGCACAAATTGAACAAAAAGATAGATTTATTAAGTTGACTACAGACTTTTTTAACAGGGAGTTATAAAATACTAAGAGATAGACTACAATGCATCTTATATTCAGCCACTTTAATAATGTATGTTCCTAGAAATAAGTTACTATACAACTACTAGACTAATTAACTTGAAGGTGTCGCAAAATGAAAAAAGATTATGCTTATCGTTCTATTAAAAATCTAATTATTCAAGGAAATTGGGTTCCAGATAAGAGTATTAATGTGAATGAGCTTGCAGAGCAGTTAAATATGAGCAGGACTCCAATACACAAGGCTTTAACCCAGTTAGAGCAAGAAGGATTTCTAACGATTATTCCCAAAGTGGGCGTGTTTGTAAAAACACCTGATCGAAAGGAAGTCATTGAACGTGTATATGTTTGTGCCAATTTAGATGGTTTAATGGCAGAACAGGCTGCATGTAATCTAAAGGATGAGGATTTTACCTTTTTGGAAGAGACGTTAAAAAAGATGGACGATTTTACTTTGTCTTATGAAGAATACACAGATCTCAATGTTGAATTCCACAAGAGAATTTTTGAGGCATCACAGTTTAGCTTCACTATGAATTTAGCTGAGCAGCTTTGGGATTATTTAAATTATGTAGGAACTCCAGAACTTCTGTTTGAAACTGATAGACGAAAGCGTTCACAAACAGAACATTGGTTGATTTACTTTGCCTTAAAAGATAGAGATAGCAAACTAGCAAAAGAGTTAGTTGAGCGCCATTTGAGACGAGTTATCGATGTGATTGATACAAAATTATCAGAAGTTACCCCAAATCAGAGTATTGTAAATTAACGTTCCACTAGGTGATGGCAAAGAAAATGATTTAAATTACAAGGGGAGGGTTACAAATGGAACAAAGTGTATTGGAAGTAAATAAAGATTTGGTGGCAAAGGCAAGGAACTTGATTCCGAAGTTAAGAGAGTACAGCGATGAGATTGACAAATCCAGTCAAATTCCGGATGAGATTGTTAAACTTTTACAAGAAGAAGGTCTGTTAAAGGTACTCCGTCCGACAATGTATGGTGGTTACCAAACGAATATGAGAACATTTACGGAGGTTGTTACAGAAATTTCTCGCGGGAACGGTTCAGCCGGCTGGTTTGTGTCACTCAGTAATATTAGAGATTTCATGATTTCCTACGCATTTGGAGGAGAAGCATTAGAAGAGATCTATGGGCCTGGAAAAGATGTAATCTTGGCAGGTAATTTCAAGCCTATCAAATGCGATATACGTAAAGTAGATGGTGGTTATTACATTGAAGAAGCACAGTGGCCATTCGTTTCCGGTAGTCCACATGCAGATTGGTGTTATTTTGGATTCCCAGTAGATGATGGTAATGGTGGAATGGAAATGGCCATTATGGTTGTTCCGCGCGAAGAGCTTAATATCTTAGATGATTGGTTTGTAATGGGCTTAAAGGGTTCAGGGAGTAATAGTGTAAGCGCGAAGGGGATCTTTGTCCCAGAGCACCGAGTATCGTTAGATCGTTTGGCAAGCAAAGGTCATTATATCATTGAGCCACTGAGAGAAGTCCCTTTGTATAGAACACCATTTGTTCCTTCTCTTACTCTATCCATTGTTGGACCTGCATTGGGGCTCGCACAAGCAGCAATGGATTTTCATATGGAGCGAGTGGAAAAAGCAGGGATCGGCAACACTTTCTATACAAAAATGAGTGAAGCTCCAATTACTCATATGCAAACGGCTCAAGCACAGCTGAAAATAGACTCTGCAGAGCTTCATTTATATAGGGCAGTCGATAATTTAGACGCTTACTCTGAAAGAGGACATACGATGACAACTGAAGAAGTTGTACGGATGAAGGCTGATTTTGGTTATGTCAATCAACTATGTAAGGAAGCCATTGATTTAATGCTTGCTGGTGCAGGTTCAGTATTTACGTACGAGAAAAATGCATTTCAGTTAGTGTACCGAGACTTCTTGACGATGCACTTACATGGATTTATAACACCTTCGAGTTTAATTGAAACCTATGGTCGCGTACTGTGTGGAAATGAACCGAATACGTATTTTGTTTAGAATTAAATAGAAGCTAATTATGTTTTTAAAATACTGAATATTCCAAAAATAAAATATATTTTCAATTTTAGATTAGAGTGTGTTCAACTCAATATAAGGGGGAAGTTAATATGAATTTACCAGAGATTGCAAAGTTAGGGCATGTGGCGTTAGTAACGACTGATTTAGAAAAATCACTTTGGTTTTTTAAAGAAATCGTAGGACTTGAAGAAACTAAAACTGTCGATGGGACTGTTTATTTACGGGCATGGGGGGATTTTGAGCACCACACACTTACATTAACTGCTGGAGAGAAGTCACATGTAGATCATATTGCTTGGAGAACTAAACGACCTGAGGATGTCGAAGGGTTTGCCAATTTACTTCAAGAAGCTGGAACAGAAGTAAAATGGGTGGAGGCTGGAGAAGAAGCAGGGCAAGGAAAAGCGATTCGTTTTAAACTCCCAAGTCAACATAGCTTTGAAATTTATTATGACATCGAAAAACCATTAGCTGAACCATCAAAACGATCTGTTCTCAAAAATCAAACGTATAAATCTTGGGCACGTGGTGTTTCACCACGAAGAATCGATCATGTCAATCTTCTTTCCTCGTTAAAAGCAGATGAAATTTCTAGTTTCCTAGAGGAGAAATTAGGGTTTAAAATGCGTGAATATATTAAAGCGCCAGATAATTCGTATTTAGGAGCATGGTTAAGTGTAACACCATTGGTTCACGATATTGCTGTCAGTCATGATCCGTTCGCACCAACAACACACCAAATTCACCATCTGTCTTACTGGTTGGATAATGCGCAGGACTTACTGAGGGCAGCGGATATATTAACAGAACATGGCATTGAGTTTAAAGGTCCAGGAAAGCATGGAATTTCTCAAGCGATGTATATTTATGCGATTGATCCTGGAAGTGGCGTACGTGTTGAGCTGTTCACAAATGGTTATTTAATCTTTGAGCCAGATTGGGAGCCAATTGAATGGACACTTGATGAGATGGATGTCGGCTTCACATACTGGGGAGATCAAATGGACACCAAACCAGAGAACAATCCAACGATCGAAGCGTAAAAATCTAGTTTTATAGTATTAGATAGTAGAAAGGAGTAACAGAAAATGGATGATCGTAAATTTCGTAACGCAATGGGAAAGTTTGCAACCGGTGTAACTGTTATAACAACAGAGGTGGAAGGTGAAGTACATGGGATGACAGCAAACGCCTTCATGTCCGTATCTCTTGATCCGAAGCTTGTTGTTGTCTCAATTGGGGAGAAAGCACGTATTTTGAATATGCTGAAACAAAGTAATAAATTTACTGTAAATATCTTGGCTGCTGATCAACAGGAAGTTTCAATGATTTTTGCAGGTCAATTGAAGGATCATCATGAAATTGCCTTTGAACGTCTAGATGGGCAGGCTGTTATCCCGGGAGCTTTGGCTCAAATTTCTTGTGAGATATCAACAGAATATGTCGAAGGGGATCATACATTGTTTATCGGCAAAGTGACGGATATTCACCTAGAAGATGATTCAGAACCTCTTGTTTTTTATAGTGGACGTTACCGTTCGTTATCAGAAGAAACAGCCGTTAGTTCTAAATAATCGTCACGCCAAACTATAACATTTAAAAAGGAGTATTGATCATGGAGATTCAAAATGCAGCGAACGCTCTATTAGAAGCGGAAACAACGAAGCAACCGATTGCTCCTTTTACATCATCAACAGAAGTTATTTCTGTTGATGATGCTTACCAAATTCAGTTGGAGCAAATTCGCCGTAAAGTTAGCAAAGGAGCGACCATTGTCGGGAAAAAGATCGGTCTCACTAGCAAAGTCATGCAAGAAATGTTCAATGTTAATGAACCGGATTACGGACATATTCTTAATGATATGATGTATGAAAATGGAGATTCGATTACTCTTGATAAGTTTATTCAGCCAAAGGTCGAGTTTGAAATTGCTTTTATCTTGAAAAAGGATTTAAAAGGGCCTGGAGTAACAGAAGAAGAGGTTATTGCTGCCACAGAGTACGTTGTCCCTTCAATTGAGATCATTGACAGTCGTATAAAGGATTGGAAATTCAAATATGAAGATACAGTGGCTGATAATGGTTCATCAGCGGGTGCCATTGTAGGTGGAAGGCCTACCAAATTAGAAGGCCTTACCCTTCCTTCCATTCAAATGAAGGCATATAAAAATGGTGAATTGCTTGATACCGCATCAGGGTCAGCGGTAATGGGCAACCCATTACATGCTGTTGCTTGGCTTGCCAATGCACTGAGTCGTTACGATATTTCTCTTAATGCAGGAGAAATCATTCTTTCAGGGGCTCTTTCAAAAGCGGTTCCAATTGAGGATGGAGATACATTCACGGCAGAATTTGATCATCTTGGGGCTGTATCTGCTACTTTTAAAAAAGGAGCTCGATAATATGACTGAGTATAAAGTGGGAATTCTAGGTTCAGGGAATATCGGAACCGACCTTATGTATAAAATTGAGCGTTGTGAGCATTTAGAAATGAGTGTAATGGTAGGGATTGATCCGGAATCAGAAGGGTTAAAGCGAGCTCATGAGCGTGGTTATGCGACCATAAACGATGGAATTGAAGGTCTTTTGAAACAACCAGAATTAGTTGATATTGTCTTTGATGCAACAACAGCAAAAGCCCATAAATATCATAGTGAGCAATTAATCGCAATTGGAAAAAAAGTGATTGATTTAACGCCTGCAGCGATTGGACCATTTACTGTTCCTCCAGTTAACCTTGCTAAAAATCTCGGTAGTTCAAATGTAAATATGGTGACTTGTGGAGGGCAGGCAACTATTCCAATCGTTCATGCAATCAGTCGAGTTAGCCAAGTTGACTATGCTGAAATCGTTGCTACGATCTCAAGTTTAAGTGCTGGACCTGGAACAAGGGCAAATATAGATGAGTTTACGCGTACGACATCAAGAGCTATAGAGGAAGTAGGGGGAGCAAAAAAAGGGAAAGCCATTATTATCTTAAATCCAGCTGAACCACCGATTATTATGCGTGATACGATTCATGTTCTTGTCGAACAAGAAGGAAAAGAACAAGAAATTATTACTTCCATCGAACAAATGGCTGAAGAAGTAAGAACCTACGTCCCTGGTTATCGTTTACGAGGAACGCCTCAAATTGATGGCAAAAAAATATCTGTATTTATCGAAGTGGAGGGGGCGGGCGATTTCTTCCCACCGTATTCAGGTAATCTCGATATTATGACAGCAGCAGGTGCAAAAGTAGGAGATGAATTGGCGAAACAGCTATCTAGTGAGGCTATTAAGTAATAGGGGGGAGTACGATGACAAAACGTAGCTTTGAAATATTAGACGTAACACTTCGAGATGGCAGTCATGCAATGAAGCATAACTTTACGATTGAACAGGTAAGGAAAACGGCTCGTGGGCTAGATCGAGCAGGCGTGAATTATTTCGAAGTGTCACATGGAGATGGGTTAGGAGGGTCTTCTCTTCAATATGGATTTTCAGGTACAGACGAACTTAAACTAATTGAAGCAGCGGCTGATGAATGTGATCATTCAAAAGTGTCAGTACTGCTTATTCCGGGAATCGGTATTAAAGAAGATCTTCAGGATGCTGTAAAGGCAGGAGCAAAAATGGTCCGGGTGGCAACACATGTTACTGAGGCTGATATTGCTGCACAACACATCGCTTTAGGACGTGAATTAGGCCTAAAAACAGTAGGGTTTTTAATGATGGCTCATATGGTACCGGTTGAAAAAATTGTTGAACAGGCAAAGCTATTTGAAAGCTATGGTGCTGATATTGTCTATGTAACAGACTCTGCCGGTTATCTTTTGCCTAATGAAGTGAAAGAGCGAATTGCTGCGTTAAAAAACGAACTTTCATGTGAAATAGGCTTCCATGGTCATAATAATTTATCGATGGCTATGGCTAATACAGTTGCAGCAGTAGAGGCTGGTGCTACATATATTGATGGGAGCCTTCGGTGTCTAGGGGCTGGAAGTGGAAATACTCAAACAGAAGTAATGGTTGCAGTTCTTGAAAGAATGGGCTTTAATACTGGGGTCGATCTATACAAAATTATGGATGTTGCAAACGATGTTGTTGCTAAATATATGCAGCGCCCACAGGAAGTAACTGGCTCAAGTTTGATAATGGGGTATTCAGGTGTTTATTCTAGTTTTCTGCTTCATACGCAAGCAGCTGCACAAAAGTTTAACGTTGAAGAACGTGATATATTAGTCGAACTTGGCAAGATGAAAGCCGTTGGAGGACAAGAGGATTTGATTTACGATGTTGCTCAAAGATTCGCCGAACAGAAAAATTAACTAGTGTAAATTGGAGGCTCCTTGCAAATGCCCATAAAAGGAGTCTTTTATCTTTCTGACCCCGAATTTAAGGAGGAAGTTATGAAAGTTCATTTAGATCAGATTCAAAATGAAGGTTTCAAAAAAGAAGGCAACAAGAAAATTTTATCGACATCTGCTGGATTTGGACTTCTTCGGAAAGGGCTCATCGAAAATTTAGGACAAAAGAGAGCGAAAGGATTTCTACTACGTTATGGCTGGAATTTAGGGGTGAGTGATGCCGAGGAAGCGATGAAAAAAAGTACTTCACTTGATTTTCTTATCAAGCAAGCATCGATCCTCCATTTAAATACCGGGCATATCGGTGACATTCAATCTGAGAGAATCATTGAGGTCGATAATTTAGGAAACCTTAAATCTGTGGCTGCAAAAGGGAAATGGATTGATTCATTTGAAGCACTTGAACATCTCAAACATCATGGTCTATCAGATTCGCCAGTTTGCCATACGTTGACTGGATATTCAAGTGGTTATATGACAACGATCCTTAAGCACAATGTTGTGGTTAAGGAAACATCTTGTATTGGCAAAGGCGATAATGTATGCAGGTTTGAAATGAGACGTCTGGAGGATTGGGGCGATGAAATCAAAGACGAACTCGCTCTCTATCAAGAAACAAATATTATAGAAGAGTTAAATGATACTTATGAACAATTGCTAGAACAGAGAAACTATATTGAAAAAGTAGCTAAATTTCATACGAGATTAACGGAAAGTATTTCAAATGGAAGCAATCTACAAGATATTGCTAATACTACGTTCAAGCTTTTAGAAATTCCTATAGCAATTGAGGATTTAAGTTTTCAAAATATAGTGTATTCAGGCGTAAAAGAAGAAGAATACGTGGAGTTAAATAAAGATATAAAAAACCACTTAACGAAACGTTTATACAAAAACCACAGAAATTTTCCTCTACTAAACGAGACGGTTCGATTTAAAACAGACTATCAAGATCGATTAATCACACCGATTTATGTTCAGAAAAAAATCATTGGCTATTGCACATTTTTTCAATATAGGGATACGTCAACAATCTCTGAAGTTGATGTTATGTTCATTGAAAGAACCGCAAATGCAGCTTCTTTATATTTATTAAATGAAAAAACAAGCTTCGAAGCAATTGAAAAAATGAAGGGGTATTTCTTAGAACAAATCGTTAAAGGGCAATACACGTCTAAAGAAGATGTGATAAGTCGAGGAAGGTATATGGGGGTTGATTTGGACTCCCGTTATTATATTGCTGCGATTGATTATAACGAAAAAGGAAAGTTAGAGAAAAATAATACAGAACATTATGATTTATTTTTAGAGACAATTGTGAAATTTTTAGATATAAAAGGGTATAAAGCACTGATTGGCCAACACGATGATCATATTATTATGCTGCTACCTGAAACAGATAATATACTGCAAAAAATGGAAATGATTCTTTCACATATTGAAAAAAGCTTTCCCCGTTATCAATACCAAATAGGAATCAGCGATAGAGCCGAAGAAATTGAAGATGTGTTAGAGTATTTAGAAGAAGCTTTAATAGCTTTAAGAATGTCGACAGGAAAGAAAATCATTAACTTTAAAGATCTAGGTATTATTGGAGTCCTAATTAATTCAAAAAATGTGAGTGGTATTAAAAAAATTGCTAAACAAGAGTTAGGACCAATCTATAATTTGAGCGAATCTAAGAAAAAAGAGATATTAAAAACCTTATATGTTTTCCTAACAAATGGGGGGAAACTCCAGCAGACAATGGAGGACCTTTGTTTATCAATGAGTGGGCTTACGTATCGTGTAAACAAAATTGAAAAAATGATCAATAAAGACTTACGGAATCCTACCCAAAGTTATCAGCTCTTACTAATCCTTGATTCACTTATCGCTTTAGGAGAATTGGATTTTGAATAGAAATAGGTTATTAGATAATTAGACAATGATAGATAGTGATCAGTATTCTAATAAGAAACGAATGAGAAGATGAAATCTTTTCATTCGTTTCTTTTAATTTTTCGGGAGATTGTATAATCAGTCCAATAAAAACTAATGGAAAAAGATAGAATCTTAAGTGATTTTTACTCTAGAAAGTAGGGGTATAATTTTCTAAAATTTCAGTAAGAACTAATTTTTTACTACTTTGTTTTTAAACAGTTGAGTTCATTTGTATAACTAAAATGTAAGGGGTTACAAAGCGTGGGTTAACAGAGTTTGGATAGAATTATTCCTAATTTTATCCTAAGAGGAGGAGAAAAGAAATTGTCAAATGCAAATCAAACAGTAATTAAAACGGCTAATTTTGAGACTTTCTTAAACCGAGCTGGTGAAGGAAATGCTGAAGTGATTTTATTCCTTCACGGATCCGGACCTGGAGTTACAGCTTTTGCCAATTGGCGTTATGCATTAAAGGATTGCGGTGAGACATATGATTGCCTGGCTCCGGATCTTTATGGTTTTGGGCAAAGCAGTCATCCGGAAACTCTTCCAAAGAATAGGCAAGAATGGATGGATTTATGGGTTAACCAGCTTATGGAACTTCTTGATGAACTTGGCTATCAAAAAGTCCATCTTGTTGGAAACTCATTAGGATGTTCGATCGCTTTGGAGTTATTGCTTGAACATCCAGTGCGGTTTGAAAAAGTTGTTCTAATGGGACCAGGAGGGACGCCGAATACAAAGTTAAGTCATGAATTAGCACGTGCAAAAGGATTTTATAACAATCCATCTCCAAAGAAATTAAGGCAAATAATGAGCTGGTTTGTATATGATCCAGCAGCAATGGCAGAAGAGATTGATGGTCTAACTGAGTCTCGTTTTGAAACGGCAATGAGAGCAGAGGTTCGACGCTCCAATGATTCTATTTTTTCAACTGCGGCAGTTCCAGTACCGGTAACAGCTTTGAATCGAATTGAACATTCTATCTTACTCGTACACGGTCGTGATGACAAGGTATGCTCAGTTGAGTCTAGTTATTATTTGCTATCTCATTTACCAAAAGCGCAGATGCATGTGTATGGAGAATGTGGACACTGGACACAGATTGAAAAACGAGAAAGCTTCAATCAATTAATACAACAATATTTTGCTAGCACTATCTGATTCATAGAATAGGAGGAGAAATTATGACTTTACCTGAAATTGCTAAATTAGGCCATGTAGCACTTGTTACACCAGATCTAGAGAAATCTCTTTGGTTTTTCCGTGATGTAATAGGGTTAGAAGTAACAGAAGAGAAAGAAGGAACTGTTTATCTACGTGCTTGGGGAGATTTTGAACACCATAGTTTGTCATTAACAGCGGGTGACAGAGGTTATATTGATCATATTGCCTGGAGAACAAAACGACCGCAAGATGTGGAAGGGTTTGCACAACTTTTGGAAAAAGCCGGAACTAAAGTTAAATGGATTGAAGCTGGCGAAGAAGCCGGTCAAGGGAGAGCAATTCGCTTTAAGCTGCCGAGTCAGCATTCATTTGAAATTTACTATGATGTGGAAAAACCTAAGGCAAATGAAAAAACGCGCTCTATCTTAAAGAACCAATCACACAAATCATGGAATCGTGGTATCTCTCCGAGAAGGTTTGACCATGTTAATATTGCCACATCAATGAATGTGTCGGACATCATAGATTATTTAGGAGAACAATTAGGTTTTAAACTCCGTGAATATGTTAAATACAATGATGACAAAGTAATGGCTGGTTGGATGAGTGTAACACCTCTGGTTCATGATATTGCCGTTATTTCAAGACCTGAGGCAACAACACCAAATCAACTTCACCATATTTCTTATTGGCTCGATAATGCTCAAGACATTCTTCGTGCTGCTGATATTTTAAAAGAAGAGGGAATTAACTTTATTGGCCCTGGTAAGCACGGGATTTCTCAAGCGTTCTATTTATATGTAATTGATCCGGGAAGTGGTTGCAGAGTTGAATTGTTCAGTGGTTCGTACTTAATCTTTGAACCAGATTGGGAACCTGTTGAATGGACAGAAGAGGATCATTCGATTGGAAATACTTATTGGGGTGAATCCGTATCTGATAAGGAATTGAATAAACCAACGATTGAAGCTTAATAGCCTCCTCTTTTGAGATCTTGATAAATAATATCTCAAAAGAGGTTTTTCAAGCTTCATGGACTTATTCTCAAGAGAAAAGAAATTAAAAAGAAAGTGGGTAGAAATGTTGAGTAAAGCATTCAAATTTGACACTGATGTTGTGGTAGTTGGGGCTGGGAATGCTGCGATGTGTGCAGCTATTTCCGCGCGCGAAAAAGGTGCCGATGTTATTGTGCTTGAAAAAGCACCTGACACTGAAAAAGGTGGAAATACCACTTTTACTCATGGATCAATTCGATTTACTTATAATGGGGTTGAAGATCTAAAAAAAATTATGCCAGATCTGACACCAGAGGAAATTGAGTCTTCAGATTTTGGGACATATCCAGAAGAACAGTTTTTTGATGATATGTGTAGGTTGACAAACTATCGCACAGATCCTGAACTGGCTTCACTGTTGACTAGTAAAAGCTTTGAAACAATGGAATGGTTACAATCTCATAAGGTGAGATTTATTCCAATCTATGGGCGACAAGCTTATAAAGTAAATAAAAAATTTAAGTTTTGGGGTGG
Source organism: Halalkalibacter sp. HAAS-P014 (assembly GCF_056619965.1). Lineage (NCBI taxonomy): Bacteria > Bacillati > Bacillota > Bacilli > Caryophanales > Bacillaceae > Halalkalibacter > Halalkalibacter sp. HAAS-P014. The sequence goes on along the minus strand of NZ_JBWQTV010000006.1, from coordinate 345,183 downwards.
GATGATCGTTGAATCGGTAGGAGGAGGCCCAGGCTTAGTAGAGTCATTACATGAAGAAGCAAGGAAGTTAGGTGTTCAGGTTTTATTTAATACAATGGCAACAGAGCTTATACATGATGATAATGGAGTGCACGGGGTCATTGTTAAACATCAGGGAAAAACAACGAAAATACATGCCAAGGCAGTTATATTAGCTTCTGGAGGATTTCACGCTAACCAAGAAATGCGCACTCGTTACTTAGGCCCTAATTGGGACCTTGCCCATGCTCGTGGTAGTCGTTTTAATACTGGTGAAGGAATTCAAATGGCACTAAATATAGGGGCAATGCCATTTGGAAACTGGTCAGGAGCTCATGCTGTTGGAGGAGATCGCTATTTACCAGAATTTACTGAGGGATTTCAGAAGCTGAGTTATCCTTTTGGAATTATGGTTAATGCTGAAGGAAAGCGTTTTGTTGATGAAGGGGCTGATTTTCGTAATTACACGTATGCCAAATACGGTAAAAAAATTCTCGATCAACCTGGACAATTCGCTTGGCAAATTTACGATCAGAAAGTATCTCATTTATTACGTGATGAATATAGGATCAAGCAAGTGACAAAAGTGAAAGCAAATACATTAGAGGAATTAGCAGAAAAGTTAGATGGTGTCGATGCCCATACATTTTTGAAAGAAATAAAAGAATACAATGCTGCGATCAATGAAGATATCCCTTTTAATCCAACTATTAAAGACGGACGTTCTACAAAAGGCTTATCTGTTCCGAAATCAAATTGGGCGAACGCAATCGATGAAGGTCCATATGAAGCTTACGCTGTCACTTGTGGAATCACCTTCACCTTCGGAGGATTAAAAATTAATCCACAATCTGAAGTCCAAGACTTAATGCTTCAGTCAATTCCTGGGTTATATGCAGCTGGTGAGCTAGTTGGGGGACTTTTTTATTTTAATTATCCCGGAGGGGCTGGTTTAATGGCTGGGTCTGTTTTTGGGAAAATTGCTGGTGAAAATGCAGCTCACTTTGTCAAAAATCAAAGTTTAACAAGCTTGTAATTAATGTAGGTAGATTCTAAAAAATAAAAGAGGTGGAAGTATGAAAAAGCTCTTATTTCTATGTATCTCTATTTTTGTTATGAGCATTGTAGCTGCTTGTGGAAGTTCTAATCAAGAAACTGCTAGTGAATCCTTAACACTTCGTTATGGTCATTCAGCACCTGCCACTGATCCAGGTGGAATTATTGCAGATAAAATAGCAGAGGATGTTTCTGATAAAACGAATGGAAACGTAGTGATTGAAGTTTTTCCAGCTAGCCAATTAGGTGGAGAAGTTGAAATGGTTGAACAACTTAGAACAGGCTCAATTGATATGGCTTTCGTAACTGGAGGTGCTTTTTCTAACTTTGTATCGGATATTGCCGTATTAGATATGCCGTTTCTCTTCCATGATTTAGATCATGCTCATAAGGCTTTAAAATCAGAGGTTGGTGAAGAGTTAATAAATCAAGCATCTGATGAAGGTTTTCAATTACTAGGATTTTTTGATTATGGTGAGGGACATTTAGCAAATAATCAAAGGGAAATTCGTAAGCCAGAAGATCTACAAGGATTAAAAATGAGAACACTTGAAAATGATATTTTCATGGATACTTTTACGGTGCTGGGTGCAGATCCCGTCCCAATGCCATTCCCTGAATTATATTCAGCCATTCAACAAGGAGTGGTAGACGGGACAGATCCAGTAAACGTGGCGATGACAGGTGGGAAGCTCTATGAGGTTACTGATTACTATACAGAGATCGCAATCAATTATCGTTCAGGAATATTACTCATGAGTAAGAATACTTTTGATTCATTAAGTGACGAAATACAGGCAGACATTATGGAGGTAGTAAGTGAGAATATCGATTATTACCATGATGTAGTATACAAAGAATATGAGGAAAACGCTAAAAAAACAATAATAGAAAATGGCGTTCAAGTTATTGAAATGAATGAAGTAGATCGGGAGGCTTTTGTGGAAGCTGTCCAACCAGTATATGAAAAACATGAAGATAGATTCGGAGGCCTAGTTGAAAAAATAAGAAATGTTGAATAATTTACTTGTTAAAAGTTTTTATTTAACTGGAATAAAACGTTAGTGATGTGGAGGGGACCAATGCAAATAGCTAATATTATTCTTGATAAAAAAGAACAACTCGCAATTAAAGTAAAAGGTGGAGTACTGCCGATTTCAGTCCTTTCAGAGATTACTGGAAATAAGGAACTTCCACAAATTACAAACGATGTTATTACAGACATAGCATGGCTTGAAAAGCTCAATCGAATAGTAGCAGAAAATGAAGAACGCTGTAGTCAAGCTGCGATTTCAGAAGAATCGATTCAATTTGCTTCGTGTGTAAAGAGCCCGGGGAAAATCATTTGTATCGGCCTCAATTATCGGCCTCATGCTGCAGAGACGAATATGGAGTTGCCAACAGAACCAATTGTTTTTGGGAAATACGCTAACACTCTTGCAGGACATCATGAAACGATTAAAATACCATCCAATTCAAAGAAAATTGATTACGAAGGTGAACTCTGTATTGTGATTGGAAGTCAGGCGAAAGATGTCAAGCAAGAAGACGCACTAAAGCATGTTTTTGGCTATTGTATAGGTAATGATGTTTCTGCAAGAGATTTGCAATTTCGTTCTCATCAATGGTTACTTGGGAAAAATTGTGATCAGTTCGCTCCTGTTGGTCCGTATGTAGTAACAACTGATGAAATAGAGAATCCGAATAATCTCGGCATCCGAACGTTTGTAAATGGGGAAAAGCGTCAAGATTCTAATACAGAAAATATGATCTTCTCATGTGAAAAGTTGATTCAGGACTTATCTGAACACATGACTCTTGAACCGAATGATATTATCATGACTGGTACACCGGAGGGGGTTATTCTTGGCTATCCAGAAGATAAACAAATCTGGTTAAAGAGTGGCAATACAGTAACGGTTGAAATTGATGGCCTGGGGCAATTAATCAACCGCTTTGAATAGTAAACCGTAAATTACTCATAATGATTGAAGCGCCCCCCGTTGACGTTAGGCATTTTATCGGAGGTGGGGGGCTATTTTAGTTGTATTCTAATCGTTTTTTTGAAATGGAGGAGAACTATGTGGAGTAAAGCGATATACCGGATAAATAAATCAACTGAAGCTGTTACGATGTCACTTTTATTTTTAATGGTTATTATTGTGTTCTTTCAAGTATGTTCTCGTGCCCTTTTTAGTAACTCGTTCTCTTGGACGAATGAACTAGCACGTTACATGATGGTATGGGTTGTATTTTTAGGTGGTGGAATTGCTTTTCAATATAGTGCGCATATTGGTATATCAGCACTTGTAGATCAATTCCCATATAGATGGCAAAATATTACTAGGATAATAGTTAGTAGTATTTGTATATTCTTCTTTATTATTCTTATCGTAGCTGGAACTATATTTGCCCTTTCCTCAATGACCCAAACCTCACCTGCTTTGAAAATTCCGATGGGTTTGGTCTATTTAGCTATTCCGATCAGTGGTTTGTTACAAATGATCAATGTGGTTGATATAAATCTTAACCATTCCAAGCTTGGAAATAAGTGATGGAGGTGATGTAATGGTAATCACACTTATTTTAATTTTAGTGTTGTTATTTTTGTTAAATGTGCCAATAGCAGTTGCATTAGGGCTCGGTACTACAATAGTAGTTTTTTTATCGGGTAGTTTTGAAGTTACTACATTACCGAATAGGATGTTTAATGCATTAGATTCATTCCCTCTTTTAGCAGCCCCTTTTTTCATCTTAGCTGGGAAAATCATGGAGCATGGTGGAATATCCGAGAAGCTTGTAAAGTTTGCGAATAATTTAGTAGGACATTTTAAAGGTGGTCTTGCTCATGTTTCAATTGTTGCATGTATGTTTTTTGCTGCCTTATCGGGATCGTCGGTAGCGACAACCGCTGCAGTCGGTGGATTATTAATCCCGGCAATGGTGAAGCAAGGGTATGATCGCAACTTTGCGACAGCTGTTCAAGCCGCAGGAGGGACAACCGGTATTATCATTCCACCAAGTGTTCCAATGGTATTATTTGCAGTTACAGGTGGGGTTTCTGTTGGAGACCTCTTCATTGGAGGGGTGATCCCGGGTCTTCTAGTTGGTGCCTCTTTAATGCTAGTAGCTTATGTTTATTCTTCCAAAAAGGGTTATGCGACAACAACCAAAGCAAATGGTAAAGAACTAGGCAGAAGCTTTATTGATTCATTGTTAGCTTTACTAATGCCTTTTATTATCCTTGGGGGTATTTATGGAGGGATTTTTACCCCAACTGAAGCCTCTGTCGTAGCAGTAGTTTATGGTTTGCTTATTGGAAGATTTGTTTATCGAAAGATTACTTATTCTGTATTTAAGGAGATTCTTCTCAGTACAGTAATTACAGTTTCAGTACTCTCCCTCATCATTGCATCGGCTTCATTCTTTGGACTATGGTTAACACTTGAAAGAATTCCACATACCTTAGGTGAACTCATTAACGGCACAAGTCTTTCTCCGTTTATGGTTATGGCCGTTATTATCATTCTACTGCTTGTTATCGGAACGTTTATGGAACCTATATCAGCTATTATCATTTTAACACCAATACTACTTCCGGTTACTTCAGCCCTAGGTCTTGACCCTGTTCACTTTGGGATTGTCATGATTGTTACGTTATCTATTGGGCTCATTACACCTCCAGTTGGCTTAAATCTATTTGTTGCTGCCAAAGTGGGTGAACTAAAGTATGAGTCTTTAATAAAACCAACTCTACCATTTATATTTATCCTGATCATTGACGTTATTATTATTCTGTTATTCCCTCAAATCAGTATAGGTATAGCAAACTTATTCAAATAATAGTAGTTTTTATTTTGATTAATAGCATTGGTGGCGTTCAATTTATCGAATATTTTCTTAAATGCATGATTTGAAATGACAAAAACTAATAAATAATAGTGGAAAAATAAAGAAAATTAAGATTTTTTTATTCTTACATTTGATGTTTAAATTCCCTAAAATTTAGGTAAGAAGTTAATCGAAATGCAGAAGGAGAGGGTATTATGCCAGAAGTTGTGAAAGTGAATTCATTTCTTGAGAAAGCAAAAGCTCTAGTACCGAAGTTGCGAGAACGGGCGGAAGAAACAGAGGAGATTCGCAAAATACCTGAGTCGACTATGGAGGAGTTAAAAGAAGCAGGGCTATTCAAAATGCTTCGTCCAAAAAGATACAATGGCTATGAAATAAATATGAAAGCGTATACAGATGTGATTGTTGAAATATCGAAAGGTTGTGGATCTACTGGTTGGATACTTGCTCTTTGTGCAATCCGCGAACTGATGGTGGCACAATCCTTTTCAGAAGAAACGCATCTGGAAATTTTTGGGGAAAATGAGGATGATGTCCTCTTTGCTGGTGTGTATGAACCAAGAAAATGTATCGCTCGGAAAGTGGAAGGTGGATATCTTGTAGAAGAAGGTTTTTGGATGTTCTGCTCCGGGTCACTTCATGCAAGCTGGGGATATTTTGGAATGCCAATTGTTGATGAAGAAGGAGAACTAGTTGACCAAGTCTTAATGACACTGCCATTTAATGAAATGGAAATTATGGATGATTGGTATACGATGGGACTTAAGGGAACAGGAAGCAACAGTGTTAAAATGAATAATGTCTTTATTCCGGACCGTCGCTGTACATCTTTTGTAGAAGCATTGGATGGTAACTTTCAATCTAAGCATCTTCGTGATATTTCATTATATAATACCGCTCTCTTTCCAGCATTAATATTATCATTAGGTTTGCCTGGGCTAGGGTTGGTAAAGCATGCACTTGAGTTTTTCCAAGAAGTGCTCCCGAACCGAAAAGCAGCTCATATTGGAGTCGAGTATATACAGGATGCAGCCAGTACTCATGCCATCATTGCTGATGCTTCATTAAAAATTGACAGCGCTTCCATGCACTTTTACCGAGTAGCTGAAGAACTTGACAGGTGGGCGGCGAGTGGCGACTACATGGATAAGGAGGCGAGGGTAAGAGCGCTTGCTGATATAGGATACGCTAATCAGTTGTGTAAAGAAGCACTAGACTTGTTGTTGCTTGGTAGTGGTTCAGGATATGTATACGAAGGTCATCCACTTCAGAGGATTTTTCGTGACTTTATGACCTTGTACTCTCATAGATCCCTTTCTCCAACTATTACTAAAGAAAATTACGGGCGTGTATTAAGTGGATTAGAATCTAATGCGATCAGGTATTAAAGTTATGTAATAAATTTTTGTGAATAAAGAGATCAATAACATTTTTTAAAGAAAGAAACCAACAAAAATTAGCTGAAAGGCTTTAAAACTTAAGGTGTTTTTACTCTAGAAACAATTATCTTAATTTTCTAATATTGGTGTAGAAGAAGAAAAATTATGTCAGGTTGTAACAGAAGAGTTAACGAAGTTTAGCTAAAGCGATAATTAGTTACGTTTCGTGAGAAAACTTTAAGTGCAAGGGGGATTTGCATGGAAACGATTTATTTGAACTCCGATAATCTTTCTTATTGGCAGGCGAAAGCAAAGCCTAGCATCATGGCATTGGGATTTTTTGATGGCGTTCATAAAGGGCACCAAAAAGTAATACAGACGGCTCTTGCACTCGGAAAAAAAAAGGGCCTGTCTCTAGCAGTAATGAGTTTTTTTCCACACCCAAAAACAGTGTTATCAAATGGGAGAAAACGTATGAACTACTTAATGCCTTTATCTGGAAAAGAAAAAACACTTCAATTACTGGGAGTCGATACATTTTACATTGTTGAATTCGATAAAGAGTTTTCATCCCTTTCCCCCGAACAGTTTGTTTCCAAGTATATTCTTAATCTTGGTGTTGTTCATGCAGTTGCAGGTTTTGATTATACGTATGGCTCCAAAGGAGAAGGGGATATGAATCGATTAAAGAGTGATTCAAAAGAACTTCTTGAAGTGACGAAGGTTGCAAAGGTGGAGTGCCAAGGGATGAAAATCAGTTCTACCTGCATTCGTGAAAAGCTATTAAAAGGACATATTAATGATTTGAATGATTTTCTCGGGCGTCCATATGAGGTGGAATGTATTTATGATGGTACATTGATAAAATTAAAACCTTTTTATACATTGCCAGCATCAGGAAGGTATGAAGTTACTATCTCTAATAACTTGCAAACAATAGATGCAAACGTCATTGTTACTGAAAACAAAGAAATCATTCCGTTTAGTCTAAAAAGTGAATTAAGCCTTCGCTCTAATAGTGAACTAATCATTACATGGCATAAGCAAATGAGTTATAAAAAAGGCTACATTGACTCAGCGTTGAATTACTCGATCCGTAGTGGATAAAAATGATAGATAATATCTTTTAGCGAAATTACAGTAGAAAAGGTGATTAGAACGAATGACGAAAACAGAAAAGTTTAAACAGTTATTAAATGAACCAGGGTCTTTTATTCTTCCAGGTGCTTATGATGCTATGTCAGCAAGATTAATCGAAGAGATTGGTTTTAAAGCAATTTATGCAACAGGTGCAGGAATATCTAATGCTCAATTAGGCTGGGCAGATGTAGGTTTAACTTCTTTAAAGGAGGTTGTAGATATTGTTGCTAGAATGGCTGACGTTACGACGATTCCAATCGTAGTTGATGCCGATACTGGATTTGGAAACGCGATCAATGTCATGCGTACTATTCGAGAGTTTGAAAGAGCTGGGGCAGCAGCGATTCAAATAGAAGATCAAGTTTCACCTAAGAAATGTGGTCATTTTAATGGGAAAGATGTGATCCCGAAGGAAGAAATGGTTAATAAAATTAAAGCGATTGTCGACACAAGAAAGGATGAAAATTTAACGATCATTGCGCGTACGGATGCATTGGCTGTATATGGAATGGAAGATGCAATCGAAAGAGCTCATGCCTATCGGGAAGCCGGAGCTAATATGATCTTTGTTGAAGCTCCAACGACTATCAACCAACTAAAGGAAATAACAAGCTCATTAAAAGGAATACCTCAAGTTATTAATCTTGTAGAAGGAGGAAGAACTCCACTTGTATCTCTGCAAGAGGCAGAAGAAATTGGTTTTAAGGTTATGCTTTGTGCCAATACGGCGCTTCGGTCGGCGATTAAAGGCATTACTGAATCATTGACGATTCTAAAAGAAGAGGGATCACAAGAAAATATAAAGGAATTAATTTGTACATGGGAAGAAAGGCAGTCTCTCTTTCAATTGGATCAAGTGAAGAAATGGGAACAAAAGTATTTATTTAATACAAATTTATAATAAAAAAGGATGGTAATAAATTATGAAAACTCATGTAGAAAGTAAAAATATTAGTTTAGAATTGGCAAATAAAATTTTAGAAGCGGCTCACGAAAAAGGGAAAGAACTTGGTATGCCTTTTAGTATTGCGGTCGTTGATAAACCAGGGAATTTAAAGGCGTTTCAGGCGATGGATGGTGCACCTGTATTAAGCTTAGATATCGCTCAAAATAAGGCTTTTTCGGCAGCGGCTTATAATAGACCGACCCATGAATGGTATGACCGATTAAAGGATGACCCTCCATTGCTTCATGGAATTGTTCATACTCCTAGGCTTGTTATTTTTGGTGGAGGTTATCCAATTAAAGTGAATGGGGAACTTGTTGGAGGTATTGGAGTAAGTGGAGGTCATTATACGCATGACATGCAGGTTTGTGAAGCTGGCCTTAAAGTATTAGAAAACCTAGAGTAAGGATGTGGAAAAAAATTGGAATCCTGTGATTTGATCATTTTAGGTGGTGGTCTAGCTGGCATGTGTGCGGCCGTAGAAGCAGGGAAGCAGGGTGCCAGCGTCCTGCTTCTTGAGAAGGAAGATGAACTTGGAGGAAGTACTGTCCTTAGTTCTGGGTACATGGCTTTTGCTAATACTGATATGCAAAAAAAAGAAGGGATAGCTGATTCGACAGAGTCGCTTATATGCGACATGCTAGAGGTTGGAGGGCAGGCGAATGAGCAAGCTCTGATAGAAACATATGGTCAACATCAGCTAGAAACATACAATTGGCTTAAAGATCTTGATGTCGAGTTTCGAACACTTCAAGCAGTTAGTGGCCATAGTGTTCCACGAGGGCATACGATTGACCCATATCAAGGGATTCAGGTTTTATATAGAGAAGTAAAGAAAATGTCCAATGTAAAAGTTCGTCTGAATGCTCCTGCTAAGAGACTAGTGAAGAACGACAATGGACGAATTGATCAAGTAATCTATGAAACAGAGGGAAAAAGACAAAAGGTCATGGCATTAAAAGGAGTCTTATTAGCTTCAGGTGGATTCGCAAAAAGTGAGGAACTACTTAAGTTATTTGCACCTCAACTTGATGGTGCATTAAGAATTGGTGGCGATGGGAATCATGGCGATGGCTTAAAAATGGCATGGGAGCATGGAGCTTGGGTAATGGATCTACCATACTTAAGTGGAACATACGGGTTCCACCCTACAGCCAACAGTGCAGTAAAGTCTCAAGGTTTGGCATTTTACAAAGGTGGGATTATGGTTAACCAATTGGGCAAACGTTTTGTTAATGAATCCATTTCGTATAAGTTATTAGGAAACGCTTCTTTACAGCAGCCTGAAGGGATTTCCTATCAGGTTTGGGATCAAACCGTAATGGAAAACGCTGTCCAGGATGATCCACTTTATGACTTTGAATTGCTTAAGCGCCGGCGCCTTTTATATGAAGTAGATACGTTAGATGAACTAGCTGATTGTATTGATGTACCCATTGATGTATTAACGGAGACGATTAGGACATATAACGAAGGAATTCTTTATGGCGAAGATAGTGAATTCGGTCGGAAGACACTCACACATAATTACGGAACCCCTACACCTATTGAGAAGGCACCTTTCTATGCATTCGAGTCAACCGTTGCAATGCTTGCAACTTACGCTGGAGTAGTAGTAAATACAAGGGGACAGGTGCTTAACCCATATAAAGAACCGATTCCTGGATTGTACGCTGCCGGTGAAATTACTGGAGGGTTTCACGGCGCTGGTTATATGACTGGAACTTCACTTGGAAAGTGTGCAGTTTTTGGACGCTTAGCGGCACTTGGTGCGTTAAAGCAAAAAACGGAAGTTAGGTAATAGCTTAAATCATTACTGTCAGGAGGATAAATGATGAAAATTTGGCATCAAAGTTTGACCAGCATTGAATCGGTGATACCTTACCGGGATGCTGTTATGAATCATATTGACCGTGTCGCCCGTGCAGATGTAGAGGTTGTGTTACACGGAATGTCAAAAGACACATATCCAACCAATTATCCTGGACACTTTATCACATATTCATATTTGCAAAACCTTCACAGGGAGCAATTTGTTCGTGCAGCTCTAATTGCTGAGGCTGCAGGGTATGATGCAGTGTTCATCGGAACAATTCCAGATGTCGGCCTTTTAGAGGCACGCACGCTTGTAGATATTCCAGTTGTTGGTTACGGTCAGGCTTCTTTTCATATGGCGTCAATGCTTGGTGATCGTATAGGTGTCGTTAATTTCTTAGCTCCGTTAGCTGATGAACTCCGTCAAAATGCAGAGAGGTATGGGCTTGGAAGCAAAATAGGACCGATTATCCAAACAGATACTGGGTTCGATGATGTCTTAGCTGGCTTTGATAATCCTGAACCTGTCATTACTTCATTTAAAAAAGCTGCTGAAGTGGCAATTTCAGAAGGCGCTGATGTGATTGTTCCAGGTGAAGGGCCAATGAATGTGTTTCTTGCTACTCATGGCATTTCTAGAATTGGAGATGTTCCTGTCATTGACTCCTTTGCAGCTGCAATAAAAATGTGTGAGTCGTTAGTTGATCTCCAGAAAAACTCTGGCGTTTATATGACTCGTCGGGGGTATTACAATGCCAAACCACCTTCAGAAGCAGTTGAAAGACTACGTGAGCTCTACGGTTTAGTCGGCGTACCCGATCGAAAAAGTGATCATGGTCTACCGGTAAGAGGGAGAAAAAACTCTTCTCCAATTGCTTGACCTTTTAATTTTCAGAATAATCAGATAAATATTGAGAGGTGATTAAGATATGCATATCGTCGTGTGTATAAAACAGGTTTTAGACCCGGAAATTCCACAACGATATTTTAAAATTGATCCCGATACAAACCGGCCGACCGATGATTGTTCGGACATGGTAATGGATTCTTATTCTGAGAATGCGCTTGAATCAGCCATTCAATTAAGAGATCAGGTTGAAGGAGCAAAAGTTACAGTACTATGTCTTGGAGATGAAGACTCAGAAGATGTGCTTCGGAAAGCGCTTGCTTTTACAGCTGATAAGGCAGTTCGTGTATGGGATGAGGAATGGGAAAACCTTGATGGCCAGGCCATTGGACATATTCTCGCAAGAACAATTAGAACGGTTGGAAGAGCAGATTTGATCTTAACTGGATACCAGGCAAGTGATATTGAAGAGGGGCTTGTTGGGCCTGTAATGTCTGAAGAACTTGGGGTTCCATGTGTGACACTTGTATCAAATTTGGTAGCTGAGGGAAAAGGTGTGAGGGTTACATGTGAGTCTGAAAATGGGTATAACATACTTGATGTTCCTACACCGGCAGTTTGTACAATTCTCAGCTCAGAAAAAAATGTTCCACGGTTACCGAAAGTTAAAGATAAACGACTGGCTAGAAGCAAGGTAATCGAAGAATTAGAGGCAAGTGATATTGATGGATTAGATCAACTAAAATGTGAGCCTGCTGTAAAGCTAGAAAAGGTCTTTGTTTCTAGTCGAGATGTTGCTTGTGAGATTCTAACAGGTACAGAAGGACCGGAACTTGCCGATGAATTGGCAGAGAAGTTGTTGGAATTAAAGGTTTTGTAGGAGGTAGTAATACATGGGCAATGTACTTGTATATGTAAGTCAACTTGGAGGCTCTCTTAGTTCGAATGCTCGTGAGGCCTTATCATTTGGTAGCCGGCTAGCCAACTCTGTCGGCGTGAATGTTGAAGCAATCCTTGTCGGTTCAGAAGTTGGAGAGGGGGCAAAGGAAGCGATTGCTTGTGGAGCGAGCAAAGTCTATATTGTGGAATCTCCCTTACTCGAACACTATGAAGCAGATGTATATTTAGAGGCTTTATGCATGGCATTTCAACAATCGGAAGCTGATATTTTTATTTCTCCTTTTGATAGAAAAGGAAAAGATCTTATTGGTCGCATAGCTACTCGTCTATCTGCTGCTGCCATTACAGAAGTTACCGATTTCAATTTTGAGAATAACCAACTAAAGTGGGTTCGTCCGATTTTTGGTGATAAGGCATTCGGAGAATATACGGTCGCTAGAAAGAAAGTAGTCGTTGGCATTAGGCCAAAGAGTAATGAACAAGCGATCCCTGATGAAACCAAAACAGGTGAGATCATACAACTGGATGGGGTTTTAAATACAGTAGTTGTTACGAAACTTGTAGAGAGGATTGAATCTAGTTTATCAGGTATTAGACTTGAAGACGCTAGGATCATTGTCTCAGGTGGAAAAGGAATAGGAGAACGCAATGGATTTAATGAGCTTCAGGCTCTAGCAGATGTACTTGGTGGTGTAGTAGGTGCTTCTAGAGCTGCGTGTGACGCTGGCTGGGTTCCAACGAATTTACAAGTTGGACAGACTGGAGCAGTAGTTGCCCCGGACTTATACATTGCCGTAGGTATATCGGGAGCTAGTCAACATCTATCTGGAATTACTAATGCGAAAACAGTAATTGCAATCAATAAGGATGCAGAAGCTCCTATTTTTAAACGAGCAAATGTTGGGGTTGTGGCAGACTATAAAACTGTTATTCCATCTCTTACACAGGAGCTCAAAACGAATTTAGGAATAAAACAGTAAAAAGCATGTCGAATAAGTTATCTGAGTATTCAAAATATTTGGTCGCTAAGGGGGACATAGACATGGGAAGAGAATTAGATTATGACATTGTTGTAATTGGGTGTGGAGTTGCTGGAACTGCTGCTGCATTATCTGCAGCAGAGTCGGCAAAAAAAGAAGGAAAAGACCTTAAAATTGCATTACTAGAACGCGCTGATTTTGATCATAGAGGAGGTAATTCACGCTGGACGGCTGCCTACATGCGAATGAAGAATATCGACGAAGTTGCTGATAACTTTGTAGAAGATATGATGGCTTTTTCCAGTAATTACTCTGACAAAAGTTACATTGAAACCCTTGCTGAAAATGCGGGTAGGACACTTAGGTGGGTGGAGGATAAAGGAGTAGATTTCGACTATTTACCAACGATGTTCTTAACTTCATCAAAGCCTCGTTTACTACCTGTCGGTGGCGGGCGCGCTATTATTGACACATTGTCTCGTCGAGCGAGTGTACTTGGAGTTGAAATCATTTATGAGGCTACGGTGTGGGATATGTTGCTTGATGAAGATGGTGCGATAAACGGGCTAAAAGTAAGAATCAAAGGTGGTTCTTCACTTCAGTTAAATGTGGGATCCGTTATTCTAGCGACAGGGGGATTCCAAGGAAATCAAGAAATGATGTCAAAGTACATCGGTAGAGATGCTCACACAATACGGACAGTGTGTGAGGGGGGCTTGTTTAATAAAGGTGAAGCAATTCGTGCTGCGATCAATATAGGAGCCAAAGGGGCTGGGCAGTTTGATTCCTTCCATGCTGAACCAGTTGATCCTAGAAGTAAGCGTGAGGAAGCAGCTGTTATGACCTTTCCTTATGCTATTTTAGTAGATAAAAACGGTAATCGTTTTGTTGATGAGGGGAGCACAACAATAGACGAACAGTACGAAGCCGTCGCACGACAAATCTTTTACGAGTTACCAGACCATATTGCGTATATGATTAGTGACCAAAAAATGTATGATATCCCTAATTATGAGCAGGCGTTGGAAACTGATAAACCTGCAATTGTCGCTGAGACAATTGAAGAGTTAGCTGAGAAACTCGGCATATCAAAAGGCCAGTTAAAAGCGACCGTTGATTCGTTCAACAAGGCAGTACAGCCAGGTGAATTTCAATGGGATAAGAAGGACGGTAAACAAGCTGTAGGGATTACACCACCGAAATCTAACTGGGCAATAACAATTGATAAAGCGCCATTTATTGCTTATCCAATCGTTTGTTCGAATGTATTTACAAATGGTGGTCTTGCTACAGATACTGATGGGCGAGTTCTTTCTCAAGATAACTATCCGATTCCCGGTTTATACGCTGTAGGTGAGACGGCAGGTCTCTACTATGGGAAATACCCTGGGGGGACATCTGTTCTGCGAGGATTGGTATTTGGTCGTCGTTCAGGTGAGCACGCTGTTTCGTATGTTTGCAGTCCAAATAAATTAGAAGTGTAAATAAAACAAAATGTTTTTCCATAAAGGGAGAACCGAACGAAATCGGACTCCCTCCGAGTTCTTTCTTAGGTGAAAAAGAAGTATATCATGAGAGGATGAGACGCTTGGAACTAAAAAACAAGGTAGCATTAGTAACTGGAGGCGGAAGAGGAATTGGCAGAGAAACTTGTATTTTATTGGCAAAGCACGGTGCGAAAGTAGGTGTTTTTTCTGATTGCCCTCACGAAAGTAAAGATACGGCTAACTATATAACTGAAGAAATTGGAGGTGAAGCGATTCCTCTAATAGGGGATGTTCGTAGAGAAGTGGAAATTAACGAAGCCGTCAAAGAAATACAAGAGAAGTTGGGAGTAGTTGATATCCTTATTAATAACGCTGGTGTTATGAGTTTAAAACCATTCCTTGATACAAGTGTAGAGGAATGGGACTTTGTGCAAGAAGTAAACGTACGAGGTGCCTATTTATGCACACGTGCTGTATTGCCAAAAATGGTTGAGAGAAATGCCGGAACCATCGTAAACATTTCTTCAATTTGGGGGACAAAAGGTGGTCCTGACAGAAGTGCTTATATTACTTCAAAAACGGCCGTAATTGGCTTTACAAAAGCGTTAGGTGAAGAGATGAAACCATATAATGTTAGGGTGAATGCAGTATGTCCGGGGCCAGCTGATACGAAAATTATGGAGGGTCTTGCAGATGGCATCAATAAAGATAATTGGTTACAGCCTATCGATATAGCAAATATTGTTGTTGATGTATGCTTACCTAAATCAAAAGCGATAACCGCAACTGCCATTGAAGCATTTGGAAACGGTCGGCCTGTTAATTTATAGGTCTGATAGAAAACTACTAATATAACTATGTGAAGTAACAATTCATAAATTCCTCTCTCTATATTCTGAAATTCAACATAGCCTTTATAATAGTCCGATTAAGCGAGAATTCACTCAATCTTTAACTTTCTATATAATCTGTAGCTTATTCTTGTATTAAATAAAATACTGAAAATGGAGAGGGGTTTAATTAGGAATTTTAAGGTGGATTAATAAGATAAGGGTGTGCAACTTTGTAAAATAGGTACCGAACTAATGTTCTTGTTTGTGTTGACGCATGTAAGTAAATATTATAAACTATTATGAGAAAGCGTCTTTTTGGGTGATTACTGAATGGTCGTTTTTTCTAGTTGGTTAGGGGATATGCCATTGGAGGATGGATGAATGAATGATTTAAAATTTATAGATTTGTTTTCAGGTTTGGGTGGATTTCGAATCGCACTTGAAGACGCTGGTGCTCAGTGTGTGTTTTCTTCTGAGATTGATAAGTATGCGAAAGAAACGTATGCGATGAATTTTGGGGAAGAGCCTTCAGGAGACATTACGCAAGTGGCTTCACTGGATATTCCTGATCATAATATTTTATGCGCGGGGTTTCCTTGTCAGCCTTTTTCAATCGCTGGATTACGAAAGGGATTTGAGGATACCCGAGGTACGTTATTTTTTGAAGTTGCACGGATTTTAAAAGACAAGCAGCCTGAAGCGTTTATTTTAGAAAATGTTGCCGGACTTGTGAATCACGATGGGGGAAATACGCTTACAACCATAATGAATACTTTGGACGAGCTCGGATATGTCGCTTCACATAAGGTGATGAATGCGAAGAAGTATGGCGTACCACAAAATCGTGACAGATGGTATTGCATTGGTTTTCGGAAGGATTTAGAGATCACGTTTGACTCTGATACTAGTGAAAATAAACACTTCTATCATTTCCCTGAAGAACGTCCGTTAGACTATACGATTAATGAGATCATTGAAAAAAAAGAGATAGAAGATTATAAGATTACCGAAACAGCACTACGAAATATTGAAAAATTCAAACCGAAATTTTTAGAAGGTCCAAGGTTTAATCCGGCGCATGTGATGATTGCCAATGATATTAGACCTTCGCGATGCCATTTTAGCACAACAGGCATTTCACCTTGTTTAACAGCGAAAATGGGTACCGGTGGTAATAACATTCCGGTACTAGTAAAATACAAGCGCAAATTGACAGAAAGAGAATGCTTACAAATTATGGGGTTTCCGAGCACATACAAAATTAAGCCGAATAACCAACAAACGTATAAACAAATTGGCAATAGTGTTGTTGTTCCGGTAATCTCGCTACTTATAAAAGAGATGGTAAGGATGCTAGAGGTAGTGAAGAATGAAATAAAAGTTGTCAGTTGATCATTCGAAAGGCCTCCTTTATACGACGTAATGAACTGAGCTCTTATTTATGGACAGTTCACTACAAACCCTTTGAAGATTAGGCCACCAAAAAAGATGACTCCAGTAGTACGGGAGTCATCTTTTTTGGCATTCCATTGCTTTCGAGTATAGAAAAAGGACAGATAATACAAGTGCAATGCAGTCTAGATAAGAAGAAACTATATCTATATAGATTGTACAGTGCTCGCAAATGTGGATAGATATGGTTCTTGCTAATTGCTTAGAGCCTATTAATGTTTATTTTTTATTTTCAAATCTATGAACTTTAACATGATATAATTTAACGTAATAGGAAAACAATACGAAAAACAACTAGTTTTGACAGAGGATTTATTAGTGAGATAAGGAAAGGACTTTTTATGTTTAAAAAACGTGCTACGTTAAAAACATTCTTTTTACGACGGGTTTTTCTCGCGTTAGTAATAGTAGTGAGCTTATTCGGAGCTAGCCAATTGTATTTTACTAATCAAAGTATTAATCGTGAAGTAGATAAGCGAGCAACCTTAGTTGGACAAAATATTGAGCGTGAGTTTGAAAATATGAATCTAGCAGCAAAATCCTTAGAAAATCAAATTGACCAAAGACTCATTTCCATAGCAAAACATATAGTGGAGAAGTTAAAAGGAAAAAATGTAAATGAATTAACAAACAAACATTTAATAGAAATAAAGGAAGAGTTGGAGGTAGCTGGGATCACTTTGTTTGCAAGAAAAGGTGACGATATAGTTGGTGTTTTAGCTACAGATCCAAAGGAGATTGGATTTAGTTCGAGGGAATTTGGATTTTATGATACGGTGGATACCTTTTTAAATGGAGGCAAACCGTATGTAGAGGGAGCAACATTTGTAGATAACAACATTTTGGTTCTTCCTATTGCTCAATCCGGATCCCATCAAGATGAAGTCGCTTTCTTTAAATACAGTTATTATCGTCCACCAGGCGCTTCATATTTTATTAGTACTTATTTAGAAGTAGACGAGGTTGAGAAGCTGTTAAATGAAGTCGGGCCTAGTTCTTCGATTGCGCAAATGAAAATCGACAACCCTTATTTAGATGAAGTCGCCATTTTAAATCCTAAGGTTTTTGCTGATCCATTATTACAAGATCAATTGTATCCTCCACTAAAGCAAATTTTGCATGGTACATTTGACTACCAAAGTGATGAGGATATTGAAGTGTTAGAAAGTATGGTTTTAGAACCTGAAAAGACAGCATATGTTCAACGGATTAATGGAAAGAAGTTGTATAAAGTGTTTCTTCCGATAGAAAACAATCAGGTTATTTATATTGCTTTTGACTATGGGAAAATGACTGAACCTTTAATTCGCCAATCAATCTTAATTGGTATAACAGGATTTGTTTCATTACTTGTCCTATATATGATTACAACCGAATTTTTTAAACGGATTTATCAAAGTATTGATAGAATTGTAAGGAAAGTAGAGAGAATCTCTAAAGGGGAATATGGATTTGTTAATGTTTCTAATGAACAATATGAATTTAAACAACTTACAGAGTCTGTAAATGAAATGTCCTTAAGTTTGCGCCAATCTTTTGAAAAGTTATCAAACGAAAAGTTATTTCGTGAACAAATTTTAGCTTCTATTCCAATAGGGATTATGACAGTGCATAATCGAGATAGTGAGATAGAAATCAATGTGAGAGCAAAAGAGTTACTATCTTTAGACGAGGAAGAGATCAAAAAAATCTACAGGGAGCCATATAATTTAGGTGCAAATACTGAATTTTGGAGTTTGTTTAGTTCCAAAAACTTCTTTCTTAATAGAAAAGTATCATTTATAACAGGAGAGAGATCGTATGTTTTTTTAGTTTCTCAATCTCCTTTTGTTGAGGAGAAGAACGAGATCATTGGGAGAATCTTTTATTTCGTTGATGTATCAGAAATGGATAAGTTAGAAAATAGAATCCTCCATACAGAAAAACTAGCATTAGCTGGTGAATTAGCTTCGAAAGCTGCTCATGAAATCAAAAACCCTTTATCTGTTATTCAAGGATTTATTCAATTAATGAATACTGAATTCTCCGTGCAAGATCGTAATAAATATCATACGGTACTTATATTGAAGGAAATTGATCGAATTAATACCCTAGCAAAAGATATGCTAATGTTAGCTAAGCCTAGTTTGAATTTGAAAAGGGCTTATTTAGAGGATCTATTAGAGGAAATTATACCTTTCATTCATGCTAAATACTCGTCTAACATTCTCATTCGAATTAATTTACAACCTCATATATTATGTATTGATGTTGATCAAATGAAGCAAGTGTTTCTAAATCTCATTATAAATAGCGTCGAAGCTATGGAAGAAAAAGGTGAGATTGTAATCTCTTCTAAGCTTGATCAGAATAAAGTACACATCTTCATAAAAGATGATGGTAAGGGGATTCATGAGGAAATACAATCTAACTTGTTTGAACCTTTTGTAAGTAGTAAAGACACAGGTACGGGGCTTGGTTTAACCATAATCAAAAGAATTATTGAAAGTCACGATGGGACGATTGAATTGGTCTCGTCAGACAAAGTAGGGACTTGTTTCAAAATAACATTGCCATCAGCTGGAAGCATAGATGAATAATCGCTGTTTTAAAAGTAAACCTCTTCATTTATGAGAATTTCCACTCGAATTTTAGATAGAAACGAAACGGATCAGAAGCAAACATTTGTGGAAAACGTTGAAAAAGTGAGAGAATTCAATCTGATTAAAAGAGTAAGAAAATGTAAAATAACCTCGGGTTCGAGGTTATTTTTTGTTTGCTTGACGGCCACTCTTTTTTTGGCTTTGTGAGCTTGAATTTCCAATTTGAAACTCATTGCCTAATTCGACATCATTTTTTTGATCTTGTTTCTCGATTTGCTCTCTTGTTTGATCCTTTTTTTGTCTTCCTTGTTTAGACATAGTGTATCACACCTCGCTTTTAAAGTATTATTTTTAATATGTGCAAGAAAAAGAAATTTACGTATTTTTCATTTTAGTAATAATTCACATTATGAAGGGGTTTTAGCACGTTTGAAATTAATAGCATAGAAAGATCAGAGAGATCAGATACTAATAACTTATCATAAAATGGATATATTAATGGAACAGCTTCGCTAAAAAGAGGTGGGTGTCTTTGTTTTACAACCTGATCTTGAAAGTGAAAAAGAACATCTGGTTCCTTCCAAGTGCATATTGTTTGATCGCTTCAGTTTTAGCGATTGTTGTGATTTGGGTAGATACAGTCCATGGAGAGAAAGTAGAAAATGCGATTCCATCGACATTATTAATTAGTGTTGATTTAGCACAGACGATATTAGGAACTATTGCGGCTGCTTTATTAACGATGATTACAATTACCTTTTCTACTATTACGGTTGTCTTAACTACATATTCTTCACAGTTTTCACCGAGAACGCTCGTTGATTTTGTAACAAATCGAGTAACGATGAGAGTTCTGGGGATTTATATGGGTGGTTTCATGTACTCAATCCTTTCATTGCTTTTCATGAGGGAGGACTTGGAGCATGAAGTGATAGCAGGTTCAATTGGAGTTTTGTTTTCAATTGTTTGTCTAGCATTCTTTGCGTATTTCATTCATCATGTTGCCACCTCAATCCAAGTGAATAAATTAATTAGTGATTTGACTCACCAGACATTAAAAACAGCTCATGATCGAATTAAATCAAATGTGAAAGATGAAGTTGTTACGATTTCGAATGATAAACCTCGTTTGCAGCTGAGTAACCTAAAGGTTGTTGAAGTAAGGACTAGGACGTTTGGTTATGTTCAACTCATTCAATATGATCAATTGCTAAAAATAGCTAAAAAGCATGACTTAGTTATAGAAATTGTTCCGACGATCGGGACTTTTGTTAATACAAATAAAGTGTTGTTTAATCTTTATTATCAAAAGGAAAAACCACGTGTGGATTTGCATAAGTTCATCGAGCTAGGTAATGACCGCACACTATTACAAGATGTTGACTTCGGTGTACAGAAAATTGTTGAAGTGACATTGCGCGCTTTATCTCCAGGGATTAATGATCCGAACACAGCAATTGATGGAATCCTTCACATCGGAAAACTACTTGAAACGGAATGTAAACAGGATGGAAGCTATATCCTTTACGCAGTTGACGGGAGAGTGAGAGTGTTTGCCCCGAAAAAAACAGTGGAAGAATTATTGTACGACACTTTTTATCAAATTTGTCATTATGGGCGAGATGATACGTCGATCATGTTTGCTACTTATGAAGCATTGATACTTATCGCAGAGGGAAATAACGAAAATATTAGGAAGAAAATATGGGTTTTCAGCAGGTATTTGTACAATAGTTTCAATAAAGAAGTATGCCAAGAATTAGATTTGCAGTACTTGAATGAGAAGGTAGAATCTTTGCGTGAGTTGACGGTAGGGTAAAAGTAAGTATATTTAGGTCTTATAGGATGATTCAGGAAAAGTGATCAACTGCGTTGATCACTTTTTTAAGTTGAAGTTCAGCATAAGAATAGCTTAAAAATGGGTTGAACTGTCAACATAACGATTTTTCAAAAGTTTCGTAATAGGAAATTTATTACTATCTGAGGGAAGAGGTAATTGACAATCTAAAGAGAGATTGTTATCTTATAGATAATTAATATTCATATTAAGAAACAAAAGATTGGGCACTTTATATTTTATTGTATTCGTGAGTGTTTTTTAGTGGAAAATGTGAATTGGATAACAATTAGGAGATGATTTTATGCTTCCATCTTTTTTTATTGCTCATGGAGCGCCGTTACTTGCAATTGAAAACAATGAATACACACAGTTTTTAGCTCAATTAGGAGATACATTTCCAAAACCGAAAGCAATTATTTTATTCTCAGCCCATTGGGAGTCTGGAGTTCAAAAAGTAAGTCGAGTTGATGAGTACGAAACAATTTATGATTTTGGAGGCTTTCCGGAAGAATTATACCGTATTCAATATCCAGCAAAAGGAAATGTAGAGATAACACAAGAAATAGAAAAATTGTTCACAAAAGAGAAGGTACCTTATGAAGTTGAGACAAAACGTGGATTAGACCACGGAGCTTGGGTAGTTCTAAGATTGCTTTACCCAAATGCTGATATCCCCGTTATCTCAATGTCTATTAATCCACATCTGTCACCTGAGGAGCAGTACAGGGTTGGAAGATCGTTATCAGAGTTGAGGAAGAAAAACGTTCTTATCATCGGAAGTGGAGGAACGGTGCACAATTTGAGAGCTTTGAATTGGGCGAAAGATAATAAGGGAATTGATGAATGGGCACATGATTTTGAAGAGTGGCTTTCGAAAGAAATGAAAAGTTGGGACCTTGAATCCCTTTTTAACTATCAAACGTTAGCTCCTAATGCTAACGTGGCTGTACCACCATATGGTAATGAACATTTTGTCCCGATTTTTTATGCTATGGGAGCAGCAGATGATCAACAGACAGCAAAGTTATTGCATCGCAGTTACCGATATGGAAACTTAAGTCACAGTGTGTGGCAATTTGGTTAATAGAATATAAAACAGTAAAAACCAAGAAGAGGTTCAACATAAGTTGAACCTCTTCTTACTCATTAAGTGATATGTAAACTTAGTCAATTATTGTTTTTTCCGAATAAGGTATTTAAAGATTAAAAAGCATTTTGGATTTGTGGTATTTTCACCCTTCTTAATAAGAATACGATAGGGCCTAGTAACATAATTCTTCTCCACGATGCTTTAAATTTCAGTAAAAAGAATAATAAGGCGGGGACAGTAAGGACCCAGACATGTAAGGGTTTTCTTGAATATGCATAACCAAATGTAAAGAGAAGGTTCCAGATTACCCATGACCAAAATATATTCCAACCATTTTTAAAATAAATCATTTTATAATTTAGACCTAAGAATTCAATTGTAGCGCTCTTGAAAGACCATTTTAAAATATGTCTGATTTGTAATTGCAAGTTGTCTCTAGGGAAATTCGCCATACACAGTAAGAATACTAAAGGTGTGATGAAGAAGATGTGTACTACTCGTAGCTCCTTTAAACTTAAGCTATCTGACTGTAACTCCCAAAGGATCCGATTTTTAAAAAAGTAGTAATAAGAAGAGTTAATTAATGTAAGGTAAATCAAAGCTTTTTTAAATTCAGGTAAAATCCTCCAAGTTTGCTGCCGGTAATTTAACCAAATAAGGAGTGTGCATAGAATGATATGTCTCATAATTTAATCCTTTCAAATGTAATTATATTAATACGCTATTAGGTTCTACCAATAGGTTTGAAAAAATGTAAGTATATGTAAAATAAATAAATTACATTTTTAAACCGAAATGATACCTTTAAGATAAAGGGCAATTGTTCGTGAGCAAGGAACGTGTTATAACTTATATCGGGAGGAGTTATGAAAAAGTCTGTAGGATTATTATTAACTATTTCAATCATTGCCATTTCATTTGCGGCGATATTTGTGAAGTGGTCTGAAGCACCTGCCACTATCATTAGCATGTATCGCATGAGTTTAGCTTGTCTATTCTTATTGCCAATAGCATCGGTGAAAAGGAAAGAATTTTTAAAGTTATCAATACGCGATTGGATATTTTTATCTGTCGCCGGTGTTTTTTTAGCCATGCATTTTGCCTTGTGGTTTGGTTCGTTAAAGCTAACAACTGTAGCAAGTTCAACGATTATCCTTTCTTTGCAGCCAATAATTGCGTTGTTGGGAGGATTTTTACTTTACAAAGAGAGAGTAAGTTTGTCTATTATTTTGCCGATAGGGATTTCTATAATTGGAGTCATATTAGTTGGATGGGGAGACTTTGGCCATGGGAGTACATCCGTTATTATTGGTAATATCCTCTCCTTTTTAAGTGTAATAGCAGTGGTCGGTTATTTGTTAATTGGACAAAGCAAGGTAAAAGAAATTTCTCATTGGGTTTATAGCTTTTGTGTATTCTTCTTTGCTGGAGTCACACTTATTCTATATAACCTCTTTGCGGGCATTCAAATTAGTGGTTATGGAATGCAAGAATGGGGCATTTTTCTATTATTGGCTATTTTTCCGACAATTGCTCATGTCATCTTTAATATGTTATTGAACTATGTGAACACAACAACGATATCAATGAGTATTTTAGGTGAACCTGTAGGAGCAACCATTTTAGCTGTTTTATTATTAGGGGAGCAAGTAATTAGCTTACAAATAGTAGGAGGATTCTTTACATTAATGGGTGTATTTTTATTTTTGCATCAACAAAATAGAATGTACCGAGTTAAGGTAAAAGATGAGAATAGAACGGCGTAGGTTTTTTAGATAAATTAATCATTTAAATGGTTTCTCTTTTTTTTCCACGTTCAACAAAGCGTAACTTAACTGAATGTTATTGACGAATGAAAGAGCATTAGTCACTATAGAACTAAACTACTAATCTATCAAATAACTTATTAGTTATAATTATGGAGGCTAGAGCGAATGAATAAATCAAACAGTTGTTGTGCAGCCAATCGGTCAGAAATTGAACTTAAATCAAAGATGGTGAAAGATAACAATCGTGTTTCCTCTTCTAATCAAACTGTAATTATGGATGATATGGTGTACATTCCTGGGGGAACTTTTTTAATGGGAACGAGTGACAAAGATGGTTTTGTCGCTGATGGAGAAGGTTCAGTTAGAGAAATTACAGTAGATCCGTTCTATATAGGTGCTGATACGGTTACAAACGAACAATTTCAACAATTTGTAAATGAGACTTCTTACAAAACCGAAGCTGAACAATTTGGATGGTCATTCGTCTTTTATCAGTTTGTGAGTGAGAAGACTAAGGAGACAGTCACACAGCAAGTACAGTCCACCCCATGGTGGTGGGTGGTTGAAGGAGCGTATTGGAAACAACCTGAGGGACCGGACTCTTCCATTGATAATCGGTTAAACCATCCTGTTGTTCATATTTCGTGGAATGATGCTCAGCAATATTGTAAATGGGCAGGAAAACGCCTTCCAACTGAAGCGGAGTGGGAGTTTGCAGCTCGTGGTGGATTAGAACAGAAAAAGTATCCGTGGGGCGATGAATTACTACCAAATGGAGTCCATCAATGTAATATTTGGCAAGGGAAGTTTCCTTTGCAAAATGACATGGACGATGGCTTTGCATCGACCGCTCCAGTCAAATCATATTTTAAAAATGGGTACGGGCTTTATAATGTTTCTGGGAATGTATGGGAATGGTGTTCCGATTGGTTTACACCTAACAGTGACAAACGAGGAGGTTCTATAAACCCAAAAGGACCCGATTCAGGCCAAAGTCGCGTGATTCGTGGAGGGTCGTACTTATGTCATAAATCTTATTGTAACAGGTATAGGGTGGCCGCTCGAACATCTAATACACCTGACAGCTCGTCCGGGCATATGGGCTTCCGTTGTGTAGTTGATTTGTAATGGAATTAATATCATAACTTAATTTCGAGAAGGTTCTTTCAGAGAGCCTTCTTTTTTACTATTATCAAACAATGCACTTCGTTGGGATTATGATGTAAATTCTAAATAGTATATACCTTCTCGAATGTTGATGTATAATTTCTATTATGAAAATGTCAGGAGCTAGGGGACGTATATGTTACAAGAAATTAATGTTTTATTAGAAAGAAAAATGCCTTATTTGACGCCTCTAAGTGTGGTTGTGGGCTTAGTGATGGCGAGTTTGTTAGACTCTTGGGTGATGGTTGTACCATGGATTTTCGCTTTTATTACATTAACGAGTAGTCTTGGGGTTAAATTCGGTAAATTGAAAGAAGCCCTGTTACATCCTGGTCCAATTCTTCTTTCTTTAGTAATCATTCAAGTGGTCATACCATCAATCACTTTCGCTATTGGGCGCCTGTTTTTTTGGTCGGACCCATTGACGATTGTCGGATTAATGGTTGCTTTTGTTATTCCTACTGGTGTGATTAGTATGATGTGGGTGTCTATATACCAAGGTAATACTTCGGTGACGATCGTAATTGTGTTACTCAACACCTTACTATCACCATTGCTTATTCCAATGACGCTGGATTTATTCGTCGGTGCTAGTGTAGATTTTGACACATTGAGCTTAATGAAAAATTTAGTATTTATGATCGTGGTTCCTTCATTACTTGGAATTATGTTGACTTATCTTCCCTTTTTGAAGGCTGAAAATGTAAAGTCGATCTTTGCTCCTTTTTCAAAAATGGGCCTACTTTTCGTCATTGCAATCAATAGTTCCGTTGCAGCACCAGTTATTTCGTTTGATTGGAACATGCTTAAAATTGTTGTGGCTGTCTTTTTTCTGTCATCTATAGGCTATTTATTAGGTGCTGTAGCAGCTAAGTTGTTAAAATTAAAAAACGATGTTGTTATAAGTTTACTTTTTAATTGTGGAATGCGAAATATTAGTGTCGGAGCAACGATAGCTATGTTATATTTTCCTCCCCAGGTATCTGTACCGGTTGTTACAGGGACGTTATTTCAACAAGTACTAGCCGCAAATTATGGTAAGATTCTTTCAAAATACTTAAAAAAGAAAGAAATAGAGGAGAAAAGAGAGTATAAAAGTGTAGTGAGTTAATATATCTACTTTCTATGTTTTTTGATAAAAAACATAGCTTTATGGAAGGCTTAGGGGAATTCAAACTCACTAAGCCTTCTGTTGTTGAGGATTGCATGATGCGCAATGAAGTCTATTTATCCTATATTACATTATATACCGACCGAAGCATTTGAGTTTGTTTCCAATGGTTTACCTGTTACTATAATATTGAATCTTCATTAAGAAAGGACCAATTTACATGTCTAATATACACATTCCTGTTTCAGTTTTAAATCTTGCCCCCATTCGACAAGGGCAGGGAGCTAATGAAGCCATTGCTGCAATGGTTGAATTAGCGCAAGCAACTGAAAAAATGGGTTACTCTCGATATTGGATTGCTGAGCACCATAATACGCCAACATTAGTGAGTTCAGCTACGTCTATTCTAATTAAACATACGTTAGAACATACAGAAAAAATCCGTGTTGGATCTGGTGGGATTATGCTCCCTAATCATTCCCCTTTGGTAGTTGCCGAGCAATTTGGGACGATGGCAACTATGTATCCAGGTCGAGTGGACTTAGGGCTTGGACGGGCACCTGGTACTGATATGAAAACAGCGAGTGCTCTTAGACGATCTCAAAATGATTCCGTCTTCACCTTTCCGGAGGATGTGAAAGCATTGCTTACGTACTTTGGAGCGAAAGAGGATCAAGGGGTTGTAAAGGCGTATCCTGGTGTTGAAACGAATGTCCCGATCTATATTCTAGGTTCTTCGACAGATTCAGCTTTTTTAGCGGCAAAATTAGGTTTGCCGTATGTATTTGCCTCTCATTTTGCTCCAAGATACATGGAAGAAGCTATCTCAATATATCGGAGCAGGTTTCAGCCATCTGAGCATTTGGATGTTCCACATATGACTGTATGTCTTAATGTAATTGCAGCTGAAAGTGATGAAGAGGCTCAATTTGAGTCGACAACAATGCAACAATTTTTCTTGAATGTGGTACGTGGTTCGCAGACGCCACTAAGTCCTCCAGTTGAGAATATGGATCAGATCTGGAGTCCGACTGAAAAGGCAATGGCAACCTCGATGTCCAGTGTTACATTGCTTGGAAGTAAAGATTCAATACGCAAACAGTTAACAAGTTTTCAAGAAAAATATGCCGTCAACGAAATCATGGTTGTATCCTATATTTATGATCCTGATAAACAAAAACGTTCATATGAAATCTTAAAACAAGTGGTCGATGATAAATAAGATTTTATGATAAAAAGATAGACCCTATCTGAGGATAATGATAGGGTCTATTTCTTTGTCGATCTTAATGTTTCATTAATACGAAAATTCTCCTTAAATATTTATAAACTAGTTAATTTAAATTAAGTATTGTGATTCTTATCACATTCGAATTGGTCATGTACGAAATATAATTGTACTAGACTCGAAACTTGGAAAATGAATGCTGATTACATTTACTACAATACAAATTTAAGGGGGAAACTAATCATGAATTATAAAAATATATTAGTAGCTTATGATGGTTCTGATACAAGTAAAAAAGCTTTATTGCAAGCAAGAGAAATCGCTGATCAAGTGGTAAAAGCGGAGTTTAGCGTTCTAATTGTTTCTGAACTTCCTGAGAAAGTTTTTAGCACATCGATTTACACTGAAATGGAAGAAAGTAATAAAAAAATAGCTGAAGAGAGAAGAGAAGAAGCGCAAGACATTGTAAAGAACTTACGCAACACAAGCACAGTACTTGTCAAATCAGGGCAAGCGGCCAATATTATTGTTGACTATGCAAGAGAACTCAATTCCGATTTGATCGTTTTAGGGAATCGAGGACTAGGTGGAGTACAAAGATTATTTCTAGGAAGTGTTAGTGATCAAGTCGTACAAAATGCTGGCTGTAATGTTCTAGTTGTAAAATAATTTATTAAACATTGAAAACGCTATCAGATAAGGGCAGCCTTTAAAAAGAGGTTGTCTTTTTATTTTTGATTAAGTTTATGAAAATTGACGGAATAAATTGAATTTTGTTAAAAAGGAAGTATAATGGTTATTATTACTTAGTCTATTTTATCTAGTTAAATAGTCAATTATTATTTCATTACAAAATATGATGCAAATTAAGGAGGATAGGACTGAAAGCGTAATCATTAGGTCTAATATAGGTAATTTAAATGTTAATCCAATGATAGTTTGTTTATATTCGATAACGTTATGTAGAAAGGTAGGTAGAACAGCATGTCAATAAAAAAGAAATTAATCATTGTATCTATTTTGCTTATAACGATTCCATTGTTTATTCTAGGAGGATTTAGTTATAACAAAAGTACAAACAGTTTGGATGAATTGGGAGCCACTAATTTAAAAAATAGTGTCGAACTAACACTTGAATTAATTGATGTTTTAAATGCTGAAGTTGAAAAGGGAACATTGTCGTTAGAAGAAGCACAAGAGAGAGTGAAAATTGCAGTATTAGGAGAAATGAGCGCTGATGGAATCAGGCCAATTAATTCGAATCTGGACCTAGGTGAAAATGGTTATATTTTTGTATTAAATCAAGAGGGTGTACAGGTTGCCCATCCCAATATAGAAGGAATGGATGTCTGGGGTGAGACAGATTCTAACGGGGTAAAGTTTGCACAAGAGATGGTTAAGACTGGTAACGAAGGTGGGGGTCTTACCTATTATGAATGGCCCATGCCAGGTAATGAAAGTCAAGTTGAAAGAAAAGTAACTTATGCCAAGACGGACCCACATTGGGGATGGGTAGTGAATGGTAGTACATATATGGTCGACTTTAATAAATCCGCTAACGATATTTTATCAACGATTCTTATTGTAGCAGGTATTACGCTACTTGTAGGTGGTACTGTAGTTTGGTTTTTTGCAAATAGTATCTCCAATCCAATAAATGCTGTTACAGAAAGGATGAAACATCTAACAAATGGTGATTTACGCCAAGAGCCATTAAAGATCAACTCAAAAGATGAAGTCGGTCAAATGGCAAATGCATTGGATCAAATGCAAGAGGGATTAAGGGAGATCATGAACAAAATTACTCAATCTTCAGGAATACTTTCAGGACAAAGCGAGGATTTAACCAAATCAGCAGAAGAGGTGAAAACAGGTTCTCAACAAATTTCAGTTACTATGCAGGAATTGGCTGCAGGTGCAGAGACCCAAGCAAGCCGATCGAGTGATTTGGCGACAATGGGGGAATCGTTTGTCACAATAGTTCAAGAGTCAAATGAAAATGGAGAACACGTTCTTACTTTTTCAGAAGAAACTTTAGGTTTATCGGAGCGAGGCACGCAGTTAATGGAGTCGTCAACTAAGCAGATGGCAATAATTGACGAAATTTTCCAAGAGTCTGTTCAGAAAATGAAAGGGTTAGATGAGAAATCGCAACAAATTTCTAAATTGGTTTCTGTAATTAAAGATATCGCAGAGCAGACGAACTTATTGGCATTGAATGCAGCTATTGAAGCAGCACGTGCAGGTGAACATGGAAAAGGGTTTGCAGTTGTAGCTGATGAAGTGAGAAAGCTCGCAGAACAAGTATCGGTTTCTGTAACAGACATTACTGAAATTGTCTCCAATATTTTATCTGAAACAGAAGTCTTATCGCAATCCTTATTGAGTGGCTATAAAGAAGTTGAGCAAGGTACCAGCCAAATTCAAATGACGAGTGAAACATTTCATAATATAAGAGAATCTGTGGAGGAAATGGCTAAAAGTATCAAGGCAATCACAGCAAATTTGTCTGAGATGACAACTAATAGTGCAAAGATGAATCATTCTATTCAAGAGATTGCAGCGATCTCGGAAGAATCTGCAGCAGGAATAGAACAGACGTCTGCTTCATCTCAACAAACAAGTAGTTCGATGGAAGAAGTATCAGGAAGCTCAAGTGCATTGGCAGAGGTGGCAGAAGATTTAACAAAATTAGTGCGCCAGTTTAAACTCTAGGTTGTCACTGCAGAACTTTCTAAAAATAAAAGGCAATATAATAGGAGAGCTTGAAGAAATTGTAATTGAAAATAACGAGATTGAATCCTCTTAGCTAATGTCTAAGAGGATTTTTTGTTTAATTTATACAATATGAAACATACTAATCGTATCGAATTAACAAATATAGCGTCAAAGGACTTAAAAATCTAACCTTTAACCTTAAGAAAGAGAGGATAAACTAATGAATTTTCTATGGGGCATATTCGGTATTGTTACGGTCTTTGTAATTGCCTTTCTTTTTTCAAGTAATAAAAAAGCAATTAACCTACAAACTGTTCTAGGTGGATTGGCAATTCAAATTGGTTTCGCAGTGATTGTTTTAAAATGGGAAACAGGTTTTGCATTTCTACAATGGCTAACTTTAGGAATTACAGCCATAATTGATTATGCTTTTGAAGGAATTGACTTTTTGTTTGGTGGCTTATTTCAAGCCGAAGGAATCGGCTTTGTTTTTGCCATTGAAGTACTAAGCATAGTTATTTTCTTTTCAGCATTAATAGCGATTTTATATTATTTAGGCATAATGCAAAAAGTGATCCAAATCCTTGGTGGTGCCTTATCAAAGATTTTAAAGACGAGTAAGACAGAATCGATGTCAGCAGCAGCCAATATTTTTGTCGGCCAAACAGAAGCACCTCTTGTAGTTCGTCCCTATATTGAAAAAATGACAAAGTCGGAGTTGTTTGCTGTTATGACGGGGGGGCTTGCATCTGTAGCAGGGTCTGTATTAATTGGCTATTCCTTGCTGGGTGTTCCACTAGAGTACTTATTAGCAGCGAGCTTCATGGCCGCGCCTGCTGGGTTAATCATGGCCAAAGTTATTATACCAGAAACAGAAAAGTCTCAGACATCTGATAAAATCATGGTTGATCGTGATATGGAATCGGCGAATGTTATTGATGCTGCTGCTCGGGGGGCTAGCACTGGTTTAACGTTAGCATTAAATATCGGGGCAATGCTTTTAGCATTTATTGCTTTGATTGCTTTAGTAAATGGTATATTAGGTGCTATCGGTGGATGGTTTAACTTTGAAGCTTTAACATTAGAGCTAATTCTTGGGTTTATTTTTGCTCCGATTGCATTTGCTATTGGTGTTCCATGGCACGAGGCTGTTATGGCAGGAGGTTTTATTGGTCAAAAAATTGTTCTGAACGAATTTGTCGCATATGCAGCCTTTTCTCCTCATATTGAAGAGCTCTCAGGTAAAACAGTTGCCGTCATTAGCTTTGCATTATGTGGGTTTGCTAATATTTCTTCAGTTGCGATTTTACTCGGTGGATTAGGGAAATTAGCCCCTAGTAGAAGAACTGATATTGCGAAGCTTGGGGTTAAGGCGGTAGTAGCGGGGGTTCTAGCTTCACTATTAAGTGCGTCAATTGCAGGGATGTTATATTAGGAGCCTTTAAAAAAGGGCTTCTTTTTTTGGGTAAAATTTATAGGTGGAAAAATAGAATGAATAGTAGGGAAATTTAGTATAATTAGGGGTTTGATGGATTGTAATTCAAAACAGAAGCCAACCTATTATGGTGGAAGTGGTATAAAAGACATTGTCCGTATGTGTGGAAATTCTTATAAAGAAACAATTATTAAACCAAAGGAGGTAAAAAAGACAGTTCGATATCCATATTTTCCATATCCAATAGCTTAAGATTAAAGAAGCTGTCTCAAAAGGCCGGTATATAACCTCTGAGACAGCCACTTAATTTTGTATTAGAATTCTTTTGCAAGAGCAACTGCTTCTTGTAGTCCTTTTTCAATAATTTCCTCTGCTTCATCTTGGAATTGATTGTGTCCTTCAACGATGACTGATTTCACTTTTTCGATACCCCAGAAATTTAGCATTGTATTCACATAAGTAACAGCCATTTCCACTGATTGTGCAGGTCCCTCTGAATAAACTCCACCACGTGCATTTAAAAGTACAGCCTCTTTATCAGTTAGCAGACCAACAGGACCTTCTGCTGTGTATTTGAATGTCTTTCCAGCTTGAGCCATGTAATCCAAATACGTGTGTAACACTGCAGGGACAGTAAAGTTCCAAAGTGGGAAAGCAATTACTACTTTGTCCGCTTCAATAAATTG
Source organism: Halalkalibacter sp. HAAS-P014 (assembly GCF_056619965.1). Classification (NCBI taxonomy): domain Bacteria; kingdom Bacillati; phylum Bacillota; class Bacilli; order Caryophanales; family Bacillaceae; genus Halalkalibacter; species Halalkalibacter sp. HAAS-P014. The sequence goes on along the minus strand of NZ_JBWQTV010000006.1, from coordinate 312,852 downwards.
ATTTAAATAACGAGTCACTAAATCTGTTGCTTCTTTCTCAGAGGGAGTTAATTCCATTCCGTTTGAAAGCTTAAACATCCCATTAATTTTATCCGTATCTAAATAAGGTAAGTTCTCCTCAAATAAATCAAGTTCTGTAATCGTATCTTCTGGATTAGACTCTTTATATTGATCAAGAAAAGTGTGATATAGCTTCACACTCACAGCCTGATCGATTGGACGCGAGTTTGCTTTGATAAATAATACATTTGACATGGGAAATTCCTCCTGAATATAAAAAAATTAACTAAGTTGTTATAGCAACATTTAGAGTGAAAAAATACTAGGATAATAGTATAAAGTAAGGGCGTATTTGTCCATTTCAAAGGTAGTGGGGGGACAGAAACGATACTCAATCTAGTTGCTATGCATACTAACTGCTACGATTGCTAGTATAAAATATATCTAAGGAGAATGTCAATTAATAAGATTTATTGAAAAAAGAAATGGTATTGTGACTTCATCTTAGGAAAGAAAACACAAAAGGACAATGTAGCATTGTCCTTTTGTTTGTAATTATTTTAAAATGTCGTGGTCAACATAACGTTCACCGTTTAATTCACTAATTATATTAATGGCAACTGCTGCACCATTTCCAGATGTAACAATAGTATGTACGCTTACGCCAGCAATGGTACCAGCCGCCCAGATTCCATCTTTGTTTGTACGTCCGTCTTTATCAACGTCAATTATTGTTTTGATTCTTGGCTCAGTTCCGTCAACTAACGTTAGGCCGACTTTATTAGCAAGGTCACTTAGAGCGCCTGTAGCAAATAAAACATGCTTCGCGTTAATTTCTTGGTTTTCGGATTTTACTTTATAGCCGTCACCCTCTGGCGTAATGTCAACAACAGTGTCTTCAATAAATTCAGCGCCAAATTTAGCAGCTTGTTTTTTTCCTGTTTCGACTAAGTCAGGACCAGAGATCTCGCTTATGCCATAATGATTTTCCATCCAAGCGCGTTGTGTCATACCCTTTCCATTATCGAATACAACTGTTTTTTTTCCTGCTTTTGCTGCAAAGATTGCAGCACTAGCGCCTGCAGGACCTGCACCTATGATTGCGATATCATACATATTATATAACCCCCAGATATTTTTTAAATTATATAAATAGAAGAGCAATGCTTTGTAAGCGCTTCCTCTATGAATATTAAATTATTGTCCATCGTAAAATTTCTGAACATTGTTATTCATTTTTTCTAGAATTCTTTCTAATTGTAAAAGTTCTTCCTTTGAGATGTCTTTGCACACAATATCATTGAACTTTTCCGTAATAGGGATGATTTCTTCACCGAGCTTTTTTCCACATGGGGTAAGGTAGAGTTTAACGGAACGTCGATCGTCTTCACAATGGCTTCTTACAACAAAACCTTTTTTTTCAAGACTTGAAGCCATTCTTGCAATATTTGTTTTGTCTTTATCGAGACGTTCTACCAGTTGATTTTGGGTTAAGCCATCCTTCTCCCATAAGAGCATCATGATCAAATTCTGCTCGGGTGCGAGATTGAAAGGTTCAAGCTTTGATTTAATATAACTAGTAAGATTTAGATCGGTTTTATGTAACTTGATACTTATATAATCTTGAAATGCTAATCTCAAAGAACCCAACACCTCCCTATTAGTTGCTATACATACAAGCTGTAGTTTTAGTATAGAAAAAAGCTAATCGTCTGTCAATTTTAACTTCAATAGTTTGTTCAATCAGATCCATGCAATGGAACACAGAAAATGGAGAATGAGTTCAGAAAAGTGGACGATATATATATACTATCATCTGGCTTGAAAATTGTGCTGAATTAGGATATCTGGTATGTAATTGTACGATGAGGGGATTCTAAACCGTAAATATAGACAAGGAGCGATGTGCTTTGACGAGTATAAATGGTGAAATCATATCAGGAGAATTTGATTTTGAGTCGAATGAATTTTTGTTACATAGAGTGAAAAATCAATTTACCACTTCAATTATAAAAGAAAAACAATTTGATAAGATCTATCGTTATTTAAAAGAACATCAAGATAGTGGAGGGTCACAAGTGATTACTCTGTATGATCAAATGTTAGTACCGTTAACGCAAGAAGAAATAAAAGGTTTGCTCGTGGATTTAGAGAGAATTCAGCCTTTATATCACTAAGATAGAACCACTTGTGTAATGGCAAGTGGTTCTTACCTTTACATATAGAACTATCAAGTGTAATGAGGTAAGATTAATAACAGTGCAAAACATACAATAACTTATAGTGTAACTGAATATAGGAAGAAGGTAGTAAATGCATGATTGAAGCTAGGACGAATGAATTTTGGAAAGCGACGATAGCTCTTAGCATCGGTTCTCTACTAATCTTTGCAAATGTTTACTTCACTCAACCAATATTGCCGATTTTATCAGCAGAGTTTCAAGTTTCATCGTTGGCAGCGAATATGACGGTGTCGTTGGTGATATTAGCCCTTGGCTTATCGCTATTTTTTTACGGCCCACTTTCAGATAGTGTAGGGAGACGTGGTATTATGATCGTCACGCTTTTTCTGGCTACTGCGACAACGTTTTTGGCAGCATTCGCACCCACATTTGAAACGCTAATTGCAATTCGAATCCTGCAAGGAGTTTTTTTAGCGGGTCTGCCATCATTGGCAGTTGCTTACATAGGGGAAGAATATTCGATTAAAGCTGTACCAATAGCGATCGGTATTTATATTAGTGGAAATACGATTGGAGGAATGTTTGGTCGTGCATTTAGTGGGATTTTAACAGACCTCGTTCATTGGCGTTTTGCTTTTATTGCAATGGGGTTTGTAAGTGTAATTTGTTTGTGTGTTTTTATATGGTTACTGCCTCGTTCAAAACAATTTGTAAAAAAAGAGTTTCATCTAAAAGGAACGCTAAAAGCTTATCAAACCCATATTTCGAATAAAGAGTTAACCTATGCTTATTGTATTGGAGGTTTATTATTTTTAATTTTTGTTGGCCATTTTAGCTATGTTACCTTTCTTTTAAGCAGCTCGCCGTTTGAGCTATCTGCAAGTATTATTGGATTGTTATTTTTAACCTATATTGCAGGTACAATTAGTTCCCCACTCTCAGGGAAGTTCTCTGAGCGATTCTCAAAATCTACTTGTATTCAAGTAGGGATACTTATTATGGTAAGTGGCTTTTTGTTAACGATCTTAGAAAGTGTAACAGCGATTATTATTGGTCTTCTTTTAAATTGTTTTGGTTTCTTTTTTGCTCATTCAACAGCAAGCTCTTGGGTAAGTGCGCGTGCGCGATCGGCCAAAGCTAGTGCTGCTGGTTTGTACCTTATCTTTTATTATATTGGGGGAAGCTTAGGTCCATTTTATTTAGAACCGTTTTGGTCAGCTTGGCATTGGAGGGGAATTATCATAGGGAGTATCTTAATTCTTGCTGCTACGTCGGTAATTAGTTTGAAAATGAGAAGAATAGAAGCACTTTCCATTCAAGGAGACATGGTAAGGAAAGTAAAAGGGTTCTAATGGATAGAATATAAAATTCAATTAGAAGGTAGGTTGTACCAAAACCCGAATAACGGACACGGCTACTTAGTGTCTATTATTCGGGTTTTTCATGACTATTAAGACTCATTCAAGCTGTCAACTGAAACACTCTGTTTTTGGTTTGGGTCATCAAGGGGGTGGATTGTAGCGGTACCTTGATCCTGATCGACATGCTCTATGTAGACTGGTTTGCCATTATACATTACCTCAACCATATTTTCTGAAGATGAAATCTCTTGTGCGCGTTGTGCATTCATTGTTATCACCTCCTTTAAAAGTTTTTACAGTATTACTATTCCTTTAAAATGACTAAGATATACTAGTTTGTTTGAAAAAGTTGGCAATTAGTACGTCCAATTTGGTCGAGTTGGAAATTTAAGGAGAATTTATCACCAATCCTAGATTTATTGAATTTAATAATGAAAAGCAAGGAGAGAGAGGGAGAAAGTTGAAGGAGATACTGATAATTTTATTGCTTCAGCTCGTTTATGTCCCTTTATTAACAATGAGGACTATTTTTCTAGTAAAAGGGATGAGCATTATTGCTTCATCATTAGCTGTACTTGAGGGATTAGTTTACGTATTTGGATTAGCAATCGTTTTAACTGGAGAGAAAAGTATAGTAGCAATGATTATCTATGCCGTTGGGTTTGGTGCAGGAATTTTATTAGGATCATTTATCGAAAAGAAATTAGCCATTGGATATACGTCATTAATTGTTAATCTAGAAAGGAAAAACGAAGAGCTAATTGCTTCTTTAAGAAATGGTGGATTTGGAGTCACCGTCTTTCAAGGGGAGGGAAAAGAGAGTATCCGTTATCAACTTGAATTACTAACAAAACGCAGCCGAGAAGACGAGCTTATACAACTAATAGAACAATTTGAACCTAAAGCTTTCATTATTTCCTATGAACCAAGACGATTTAAGGGAGGGTTTTTAGTGAGAGCAATGAAGAAGAACAGGAATAAGAGAAATACAACCATCGAGAAGAAGAACACTAGATAGATGCATGGAAATATGTCTACTTTCTATGAATTAGTTTTTTCTTATTTTAATATTAAACTTAAACTATTTGAATAGTCCCGAGTGAAAGAATGTTCTTTTTATTAAAATCTCCAATAAACTACATCTAAAAGCACAATAACTCCTTTTACCATCTTCGTGTTACTGTTTTATTAGACTAGGAGGTGGGATTATGGGAGTAGAGGTTCTGAAGAAAAGTGTATTCGGACCTGAGCCTAAAAGGTATATTAAGTCGGAAGTCGTGGCTACTATACTTGGTGTGCTTCTCTGTGTTGGTATTATGCTTCTTGGTACTGTTGTTGCCGACTTAATAGGGGGAATCCTAAAACACTTCAATATTCTACCTAGTGGAAGTTCAAGTCCAATCTCCGGGATTTTTGTTGCAATATTAATTGGAATCGTAGTAAGGAATGTCTTTGGGTTACATGACATTTTTGCAAATGGAGTGACATTTGCAGTTGCTTTCTTTTTGAAAGCAGGAATTATTTTACTGGGGATTCGGCTAAGTTTGTTCGATGCTGTGAAACTAGGTCTTTGGGGACTCCCAATTATAATCTTATGCATTTCGAGTGGCCTTATCATTACATTATGGTTAGCTTCGAAATTAAAACAATCGAGTCGATTAGCAACCTTAATCGCTTGTGGAACAGGGATTTGTGGGGTGACAGCCATCATGGCAACTTCACCTACTATAAAGGCAAATAAAGATGAGGTCTCATACGCAGTGGCTAACATTACAATATTTGGATTACTTGGTATGGTGATTTATCCTTACTTAGCTTTTTTATTTTTCGGTGATGACCCGATAAGAGTTGGATTGTTTCTAGGTACAGCGATTCACGATACTGCTCAAGTAACGGGAGCAGCTTTAATATTTGATCAGACGTTTCAATTAGAAAAAGTGATAGATGTAGCAACCATTACAAAATTAACACGAAATGTGTTTATCGTTGCAGTTATTCCTGCCATGGCTTACTTCTTTTTGAAGAAAGGGACGCATAATGTGGACCAGCAAAGTGTCAAAGTACACAAATGGTACCAAATATTCCCATATTTTGTGTTAGGGTTCCTATTGTTTGCTTTAGTAAGAACGATCGGAGATGTTGGTATATCTAATAGTGGGGCAGCATTTGGTTTGGTTAAAACAGAATCATGGGTGGATTTGCACGAGACTTTAAGTACGCTAGGTTCTCAGTATGTGTTAGGAGTAGCGATGGCGGCAGTTGGTTTATCGACAAACTTCAAAGTCTTCAGAGGGTTAGGAATAAAGCCGTTTTATGTTGGGTTAGCTGCTGCTTTAATTGTCGGACTTGTGAGTTTTTTTATGGTTTCTATATTGGGTGGTTTTATTAATATGTAATAATAGATTGCTCGAATAATGGTCAGTTAGGAAACTGATTGTTATTCGAGTTTTTCATGTTCTTTGATGAAAAACCGTTTATAATGAAAGTGTTGAATTTAATCGGAGAATAAAAAGGTGGGACCCCCCGTGAATTATGATCAATTAAAAACATTTGTGACGGTTGCAGAGAAAAAGAATTTTTCTGAATCAGCAAAAGCCCTATATTTATCTCAACCGACCATCACTTCACATATAAAATCATTAGAAAAACAGTTAAATACAAGCCTTTTCGAAAGGACTACTAAGCAAGTTGAGCTGACGCCGGCTGCTAAGATCCTATATAAATATGCAATCGAAATTATTAAACTCAGTGAATCAGCAGAGAAAGAAATCTCTTCTTTATTAGGTGAAATACACGGACATTTAGGCTTAGCTTCAAGTTTAACAATTGGAGAAAATGTACTTCCACGTCTCCTTGGAGTTTTTAAGGAGAAATTCCCATTAGTGGAAATGAGTGTTGAGATCACCAATACAGATAACATTTTAAGGAAAATTAAAGATCACGTTCTCGATATAGGGATGATAGAAGCGCCAATTGAGGACCCAGACCTTATTTTAGAAGCCTTTATGAAGGATGAATTAGTTCTTATTACGAAACCGGACTTTTTTCCGGCTGATCAAGTCGATATTACGTTGAATGAGTTAAAGCACTTGCCCTTTGTTCTGAGAGAAAAGGGGTCTGGTACAAGGGCTGTGATGACTCACCATTTTTCAAAAAATGGTCTTAATCAAGATCAATTAAATATCGTGCTAGAATTAGGAAGTACTGAATCGATCAAGGTAGCTGTTGAGTCCGGTATTGGTACTTCGATTATTTCGAAAAACTCAATTAAAAAGGAGCTGAAACTTAATTCATTAAAGGCCTATCCTATACGGGATCTCGTTTTATCAAGGTGTTTTTATTTAGTTTATCATCGTGATACGGTATTAAAAGCTCCTGCAGAAGCGTTTATTAATGTCATAATGGAGAAGAGCAATGATCGTTAGGTGTTAGAACTCACTTTCTCTTCTACGTTATGAATCCATAAGAGTTAGGGCAGTTACTTTCAGTATTATAAAAATAAGGTTGTCCCGATAAAATGTTTGATTCGGTAAAATACGAATACCCTTTATGTGAGACAACCTTGATTCTCTACCTCTTTGAAGGATCTTTCCTTAGTTTATCTGTAAGCAGCTGTGCCGTATCCTCTCCATTTTTAATACACGCACCAATTCCCACTCCGTAGTACGAACATCCAGCGAGAATAAGGTTCGGAAATGTAGTCGCCATTTTCTCATTTATTGAACGAATTGCCTCGTTATGATGTAAATGATAGTTAGGCATTAGATTGTCCCAATTTGTTACCTCAACAGCTGTCGGATTCCCCGTAATACCTAGACTTTTTTCAACATCGGTTAAGGCGGTACGAATTAACTCACTTTCGTTCATTTGTTGCAGAGCAGAATAGCTTGGATTCGAACTTTTATAGAAAAGACGGACTAATAAGTTATGCTTTGATGTATGCTGCCATTTCCTGCTTGTCCACGTACAGGCATTACAATGTACATTATTGTTATCAGACACGATAAATCCAGTCCCGTCAGCTGGGAGTTGGTCATCAGAAATATCAAAACCAAGATAAATACTTTTAAGTGATGAGTTTGTTAACTTTGAAAACTCGTCGTTTATTTCGATGTGATTTAATAATGATTGTGCAACATTATGTGGAGTTGCTAAAACAACATAGTCAGCTCGTATTGATTTGTGGTTAGAAAACGATAGTTGATAATGTCCACTCTCTCTAGAGATACTTGTTGTAGTCACACCTTTTAATATAAGAGAATCACTTAGCTCTTCTTCGAGTCGATTAATCAATGTTGAAAGTCCATTTTTAAACGATATAAATTTTTTATCTGAGTTGCCGTTAAACTGCTTTTTGTTTTCAGCTAGCCCCTTAATGATGCTCCCGAATTTATTTTTATACTCAAGTAAGTACGGTAGGGTTGATGCGATACTTAATTTATCAAGCTTGCCAGAATATACCCCAGATAATACCGGAGCAATTTGATTTTCAACGAGTTCTTTTCCTAAAAAGTGTTCGAGAAACTCACCGATGGAACTTTCCTGCGTAAAACTCTCATTTTGTGTTTCTAGATCTTTTAATGCAGCTTGTTTTCCCTGCTCTGAAACGAGAGTGCTTGCAAACAATGACTCGACGCTAGTCGGTATTCCAAATACTGTATCCTGAGGGATTGGATGTAATTTATTATTTGAATAAATATAGGAAATTCCGGTTGAATTGTAAACAACCTCATCTTCAAGGCCTAGATCTGTTACGAAAGGCATTACACTCGAGTGTCTAGCGACGATTGAGTCAGCCCCAGTCTCCATAATGAACTCGTCTTGCAAAACGGTGTTAATCTTTCCTCCTAAATAGGAATTTTGTTCAACGAGTATTAGTTGAACATCTTCATGCTTTTCTTTTAGGTTTTTTTGTAAATAGTGCATGGTGGATAACCCAGTGATTCCACCACCAATCACAACAATGGTTTTCAGTGTACTCACTCCTAAACTTCCAGTATCTAATTTTATTATAACGTAAGGTACCGTCATGATTCTTCCATTTCTGCATTCTTGCCATTAGACTGACACATTCTTGGGTTAGATTTGTGATTAAGTCGCTTGCGATGATGTATTTCTTACATTACAAGATAAAAAAATGCCTATTCCAAAATGGAAAAGGCTTAATAATTTCTTTATGAAAGCTTTTCAATATTTACACGACCAGAAAAGAAGGTTGCTCCACCTCCCATATCTGCGAGGCGATCTGGCACTAATGCATTAACGAGCTGTTTCTTACCAGGAGCGTCCGCCCATAATCCTTGGCTTACAATAACTCCAGATAATACGTTTTCACCTACAGTAGCGACAATTTCACAATCTCCTCGGTCATTGTAAATCCGTATGAGTTCTCCATCCTCAATTCCAAGTTTAGTAGCATCTTCTTGGTTGAGGTGAACCTTTGCTGTTTTCTCTAATTCCTTATGCCTCTCGTTATTAGAGAACGTTGAATTTAAGAAATTGTGGTTTGGCCCTGGAACGAATAAGAAAGGGAAATCTCCGTCATCCATTAAAGGAGTATAAGTCGGTAGGGCAGGGTAGCCGTGTTTCTCCATTAGCGTTGAGTAAAGCTCAATTTTCCCACTAGGTGTGTTGAGCTTCTTCAAAGAGAATTCAGCCCGGTCTGCTTTCATATAGTGTTCTTGGACAAGTGAATCATAATTTATATGTTTAAAATATGGGTTGGCTGGATGATTTAAAGCTTGACGCATCATTTCTTCATCTGAATCTTTTAATGGCACGTCTTCAAAGCTCATAGCCTCAGCTAGTAATCGAAATAGCTCAGTATTCGATTTGCTCTCGCCATATGGCTCAATAACGGGTTGCTGCATATGCACGTAATGGTGCCAATAGGACGTATAAAAATCTAGGTTTTCAAAAGATGATGTTGCTGGCAAAACAAGGTCAGCATATTGTGCTGTCTCCGTTAAAAATAAATCATGGACAACCGTAAATAAATCTTCTCGTGCCAGGCCTTGACGGACTTTATTCGCTTCAGGAGCAACAACGGCAGGATTTGAACCGTAAACAAATAGTGAATAAACAGGTGGGGTCGTTTCTACTAACACTTTTCCTAGTTGATTCATATTAAATACTCTTGTTTTCTTGTTGTCTAGTAAATCAGGTCTTTGCAAGGAAGTTGTATTATAGTCTAGAACACTACTGTTGGATTTAAGGGCTCCACCACCTTGCTCAAGCCATGAACCGGTTAGCGCTGGTAGACAAGCAATTGTACGAACGATCATTCCACCATTATCATGGTGCTGCAAGCCATTTCCGATTCGAATGAATGAAGGGGAGGTTTCTCCGTACATACGAGTTAGCTTATAAATATCCTCAACAGGTATTCCAGTGATCGTAGAAACCGTTTCAGGGTCATATTGCTTAACATGCTTCTCTAATTCCTCGTAACCAACCGTATATTCCTTCATGAACTTGCGATTAACCCAATTTTCAGCAAATAGAATGTGCATCATTCCAAGTGTAAGGGCACCATCAGTTCCTGGTCGAATCGGAATGAACCAATCAGCCATACGTCCTGTTTGGTTTTTGTGAACATCAATAACGACGATTTTCGCGCCATTTTGTTTTCTCGCTTTTTGGGCTATTGTCATTTGATGCATATTTGTACTAACGGCATTTATTCCCCACATAATGAAGAGTTTTGTTTCTTTAGTGTCTTCAGGGTCTATTCCAATAGTTGCACCCATTGTGTATTTGTAACCAACTGCACCGGCAACGGAACAAATTGCACGGTCCAACTGGCTGGATCCAAGGCGATGAAAGAAGCGACGGTCCATTCCTTCAGCCGTAAGATTCCCCATATTCCCATAAAAACTATAAGGAAGGATCGATTCGGGACCGTGTTGTTCGATTAGTTTCTTCCATTTACTAACGACGATTTGGATTGCTTCCTCCCATGAAATCGGCGTGAATGTTCCTGTACCTTTAGCACCTGTTCGTTTCAGAGGAGTTGTCAACCGTTTTGAATCATAAATTCGTTCAGTCATGTTTCTAACTTTATTGCAAATATTCCCTTGGGTAACAGGGTGATTAGGATCTCCTTCAACCTTAACTATTTTCCCGTCCTTTTTATGGACTAGTAGCCCACATTGATCAGGACAATCCAACGAACAGACGGAAGGGAAGATTCCATCTTTTTCAGCTAAAAATGATTTCATATTATAAAATCCTTTCAATAATATAAAGTCTGTAGATTATATCATTTAATAGAATTGTAGAAAAGTTAAAGGTTTCGCTGCTTTTTTTGTTCTGCTTTTTATGTAAATTCTTACACAGCATGACTCAGTTCTTCCTTTCTGAATTGTATATTATTATGTTGATTTTAAAAAATAAGTAGTGATGCCAATAATTTTTTATTATGATTGAATCAGGCCAATAATGATTAAAATTGAGCATGATATATATTAACTAATTTAGTAATACGTACTGGGAGGTCATACAGTGGCTAACATAACATTTGAAATCATTGAAACCGTTGCGATTTTATCTGAAGGCTCAAAGGGCTGGAAGAAGGAGTTAAACTTGATCAGTTGGAATGGAAGGGAACCTAAATATGACATTCGTGATTGGTCACCTGATCATGAAAAAATGGGTAAAGGAGTAACGCTATCGGATGAAGAGGTGAAAGTCTTAGTGAGAGCTTTAACAAAATGAATCGTTAAGTATAGGAATTAAAAAATAGAAAAAAATAATGATGAGGAAGTCTAGGTTATATAACTTAGACTTTTTTGTTTCTATTACGTTAGAAATTAGGAGAAAATGTAAGTTGCTTTTGACGTATGTGTGAAAGATTTATGTTGTAAGGGTATACATTGACAGAAATGAATTAATATTGTGAAAAAAATCACATTACTAAAAGGGAGTCAATTCTATAATAAGTGAAAATGAAAATAGATGGGAGAATGAAAAGTGGAATTGGTTACTTCCTTATTAGAAGAACCTTTATTATTGTTATTTGTGATTTTATTTTTAGGAGCAGCGTTAGGTCAAGTTAATTTAAAAGGTGTAAGCCTTGGGACTTCGGGTGTGCTGCTAATTGCTATGTTGTTTGGTCATTTTGGCTATCAAATTTCACCTACTGTACAAAGTTTAGGTCTTAGCTTATTTATTGTCGCCGTTGGCTTGCAGGCGGGACCTCGTTTTTTTCGAATGATGCGTTCAAGTGGTTTAATCTTTGGTATTATCGGTTTGTTAGTAGTGCTAGTTGCTGCTGTTACGACCGTTTTGGTTTCTAGTTGGTTTGGTTTGTCGCCGGCATTGAGCATTGGACTGATGACAGGAGCCTTAACCAGTACACCGGGGCTTGCTGCAGCAATTCAAGCAACGAATGATCCTCTTGCTTCTGTTGGTTATGGGATTGCTTATCCATTCGGGGTCATCGCTGTCGTGCTCTTTGTTCAGCTATTGCCTCGGTTGTTAAAAGTTGACCTAAAAAAAGACCTCGAGCAAACAAATAAAACGGTTAGACATGAAGGAGCACCTGTTGTTATAACGGTAGAGGTCACAAACCCCGCAATCCATAAACAAACGTTGCGAGAATTGGGGTTTAATCAATACGGTTCCGTTGTTATTAGTCGCGTGATTCGAGGGAATCGGAATATTATTGGACTCAATGATACAGTTATTTTACAAGGGGATCATCTTGTTGCTGTTGGGATGAGGGATGACCTAAACAAATTTACAAAGAATGTAGGGAAAGAAGTTGAAACGAATTTTGAGAATTCTGATCATGTAAAACTTCGCAAAGTTGTAGTCGATTCAGAAGAGATTCTAGGAAAGAACATAAGAGAACTTGAGTTAAGAAGAAAATACGGTGTGACGGTTACACGAATGGAACGGGCTGGTTTTGAGTTTAATCAAAATTCAAAATGGCGTTTAGAACGAGGAGATATATTGACGCTTGTAAGCAGTGAAGACCGTATAAATGAAGTGGAAAAGCTGTTTAAGAAAAAGACGTTGGCAGTTACTAATGTTCACATATTTTCATTGAGTTTGATATTGTTAATCGGTATTCTAATCGGCATGATCCCGTTTCATTTGCCGTACTTAGGAACGATTACGTTAGGAGTTGCTGGTGGGCCTTTATTTGCTGCACTACTAATTGGACACTTTGGCAAACTTGGACCAATTCGCGCCCGTTTTTTTCAACCATCGAATAATGTTATCCGTGATATTGGTCTAGTCCTCTTCCTAGCTGGTGCCGGTACAACCGCCGGTCAAGGGCTTGTTGAGGTGATACAAAAGGAAGGGCTTAACTTGGTTCTGGGTGGTGCGTTTATTACACTGATGCCAATCATTGTTGGTTTCTTTTTGGCAAGGAAACTGTTGAAGCTTAGCATGATTCATTCATTAGGAGCTCTTTGTGGAGGCTTAACAAGTACCCCGGGGGTTGGAGCAGTTAATCAGTTAATTGATACAGATGACGCCTCGATCGCATATGCAGCAGCTTACCCTTTTGGGCTGATTTTTGTTGCAGTAATCTCACAGGTTCTGGTGTTTTTCTTGTAATTTGGCAAAAAGTTAGATCAAAAAACAAACGGAGGATTATCAACTGATAATCCTCCGTTTTTAGTAATAGTGTGAATGGGGTACAAAATTATAGATAACATTAAATGCAGTTTTCCTATTTAGATTTTATAGCTTGAAAAATATGCAACAAAAAAGTGGTTGGTTATTTTGTGGAAATCTACCGTTTAATAATCCTATATTTTGTAGGTGGAAAAATAGAAAGCTAATCGCATGCATTGACTTTATAGAAGTAAAGAATTCACATATTAGCTTCGTTATTATTAAAAAGATTGTATAAAAAACAAAAAAAATTGAACACTTTTAACCAAAAAAGTTAAAAGTATGATATATTACTTGTAATAGTTTGAATTTTCTTGATTCAACAAAAGGCACTTTATTCAGATGGAAATTGAAATTTTGATTAGTAATTACTTTTCACCAAAAAAGTCAGAAGGTTATTGAAAGCGCTAACAGTTAGGGTGAGAAATGAATTCATTATAGTTTGAAAGGGATGATCAAATGCGTCAAAGACAAGAAGAGGGGTACAAGGGAGTTATTGGGAGGACGGTTGAGGACTCAATACCGTGGTGGCCTGAAGCGAATAACAACAAAAGAGGGCCAAATATCGCAATAATCATGCTTGATGATCTTGGGTTTTCTCAATTAGGTTGTTATGGGTCAGATATTTCTACACCTAATATTGATCAGTTAGCAGAAAATGGTTTGCGTTATAACAATTTCCATACGACAGCAATGTGTTCACCAACGCGTGCTTCTTTATTGACAGGCCGAAATCCTCATTCAACAGGTGTTTCATTTGTCACGGAAGTGGATAGTGGATTTCCCAATTGTAGGGGGAAGGTAAGGAAAGATACAGCGATGATTAGTGAAATGCTTGTAGAAGAAGGCTATAATACATTTGCTGTCGGAAAGTGGCATCTTGCACCAGTAAAAGAACAGACGTTTACTGGCCCGTTTGATGGCTGGCCTCTTGGACGGGGATTTGAACATTATTATGGATTTTTAAGAGGGGCGACAGATCAGTTTTATCCGGAGTTAGTTGAAGGTAATCGACGTGTTTCGCAACCTAAAAGTGCTGAAGAAGGATATCATTTAACGGAAGATTTAACGGATAAGGCAATTGAATATGTCAAAATGCAAAAGTCAGAATCTCCTGATAAACCGTTTTTCTGTTATTTATCATACGCAGCACCTCATGCGCCACACCAAGCTCCACAGGAATATATTGATAAGTACAGAGGAAAGTATGATAAAGGCTGGGATCAAATAAGGGAAGAATGGTTCTTAAAGCAAAAAGAGCTAGGAATTATTCCACAAGATACGAAATTACCACCACGAAATCCTGGTGTTAAAGCTTGGGAAGAGCTTGAAGAAGACGAAAAAAGATTGTATGCCCGTATGCAAGAAGCATTTGCTGGTTTTATGGAGCACACTGATTATCATATTGGGAGATTCATTCAATGTTTAGAAGAATTGAAGTTACTTGATGACACATTGGTTATTTTCTTATCTGATAATGGTGCATGTGGAATGGGTGGTGAAGAAGGAATGGTCAATTCATGGACACCAACATCTAATGCCTATGTGGAAACCTTCGAAAGCAAACTTGGACGAATTGATGACATTGGTGGCCCTAACGCGAAAAGTCATTACCCTGCGGGGTGGGCACAGGCAGGGAATACTCCGTTAAAATGGTATAAAACGTTTACTCATGCTGGTGGAATTAGATGTCCACTAATTATTCATTATGGTGACAAAGTCCAAGATAAAGGTGGCATTCGTAGTCAATATCACCATGTTTCTGATATTGTACCAACCATTTTGGAATTAATTAATGTAGAAGCGCCGGCTAAATATAAAGGAATTGAGCAAAAGCCAATTTATGGAACGAGTCTTCTATATACATTGGGGGCAGGAGAGCAGCCTACTCGAAAAAAGGTTCAACATTATGAACTTGTTGGCAACCGAGCTATTTGGAAAGATGGTTGGAAAGCAGTCGCTCATCACAGGAAAAATACCTCTTTTGAAGAAGATGAGTGGGAATTATACGATGCAGAGAATGATTTTTCAGAGTTTTATAATCTAGCTGAATCGTATCCTGAGAAAGTTAAGGAACTCATTGACCAGTGGTGGGTGGAAGCTGAGAAATACGATATATTCCCACTTGATGGACGCTCTCTCGAAGAAAAATTACGAGATGGAAAAAAGGTATTAGCAAATACGAATGAACGTGGACCACTTCATCGAACGTTTTATGCATCACCTTCGATTATAAATGGTTATAAGGCACCAGATCTGCGAAATAAATCATTCAAAATTGAAGTCGAGATTGAACGTTCTACAAAAGAAGAGAGTGGTGTTCTGGTAGCACATGGTGATAAATCAGGGGGGTATACGTTATTTATCAAGAATAATCGCCTAGTTTTTGACTACAATGTGTCAAATGTTGAGCATATTTTTATTGAATCAGATAAGGAGCTACCTAAAGGGCTTGTAACAGTTAAGTTTTTACTGATAAAAACATGTGATGACGAAGGAACAGCAAAACTGATTGTAAATAACGAAGTAATAGGTGAAGGAACAGTTACTGCCCTTTCTACGCTTGGATTTTCATCAGGTTTATTCTACATTGCAACCAATGAAGGTGGTTCTATCAGTAAGGCTTATGAGTCACCGTTTACATTTGAAGGGGAAGTTAACAAGGTTACATACACACTTGGAGGTTATCAAGAAGATATTGAAGCTATTGTTGAACAGGAGTTAGTAACGGAATGAAAAATCGTGATTACATCCACTTTCAAAACTTGAAAGGTGGATGTAATCACGGCATCAATATTTGAGAGATTTGTAGGCGAAATGATCAATCTAGTTAGGAGGAAATAATATGAATGGACGTTTATCACTGTTTTTACCACAAGTATTCATGATTCTTTTTGGAATATGGTTACTATATATTATTCCTCACCAAATTAACGATGGTTCAGCTGCTGCTATTGGACCAAGTACGTTCCCCAATGCCTTAGCCATTTTAATTATTTTATTGAGTGCTATTTCACTTATTGCGACAATAGTAAAAAGCAGAAAGAATGTTCAGACAGATGAGACTGATTGGAGTGAAAAGAAGCAAACAGACTCAAAGTTTGCCGGGGAAAAAGGCTATAAACATGTGGCGTTAGCATTATTTGCCATTACGCTATGGGCTGTATTTATGCAGTATATCGGATTTGTTGTTACAACATTTTTGTTAGCGTTTACATTAATGTTTCTAATCGGAAACCGTCGCTTTGTAAGAATGACCATTGTTTCAGTCTGTGTCACTTTTTTACTTTATGGGATTGCAGCGTACTTACTTCAACTTTCGATGTCAGGGTTTCTTTTTTAAAAGGGAGGTTAATTTATGACTGAAATAATGGCCAGTTTTTCACAATTAATTGCCATACAAAATGTTTTGTTTCTATTAATAGGTCTTTCTGTTGGTTTATTTGCCGGTGCACTGCCTGGAATAAGTGTTACTCTTGCGGTTGCATTAATTGTTCCATTTACATTTGGTTTACCTCCTGAAGCTGCTATTTTGATGTTACTTGGTGTGTATGTAGCCGGGACGTATGCTGGTTCGATTGGGGCAATATTATTAAAGACTCCAGGAACAGCAGCATCGGCGGCAACTGCTCAAGATGGGTTTGCACTTGCACAGCAAGGAAAAGCAGGGAAGGCTCTAAATATGTCACTGTATGCTTCGGTTGCAGGTGGCTTGGTAAGTGGGTTGATCTTATTGTTTGCGGCCCCACAAGTTGCAAAGATTGCGCTGAATTTTGGACCTCCAGAATACTTTGCTCTAGCCTTATTCGGTTTGACGATTATTGCGAGTGTAAGTGGTAAGTCGTTAACAAAAGCTGCTGTTATGGCTTGTCTTGGTATGCTTGTGGCTACAATTGGTCTTGACCCAATTACAGCCTCAACAAGATTGACATTTGATCTTACAACACTTCTTTCAGGAATAAATATAGTCCCTGCTCTTATCGGACTGTTTGCAATTGCTGAAATCTTCAACCAAATAGAAAGGGGAATTAAGAAAATATCTACTCAAGCAGAAGTAGAAAAAGAGAAGTTTGGTTTGAAGGATGTTAAGCCATTTAGGAAAACGATATTTAAATCAAGTATTATTGGTAGCGCGATAGGAGCGATTCCAGGAACTGGAGGAGCAATTGCTTCATTTATTAGCTACAACGAAGCAAAGCGAGCCTCTAAAGAGAAGGAGAAATTTGGGAATGGAAGCATGGAAGGAGTAGCGGCTTCAGAAGCAGGTAACAACGGGACGACAGGGGCAACTCTTATCCCAATGCTCACTCTTGGTGTACCAGGTGACGTTGTAACAGCAGTATTGCTCAGCTCTCTTTTAATACAAGGAATTCAACCAGGGCCAGAACTGTTTGAAACACATGGGACTCTCGTCTATACGATATTGTTAGGGTTTATTTTAGTGAATATTTTACTGTTTATAATCGTGAAATCGACAATACGTTGGTTTGAGCATATTACAATGATTCCCGCTAATTTATTATTTCCTGTTATTCTTGTACTTTGCTTGTTTGGTGCTTATGCATTTGACAATTCTATATCATCAGTATGGATAGCAATTGTTTTTGGTTTAATCGGATACATTCTACCCAAATTTGGGTATCCCGTTGTTCCTTTGTTGATTGCGATGATCCTTGGACCGATGGCTGAATCAGCGTTTCGTCAATCGCTTGTCATGTCGGGTGATAGTTTAATAATTTTTATTGAAAGGCCGGTGGCTGCTGGGTTCATTTTGTTAGCAATTGTATCGGTAGTCCTACCATTTTTATCGAAGAAAAAATCGAAAACGAATACGAAAACTGAATCATTCTAGCTTTACTTTTTAGGAAGGTAGTCAATTACTAGAGAGGAGTGATAATGAATAAATAAACTAAAGTACTGTTTTGAAAGTCGGCTAAATAAACTATTAAACTAGGAGTGAAGTTAATGAACATAAAAAAATCGTTACTACTAATTTTGGTCCCGGCATTCTTGCTGGTGTTAACAGCTTGTAACACAGAAAGTGGCGCTTCTACTGGTTCAAATGATGCAGAGAATTACCCAAATAAAACAATAAAAATTGTTGTAGGTTTTGAGGCAGGTGGAGGAACAGATACAGTAGCACGGATTATTTCACAAGAATTAGGCAAACATTTTGATAACGATGTGAATATTATCGTGGAAAATAAGCCGGGTGGTGCGGGTGTTGTTGCAATGACGGATGTCATTAATTCAAGCCCTGATGGTTACACAATTGGGTTTGGTCCAACGGGACCACTTGTATTACAAACACATTATGGTCAAACAACGTATGAATATGATGCAGCAGAACCAATCAGCCAAGTTAACTCAGTTGATTTCATTCTAGCTGTTCACAAAGATGCCCCGTGGGATGATCTTGAATCATTTATTGAAGATGTTCAAGCTAATCCAGGTGAATTTTCGTATGGCATGCCAGGTGCAGGAACTCTAGGAGAGCTTTCCATGATTGCATTATCAGAAGCCGAAGGGCTTGATATGAAGGGAGTTCCTTTTCAAGGTGCAGCGCCGACAAGAACGGCATTATTAGCAAAAGATGTTGATGCTGTTTCAGTTGGTGATGATGATATTGTTCGATATGCTGAAAGTGGTGATGTGAAACTATTAATGAACTTTGGTCATAAAGAATATGAAAGTTTCCCTGATCTGCCAACGGCAATGGATAAAGGATATGATATAGATTTTAATGTCGGTTATATGCTTTATGGGCCTGGAGAGCTCCCGATTGAAATCCGTGATAAAATTGATGCTGCGGTCAAGGAAATGGTAGAAGATGATAACGTAATAGAATCCTTGGAAAAGATACGGATGCCTGTAGATTATAGGCCTGCTGACGAACGTAAGCAAGCAGTTGAAGAAGAATATCAAAATTATAGAAGTGTTATTGAGGCTGCTGGGAGATTAGTGGAATAAAAGAAAAATTATTTTTTTGAGGTGAGCACAAACAAAGTGCTCACTTCTTTTATTTGACATTTCCATTTTTTTCTTCTAAAATGATCGCAGTTTTTCTGAGAAAGGTAATTCCATTAACAAATGAGATGAAGGGAGAAGAAATGAATATTTTAAAAGATACCTTAAAGAGAATTGATCAAAAAGGATACAAAGCATATAAAGACATACAAGGACATTATTCATTTTCAAAATTTACACTACATATTGATTATGTTCAAGGAGATCCATTTGCCAGCCCATCAAAGATCAGAATTGTCGTATCAAGAAAAGAAACCGTAATCAATCCAAACTGGACGGAACAAAAACATCGTAAAATACGTTGTGAAGATTTAGTTGCGCGAAAAGTTCATCAAGCACTAGGGAAAGAACAAAGAAGAATCGGAGGATCGGGAAAGAGTGGCATGATTGCAATTGATGTGCCGAAGCAGAAAGTAATTGAACGATCAGCTGTAACAATAGACGATAACAGAGTCACGATTTGTCTAGTAGTTGGATTACCCGCAAATGGCAGGCGTGTTTTAGGAAAAGAAGCAGAAAAAATTTTCTGTCAGCTGTTGCCGACAATGATTGAAAAATCGTTATTTTCGATTACTGAAAATGAACTAAAAGCAGCAGTGTACCTTAGTGATCAACAGCAAGCAATCCGCCATTTTTTAAAGGAGAACGACTTGATTGCTTTTATTGCAAATGGTTCCATATTACCAAGGGAAAGTGGAATTAGTGATAAACCGTTAAGAAAAGACGTTGTACGGTTTCAAGCCCCTAAAGAATTAGCTGTTTCTATAAATGTTCCACATATTGAACAACCGCTTGAAGGTATGGGGCTGAAAAAAGGCATTACGTTAATCGTAGGTGGTGGTTATCACGGTAAATCAACACTATTACAAGCAATCGAACATGGAGTTTATGATCATATTGAAGGCGATGGGAGAGAGTTTGTAATTACAGATGAACACGCCGTTAAAGTTCGCGCAGAAGATGGGAGGAGTGTTTCAAACGTTGATATTTCACCATTCATTTCAAATCTTCCATACGGAAAGGACACGGGGGAATTTTCAACGGAAAACGCTAGTGGAAGTACGTCACAAGCAGCGAATATTATTGAAATGATCGAGGCAGGAGCAACAACTGTGTTAATTGATGAAGACACAAGTGCAACAAATTTTATGATACGGGATGCTCGCATGCAGGCATTGATATCCAAAAAATCTGAACCAATTACACCATTTATTGACAAAGTTGAGCTATTGAAGCAAGAGCATGATGTTTCCACCATTTTAGTTATGGGGGGTTCTGGAGATTACTTTCAAGTAGCAAATACTATAATTAAAATGGAGCAATTTTTACCATTTAATGTGACGGATGAAGCAAAGCAAATTGCCGAATCAATTCAAGTTAAGCGCAAAAATGAAGGGGGCAATCAGTTCGGAGCTATTAAAGAGCGTATACCTGATGCGAAAAGTTTAAATAGCAAAAAAGGAGCAAAGCATAAAGTTACAGTACGTGGACGCTTTCACATCCAATATGGGCTAACAGATATTCATTTGCATTATGTTGAGCAGTTAGTCGATGACAGCCAAACAAGGATGATTGCTGACATTTTGTTTTATTTAGAGCGAACGGATTATTTCTCCAAATATAAGACGATCTATCAAATCTTGGATGAAGTTGATGGGATGCTTAGAAAAGAAGGCTTAAACTTTGTTTCACTCCATAGGGGACACCCAGGAGAGTTAGCTCGGCCACGTCGCTATGAAATCGCAGCAGCGTTAAACCGATTGAGAAGCCTAAGATGCAAGTAAATGTTTATAACTCAATTAGTGATTAAAGAGTAAGTTGAAAGCTGGATTATAAATCCAGCTTTTTGATTTACTTTTTTTCTCTCGTTTTACTTCCATGCCTTTTTGCCCAAGAGAAATAAAAATAAGTGAATATAATGATAGTACAAAGAGTATACCTTCTGAACACATGTGACCAATTGTAGTGAGTTAGGACTGTAAGTCAACGCTTGAAAACAGGTTTCACAAAGGTTGGTGAAAGGGATGGAAATCAATCATAAGAATGAGTTTAAAGTCGGTGACTGGATCAAAGGGAAGACTAGAAATGGAGAATTAGTACAAGGCTATTTAGAATCGGTTGAACTCTATAACACTATAGTCAGAGTAAGAGTGTTAGCTAGTGATAATAAAAAGTTACTTGGTAGAACAATAAGATTAGAGCAACGAGATATTGAAAAGCGACCAGTTCTAAAAAATTGGAATGAAGGAGAGCTTCTAAATTTAATTGACATCGCTCTTACGACAAAAGATAAGGAATGGTTCCTTGATTTAACGACAAAGTTACAGATAAAGCAGCAAAACAACTGGACGTTTAGAAAAAGTCGATTTAGAATGTAGCCATTGTGGGTGGTGAAATCCACCCATTATTACATAGTTTACTAGCTAACAAATTTCCGTACTAAAAGTATTATGTGGTATGGTTATAGGTATCGTTCCTTCTGTATAATAAAACCAATAAAAATAAATAATGGGTGTTTATAATGGAAAAAAGGTTTACAATCGGGCAATTATCAAAGCTTCATAATATCCCTGTTAAAACATTGCGGTATTATGATGAAATAGGGTTGTTTAAGCCAGTTGAGGTTGATGAGAGCAACCAATATCGCTACTATTCTATTGAGCAATTTAAGCAATTAGATATTATTATTTATTTAAAAGTACTAGGTGTTCCATTAAAAGAGATAAAACATCAAGTGCTGAACAAAAATTTAAATGAGCTAATTGAAACACTAAAAATCCACAAAAATCGTACGGAAAAAAAGATTCAGGATTTAAAGCGAATTAATCAACGGTTTGAAAGCAGAATTAAGGAAATTGAGCGAACTCGTAATCTTGCTGAAATCGGGAGCCCGCTGATTAAAGAAATGCCTAAAAGGTCAATCGTTCAAGTGAAGGCTAAAATACGCTCGATATATGACTTAGAATTATCGTTACGGAAAATAAAGAAAGAGTTTCACCAACACTCACCAATTATTATTGGAAAGGTTGGACTAACCCTTTCTGAAGCTGATATTAAAAGCAATAATTTTACTGAATTTAATTCTATTTTTATTTTTTTAGAAAAAGCTGATTTTCTAGATAACCGTACACATGAAATGATTTCAATACTTCCAGAAGGAAAGTATGCTTCGTTTTCTTTTAGAGGTGACCGATATAATGCAGGACCTTACTATTATAAGTTATTAGAATATATTCAAAAAAACCATTGTCAACCAAGTGGTGACTTTATAATACGTTCCATTATAGATCGTTTTATTACCAATAATCCAGAAGAGTATGTAACGGAGATACAAGTGCCGATTCAACATTTGACCCTCCAGTAACTGGAGCCTTTATGATTATAAAAAATCACAGTGAGAGGGTTGGGACAATGGAACAAGCAAAGGAGTATCGTAATATTGAGCAAGATAAAACAAAAAGGGTTACAATTCTTCTCATATTAGGGGCTTTAACAGCATTCGGACCATTATCGATTGATATGTATTTACCTGCTTTTCCGATGATGACTGATGACCTTGGTGCAACAGCATCCCTTGTACAATTTAGTTTAACAGCTTTCCTTATCGGGTTAGCAACAGGGCAAATTCTTTTAGGACCACTCAGTGATGTGCTTGGTCGTAGGAAGCCTTTGTTATTAGCTGTATCCTTGTATGCACTTGCATCGATTTTATGTGCGTTTGCACCATCTATTTACGCTTTAATCGTATTGCGTTTTATTCAAGGTGTTGCAGGAGCAGCAGGAGTCGTGATTGCGCGAGCGTGCGTTCGGGATTTGTATGCTGGTAGTGAGATGACAAAAGTATTTTCGATTTTAATGTTAGTAATGGGGGTTGCCCCGATTTTTGCTCCTATTGCAGGAGGATTTCTACTTAATTTTGCATCATGGCGTGGAATTTTTATTACTCTTTTTATAATAGGTACAGTTATATTACTATTGGTCTTATTTCGTTTACCTGAAACGTTACAAGAGGAAAATCGCTCAAGCGCCCGTTTGAGTGAAACATTTGCCATATTTAGGCGTTTACTTGGCAATCGCTTATTTATCGGTTATTCGCTAATTATTGGTTGTACGAGTGGAGCGATGTTTTCATATATTTCCGGTTCATCATTTGTTTTTCAGGAAATCTTCCAAGTATCACCACAAGTATATGGGGTACTTTTTGCAATAAATGCAATTGGTATCATAACAGCCTCACAGCTCACAGGAAGATTAGCTGCAAGGTATGGAGAAATTCACTTTCTATTAATTGGAATCTGTTTGTTAGTTACAGGGGGTATTTTATTATTTAGCTTTACAATATTGGGCGCTGGCTTTTTCCCGATTGCATTTGCTTTTTTTATTACGGTTTCAAGTGTTGGTTTCATTAATCCAAGTGGAACATCTTTGGCAATGAACAATCAGGGTGGCAATGCAGGGAGCGCCTCTGCATTAATGGGGCTATTTCAATATGGAATTGGAGGGATATTGGCTCCAATAGTTGGGATTGCTGGAAGTCAGACAGCTATTCCATTAGCTATAATTGTAATGAGTTGTGGTTTGGGGGCTACTTTCTCTTATTTAGTGATGATCCGAAAAAAAATGTCCACAGTGAGTTAGAATGCGTACTGTGTCCTACACTATCTAAAATAAAACGCTCATGGCTGTTCATTATGAAACAGTCATGAGCGTTTTTGTTGTATAATGATCTTAAATAAAATGTGGAATAAGAAGGTTTTATTTCGGGATTTGTCGTATAGTAGCGTTATCAAAAGCTAGAAAATTAATTAAGGAGGCGTCATGTTAATGAGTGAACAAGGTTTTTTCGGAGAGTTTGGAGGAAGGTTTTTACCAGATGACTTAGCAAGTGTATTGAAGATTTTGGAAGAGCAATTTAATAAATATAAAAATGATCCCGGATTTATTAATGAATTTAAATATTATTTAAACGAGTTTATTGGACGAGAAAACCCACTTACATATGCCGAAAATTTAACTGAGGCTATAGGTGGAGCGAAAATTTATTTGAAGAGAGAAGATTTAAATCATACCGGTTCTCATAAAATCAATAATGCAATCGGCCAAATATTATTAGCAAAACGTATGGGTGCCACGCGTGTGATTGCAGAAACAGGCGCAGGACAGCATGGGGTTGCAACTGCTACGGCTTGTTCTATTTTTGGATTGGACTGTACCATTTATATGGGAAAGGTCGATATCGAACGCCAAGCGCTAAATGTATTTCGAATGGAATTATTGGGGGCAAAGGTCGTAGCAGTCGAAGAAGGACAAGGACGTTTAAAGGATGCTGTTGATGCGGCTTTAGGTGATTTAGTTGAAAATTACGATAATACTTTTTATTTACTTGGGTCAGCTGTTGGCCCACATCCATATCCAACAATGGTTAAATATTTCCAGTCGATTATAAGCGAAGAATCTAAAAAGCAAATTCTTGAGAAAGAAGGAAGACTTCCAACGGCTGTTGTCGCTTGTGCTGGAGGTGGAAGCAATGCGATAGGTGCATTTGCTCATTTTATTGAAGAGTCAGACGTTCGGCTGGTTGGCGTTGAACCGGCTGAAGCACCCTCATTAACAGAGGGGGTACCTGCCGTCATTCATGGCTTTAAATGTCTAACACTATTGGATGAAGATGGCCAACCAAGACCAACCTATTCAATTGCTGCTGGTCTAGATTATCCAGGAGTGGGGCCTGAACATAGTTACTTAAAAGAAATAGGTCGTGCTGAATATGTAACGGTGACGGGTCAAGAGGCATTAGAGTGGTTCCAGAAACTCTCAAAAGTAGAGGGGATAATCCCGGCGTTAGAGAGTGCCCATGCTGTTGCACATGCAGTTAAGTTAGCAAAAGAGTTAACAAAAGAAGATATTATCATTGTAACTATGTCTGGTAGAGGAGATAAAGATGTGCAGCAGGTGTATGATATGTTGCATAAATAGAACTCAGTTATTCTAAATCAAAATAAGCTAAAAAAGGGGAGTGGCATCTCCCCACTATGGATTCTAATCATTTCCTATGACGAATTTTATTTGTTATTGGGGTCTGAAAGAAATCCTCTTTTTTTGGCAAGTAAAACTTTTGCTTCGTTATAAGAAAGTCCAGATTGAGCATTAAGACGTTTAACCTCATCTACATTTGTTCCAGAGATAGATCTCTGATTATTTCGCATAGATAATGACCTCCTTTCAATGAACTATTTTTAAGATTTACAAAAATAGAAGATTTTAGTAAAAGTTCTCGTAAATTCGTTAAATTTTTATTTTTTTTTTGCTATATTATACTATAATAAATTTAAATAAAAGATCTAAGTAAAAGGCGATTTGAATTTACAGAAAATTATTAAAAGTGTTAGAATTTTATCTATAATATCTCTTTAGAGCTGGAGGGCATATGAAGTTTAGGACAAAGCTTTATACGAGTTTAGGGTTTAGTTTACTGTTAATTGCAATTGTAGTTATTATTTTATTAGAGATGCTAGAACAATCTACTGTAGAAATGCACGCGATAGTTAATGAAATAAATGAGCGCATCCGTACAAGTTATACTCTTATGTATGAAACCTCTGACATTGGCAGGGAATTACGAGAAATAACGGCAACAACTCAAGGGAATACAGATGATATGGATTTAACTAAGATGAACGGCTGGGAACGAACAAATGTTAATATTAATCATGCGCTGGACACATTGGAGAAGCAGGACACCGAAGAAAAATCACAAGAGATGATCTCGCAGTATAAAACATTACACTCCTCTTATCAGGAATTGGCGCAGCAAATGTTAACAGTTCAAAGAATGAATAGTGAGAATGAAATTGAACAATCTATTTGGGAAGAAGCTGAATTAACAAGACAAAGAATGCTCCAGTTATCAGCAATTTTAAGAGGCATACAAGAACAAGAGTTGAAGAATGAACTTTTTAGATCAAGAGATACATATAATTGGGCTATCCAGATGGTGTATATCTATCTTGCAGTTGCTCTTGGACTTGCCATCGTAATTACGATATGGCTAATTAAAAGTATTACAAAAAACCTAACTGAAGCAACCACTGTGATGGAAAGTATAACAAATAGCGAGAATGCTGGAAAGTTACCGAGAATGTCAATCCGTTCAAAAGATGAATTTGGGAAAATAGCAAACGCCTTCAATCAAATGGCGACACAACTTGAAAGACAATACAAGTTAGAAAAACAATTAAAAGAAGAAGCTGAAGAGAATAGCTGGCTTAAAACGAAAGTTGCTGAAATAGCAACAATGTTTCCAGAAGTTAAAGACAATCAAATGTTAGCAGATTTATTGATGAAGAAGCTTGTTCCAATGGTAGGAGGGAGCTATGGAGTTTTTTATTTAAAGGAAGTAGAAGGTAGTAGTGAGTATCTTAAGAAGAGTTCTGACTATGCCCTTTCAGATAAGGCTAAAATCTATGAACGTTTTGCAATTGGGGAAGGGATAATCGGCCAATGTGCATTGGAAAAACGTACGATCATATTAAATCAAATACCTGATGATTATATGCCAATTCGTTCTGGATTAGGAGAAGTTCCTCCTATAAGCAGTATTATACTACCGGTCCAATTTGAAGGGGAGCTTCTTGCAGTAGTTGAAATTGCTTCCTTGCGTACTTTTAGTTCTTCAGAGTTGAACTTGCTTGAAGAAGTGATTACTAACCTTGGCATTACAATGAATAGTATTAGGAATCGTATGGAAGTAGATAGGTTACTTGAAGAATCACAAACGTTAACAGAAGAGCTGCAAACACAATCTGAAGAATTACAAGTCCAACAGGAAGAGTTACGCTCAACGAATGAGAAACTAGAGGAACAGTATGATAATTCGGAACAGAAGAAGAGAGAGTTAGAAAAAGTTAGAGAGGCGCTAGAAGAAAAAGCTCAACAATTAGAATTGAGTTCCCAGTATAAAACGGAGTTTCTAGCAAATATGTCTCATGAGCTTAGAACGCCCCTGAACAGTTTACTAATTTTAGCTAAAATTCTTTCTGAAAATGATGAAGGGAACCTTACAAAGAAACAAGAGGAATTTATTCGAACCATCTATTCATCAGGTCATGACTTGTTACATTTAATAAACGATGTCCTAGACTTGGCTAAAGTAGAGTCCGGTAAATTAGAAGTCATTTTAAAAGAAGTTGAGGTACAAAAGGTAAAAAAATATGTAGAACGACAATTTGCTCCAATAGCAAGACAAAACGAAATAGATTTTATCATTGAAGTAGATGAGAACATTCCGGAGCGATTGCTGACAGATGAACATCGCTTACAACAGATCTTGAAAAATCTGCTATCCAATGCATTTAAATTCACAGAAAGAGGAAGTGTTTCTTTTGTAATAGAAGCTGTGAATGATTCAGATCAGTCAATGACAGTATTTTCAGTATCAGATACAGGAATTGGAATAGCAAAAGAAAAACAGGATACAATTTTTGATGCATTTAAGCAAGCTGATGGTACGACAAGTCGTCAATATGGAGGTACAGGATTAGGGTTATCAATTAGTAGAGAGATTGCATCCCTGTTAGGTGGATATATTGAGATTGATAGTGAAGAAGGGAAAGGGAGTACATTCCGTCTATGTATACCATGTGAACAACTGAGGATAAATGCAGAAACCTCTTCTATTAAGGAAGTGGCTGCAGCAACTGATGAGGCACCTTATGAATTGAATACTCCAGAGAATACTAAGTTTCATGATATAGAGGATTATCAGAAAGCGCTCTTAAAAGGGAAAAAAATTCTGATAGTCGATGATGATGTCAGAAATGTGTTTGCCTTAACATCAGCGCTTGAAAAATATGATATCGACATTATATATGCTGAGAGTGGTAAAGAGGCGCTACATGAACTACAAGTCAACGAAGACACTGATTTAATCTTGATGGATATAATGATGCCAGAAATGGACGGGTTTGAGGCGATGCGCCGTATTCGCAAACTCTCTCAATTTTCAACTATACCTATCATTGCCGTTACTGCAAAAGCGATGAAACATAATAGAGAACAATGTATTGAAGCAGGCGCTTCTGATTACATTAGTAAACCAATTGATTTAGATCAATTAATCTCTCTTATGAATGTTTGGTTATATAGAAAGAAAAAGTAGGTGAATATGTTCAACAAAACAATAGAAACGCCAATTTGTGAAGTGGAGAAAATCGAAATAGATTTATTACTTGAAGCGATTTATCGTTATTATGACTATGATTTTCGCGAATATGCGACTCCGTTCATACAGAGAAGAATTAAATATCGCGTACGTAATGAGAGATTAACAAGTATATCAGCTCTGCAGGAAAAAGTGTTACATGACCCAGCAGTAATGCAAAGGCTATTCCTAGATTTCTCTATAAATGTGACAGAGATGTTTCGAGATCCATCTTTTTTTAAAACGATGCGAAAACAAATAATCCCGTTTATAAAAGATAAATCGACCATTCGAATATGGCATGTAGGTAGTTCTACAGGGGAGGAAGTCTACTCAATGGCAATACTCTTACATGAGGAAGGCCTCTATGAAAAGTCGAAAATTTATGCTACAGATATTAACGCCATGAATTTAGAGAAGGCGAAGCAAGGGACCTTTTCAATAGACCGGATGCAACTTTATACTCAGAATTATTTTGAAGCAGGTGGGAAGCGAGCTTTTTCAGAGTATTATAAAGCAATTGGTGAGAAGGTAATATTTCAGCCTTTTTTACAAGAAAACGTTATATTTTCACAGCATAACCTAGTAACAGACCATTCATTTAATGAATTCGATCTTATTATTTGTCGAAATGTCCTAATTTATTTTAATAAGGATCTGCAAAATAAGGTCCACCAGCTACTTTATGAAAGTCTTAGTATAGATGGCTTTATAGGGTTGGGGAAACGAGAGGGGATTCAATTTACTAGTTATGAAAACTGTTATGAAGAATTCATCAAAACTGAAAGATTATACCGAAAGCTTAAATAGTACTGAAGGTAAGAAAGTTAATATATTAATGGTAGACGATCATCCAGAAAATTTAATAGCTTTGGAAGCTGTACTAACTTCTCCTAAATATAATTTAGTTAGTGCAACCTCTGGAAAAGAAGCACTAAAGTGCATGCTGAAACAGGATTTCGCAGTTATCTTATTAGATGTGCAGATGCCAGGATTAAATGGTTTTGAAACGGCGAAGTTGATTAAGATGCGTGAAAAAACGAAGAATATTCCGATCATTTTTATTACAGCTATTAGCCAAAGCTTAGAACATGTTCATCAAGGGTACTCTGTAGGAGCGATTGATTATATTTTTAAACCATTTGATCCTGAAGCTTTAAAAAAGAAAATGGAGCAATTTGTTAAATTGCATGAAGTTCATGAAGAGCAACTGCTTCAAAGTGAAGAAGAACGTACAGCCGAACTTGAAGAAGTAAATCAAAAATTAGATTTAGCAACACTCAATTTAAGAAGAACAGAAGCATTAGCAAAAGTGATTAGCGAAACTATCATGGATACGATCGTGACGTTAGATAAGTATGGTCGTATTTTGTCGGCAAATCAAGCAATTACAAACATGTTCGGCTATACGACTGAAGAAGTGATTGGTTTTCATTTAGAACATACCCTTGTGAATTTTCAAGAAAGAGATCGAAATGAACGAATTCATTTCGAGTCTTTAGTGGGGCAAGCTGAAGGAAGAGTTGTTGAAGCGAATGCACTACGAAAGGATAAAAGTACTTTTCCAGTTGATATACAATTAGGCAGATCTATTGTAGAAGATCAAGTTATATTTGTCTGTACGATACGCGATATTACTGAGAGAAAGCAAATAGAAGATGTAAAGAAGCAAAGATTTAATAATTTAGAAGCACTTGTACAGGAAAGGACAACCGAGCTTCTTTTGGCAAATGAGAAGTTAAAGTTGGAAATAGATGAGCGAAAAAAGATTGCCGAGGACCTCTACGCTTCACAAGAACGTTTTCAGAAATTTTTTGTATCAAGTCCACACTTACTTGCGATCTATTTATTAGAGGAAGAAAATCTAATTGATGTAAATGAAAGTTGGATGAACTATACTGGCTATAATTGTGAAGAGATGAAGGAGCTTGATCTAGAAAGTCTATATAAACTAGAAGAATCGGATCAGTCTTTTATTGATTTAACAAAACCGAATCGCAATAAAAAGATTAGATATTATACAAAAAAGGATGACGTTCGGTTTGGTTTATTATCAACAGAAATGATTGAAATTGACGGCAAACCCTGTGTTCTGATTGTTGTAACAGATATTACAGAAAGGGTTGTTATGGAATCAGAAATGGCACGTTTAGACCAGTTGAATTTAATAGGTGAAATGGCAGCTGGAATAGCCCATGAGATTCGAAACCCAATGACAACGGTGCATGGATTTTTACAAGTAGCTCGAAGCAATCGCGACAATTTGCAATTAGAAATTGTTGATTTAA
The DNA here is from genome assembly GCF_056619965.1 of Halalkalibacter sp. HAAS-P014. NCBI lineage: Bacteria > Bacillati > Bacillota > Bacilli > Caryophanales > Bacillaceae > Halalkalibacter > Halalkalibacter sp. HAAS-P014. Next base: position 282,164 of record NZ_JBWQTV010000006.1, on the reverse strand, counting down.
TGCTGGATGAATTAAATAGGGCGAATTCAATTATTACGGAATTTCTTAATTTAGCAAAAAATAAAGTGACAGATAAAAGAAGTTTAAGCCTCAATAAGATTGTTGATTCATTATTTCCACTTATTCATGCCGAGGCATTACGTGCGAGTAAACAGGTTAGCTTAGAGTTAGGAGACTGCCCTAATTTATATGTAGATGAAAAAGAAATCCGTCAAATTATTTTAAATATTGCTTTAAACGGACTGGATGCAATGACATTTGGGGGAAAGTTGACAATTAGAACATTTACAGAAGAACAAGAAGTCATATTAGAGATTAGTGATGAAGGAGAAGGAATAAGTCCTGAAATCATAGAAAAAATTGGGACGCCTTTTTTTACAACGAAGGAAGATGGGACCGGTTTAGGGTTAGCTATTTGTTACAGTGTAGCTGAGAGGCATCAAGCGGAAATTGATATTCAAACAGGTGATTCCGGTACGGTTTTTTCTATTCGTTTCAAGAGCTAAAGGGAGGAGGGAGTAACCTTTGAAAAAGTGGTCCATCATGTTATTTGCTTTCATTAGTTTTATTGCCATTTTTATTGTCGTTTTTTCTAACCCGTTTGCTAAAGAAAAGCCTAAAGTGACAATTGTGCTTAAACATAACGATTCACAGTATTGGGACTTTGTAAAAGCAGGTTTAAAATCAGGCATAAATGATTTTAATTTAGATGGACAGATTGTTGTACCGGATGATGGAAGCATAAGCGAACAAATTAATCTACTTGATGAGGTCCTGTATGAGCAACCGGATATATTAATTGTCTCTCCTACCCATTCTCAATCTCTGAATCATGTATTGGAGAGGTTTGTTGAACAGGATATTCCGGTGTTACTTATTGATACAGATATAGATTGGTTACAAAAAACAGCATATATTGGTACTGATAATCATGATTTAGGTAGAAAAGCAGGGGCTTTACTTGGTGCGCAGATGCAACCTGGAGATAAGGTTGCAGTTATAGGAGGAGAAGTAGCAAGTCCTATTTATAGAGAACGCATAAGGGGAGCTAGGTCCAGTCTTGATGCTATTCGTATTGAGACAATTGAAATTTCATTAATTACTTATGATCCTTTAAAATTACAACATACTATTTCGGCATTAATAGAGAACAACCCCGATATTAGAGGGATTGTAGCAACTTCTGATGAAATAGCATTAAATGCACTAAAAGTAATAAATGATTATGGTTTAGATATACCTGTGACTGGTACTGATGGTTCAATTGAGTTAATTGAATTAATTGAAAATGGGACTTTGAGTGGGAAAGTGGCTCAGAACCCTTATGATATGGGATATTTGAGTATTGAAGCTGCAGCGAAAATTAGCAATGGCGAAAGTATAGATGAACATATTGATAGTGGAGTTGATCTCATTATTCAGAAAAATGCTCAACAGAAATTAGACTTTCTGAAAAGTTTGTTAGATTGAGTGGAGTACATTGACAAAGAGTTTAAAAGCATTTTATGATGTTTTTTTTCGGGTAATTCGATAATAAATAGTGAATCTATTATTCATATTCCCATTGATGTATAATAAAAGAGTTGAGAAAAGGGTTACATCGAAGTGGGGGGATAGTATGAGTGTAGACAAAAAATTGAATCAAGCATTAAAGAAGCTTAGGGACATCGAATCCGCTCTAAATGAATCCTCAATCGTAGCCATTACAGATCATAGAGGAAAGATTCAGTTTGTAAATGACAAGTTCTGTGAAATATCCAAATATAGTCGTGAAGAACTTATTGGTAAAGACCATCGAATCATAAATTCAAAATATCATAGTAAGGCGTTTATAAAAGACTTATGGCAAACGATTATAAAAGGTGAAGTGTGGAAAGGGGAATTTAAAAACAAAGCAAAAGATGGAACTTTTTATTGGGTAGACACTACCATTGTGCCATTCCTTGATGAAGAAGGAGTACCTTATCAATATGTTTCAATACGGCACGATATTACATCTCGAAAAGAAGTTGAAGAAAGAATAAAGTACATGGCTTATTTTGATCCACTCACATCATTACCTAATCGAAATAAATTAATTACATGGTTGAATGAAGTACAAATTAAACAGAAAGTTAACCAAAAAATTGCAGTCTTGTTTTTGGATATAGATCGTTTTAAGTCAATTAACGACCAGTTTGGACATACAGTTGGAGATTTATTGATTAAAGAAGTAGGGCAAAGATTAAAGGAATGTCTTCGAAAGAGTGATTTTATTACACGTCAAGGTGGAGATGAATTCGTTATCATTTTGGATGGGGTTGAAAGTGAACAAGACATTGTAACGATTGTTCAGAAAATCATGAATCAATTGGCTCTTCCTTTTTATATTCGTAATAAAAAAGTTGTTACGTCTACAAGTATTGGTGTTAGTATGGATAGTGTTGGAACGGAAACGAGTAATTATCATGATTTTATTGAGACTCTGATCAAAGAGGCAGATAATGCAATGTATCAAGCTAAACAACAAGGTGGATCTACATATTGTATTAGTACTGCAAAGCAAAATAGTGAAATGGAACGTTATTACAAAATTCAAAAAGAGCTCACAGTAGCGTTGCAATTAAAGCAATTTCGAACTGTCTATCAACCTCTTATAGGTTTGAAAAATAACCAGGTGGTTGGAGTCGAGGCATTGTTACGTTGGTATAGCCCTAATTTAGGAGCTGTTTCACCAGCTGAGTTTATTCCAATCTTAGAAGAAACCGGAAATATTATTTCTGTAGGCAAATGGGTCATCCAATCAGTTTGTAGGCAATTTATACAATGGAAGCATAAAGGTCTAGATATACAAAGAGTTTCCGTTAATGTGTCTCCGGTTCAGTTCCGAGATAAATCGTTTGTTGAAGATATAAGGGATATTCTTAATGAGACACAAATGCTAGCATCTAACTTAGAGCTAGAGATAACAGAAGGGGTACTGTTGAACATTGAGTCCTCTTTAAAAACATTACTTGAATTAAAAACGTTGGGAGTTAAGATCTCAATAGATGATTTTGGTACAGGCTATTCATCGCTAAGTTATTTGAAACATTTACCTGTCGATACTCTTAAAATTGATAAATCGTTTATAAATGAACTTGATGTAGATGGTGAAATCATCGTAAACACAATTATTAATATGGCAAAAAACTTAAACTTCACTGTCATCGCAGAAGGTATTGAAAATGAGAACCAACTCCAGTATTTAAAAAATCTAGATTGCCATGAAGGACAAGGTTATTTTTTTGAAAAACCGCTAGGTGCAAAAGAAATTCCTGTTTTCTTGAAAAGTTACGAAGTGATTGCTAATAAGTAAAAGAGCCAATTAGCCCATTGTGGGTTAATTGGTTCTTTATTAGCTGAAGATACTAGCTTGATTTTCCACAAAAATGATTGACTATTCTTTGAACAATTTTATTTTGTGAGATACCTCACCTAGAAAAAGCATTGGGTTTGTTACTCTTATAATAACGTACTTTCAATATTAGAGAGATGAAAGTTAGCAATTACGAAGCTATTAGTAGAGGAGATTGTATTTCATGCAAAATTATGAGCGAAATCCATTTATCGTTATTTGGGAGGTGACAAGAGCTTGCGCATTAAAGTGTCTTCATTGTAGAGCGGAGGCACAATACTTACGTGATCCAAGGGAACTTAGTTTCGAGGAAGGAAAACAGTTGATTGATCAAATATATGAGATGGACAACCCATTACTTGTATTTACGGGTGGTGATCCCTTAATGAGGGAGGATCTATACGACTTAATTGACTATGCTGTGAAATTAGGTGTCCGAGTTTCTATGACTCCAAGTGCAACTCCTCGAGTAACGAAAAAAGCGATAGAAAAAGTAAAAGATGCTGGTTTATCAAGATGGGCCTTTAGTTTGGATGGTTCGAATAAAGAAATTCATGATCATTTTAGAGGGACAATAGGGTCATTTGACTTAACGATGAAGGCAATTCGACATTTGCATGCGTTAGAGATGCCGATACAAATTAATACGGTTGTATCTCATTACAATCTTCACGATCTAGAGGCTATGGCTGACCTGCTGAAGCGACTTGATGTCGTCATGTGGAGTGTATTCTTTCTTGTACCTACTGGAAGAGCGACGAATATGGAACCAATAACTCCAGAGCAACATGAAGAAGTGTTAAACTGGCTTGCTAATTTAAAAAGAACCTCTTCATTTGATATTAAAACGACAGAAGCCCATCATTTTAGAAGGATACTTTTGCAAAAGCAAAGTCAGGATTATGCGTCAGTTAAGAAAAAAGAGGATATACTTGGCCGTGCCCCAAGAGGAGTGAACGACGGAAATGGATTTTTATTTATTTCTCATATAGGAGATGTGTTTCCAAGTGGATTTCTTCCGATGAATTGTGGGAATGTAAGATCACAACCACTGGCAACAATCTATAGAGATAATCCAGTTTTTAAAAGTCTTCGAAATCCTGATCAATTCAAAGGGAAATGTGGTATTTGTGAGTATCGTTATATTTGTGGAGGGTCAAGAGCGAGAGCTTTTGCTGTAACCGGTGATTATTTAGAAGCAGAACCTTATTGCATATACATACCTAAAAAAATGAGAGAGAATAAAGTAGTTTTACAAAAGTCCTGATTGCTTTAAATCAGGACTTTCTTTATTAATGTAATATAATAAGGCTGATGATAAAGAACATTACCCCGTTAGTTATTTCAATTATACCAATTTTCATAGGTTTCATTTGTTGTTTCCTAGAGGTTAACCAATCTTTTAACACTCCTGGTAAATAAGCTAGAAGTAACCAAGGAATTCCGACTAGCCAAGGAATCATTAACAGGACGACATGGTAAAGGTGTGAGATTCTTTTAAAGCGTAGGTTTTTTCGTTCGCGAATTAATGATTTTACATAAAATGCACTACCCATAAAATAAAAAGTTATAATCATTAACAAAAGGACTGCTTCCATTGTAATTGTTCCGGCACCAATAAGATAGGCAGCTACGCCTCCCAATGAAAAGGTGAGAATTCCACTTAGGTTATTCCATAAACTCCGTTCATTCCGTTTTTTAATGAAATAGATATTAATTAAAAGAAGTGGAAGGATAAACAAACCTACAATAATTAAAGTTGGAGCCAGCCAAATAATAGGTATTAAAAAAAAGATAGCAATGATCATATATTTAATAAGCCATGACAACATTGTTTCCATTGTTTTCCGATTCCGAATGATGTTTAATAACGGTGTGGAAGATAAATATAGAAAGAACCAACCAATGAAAAGTGGTAGGTGAAGTAGAGTCGGCGCTGATAGGAATACCCCAAGCAAAAAAGGCAAAATAAACATCATCCAACTGCCATGTTCCTTCGGTAAAACCATGCTTAATCCTCCCCTCTTGTCAATTGACAAAAGCTAGTGGGAGAGAGGATTAAATCTAATTTGTAATGAAAAATGCAAATATATTTATCCATAATCAATCTCCTTATCTGTGTATTACTTCAACTATAAAAAATTTATTTATTTTTTACTGTTAAATGAATCACACGCTAACTTAGTGAATCAGTATGAAGGGGGCAATTTTTATATTTAAATCTGAAAAAAACACATTTCTACTACGAGATTCATGCTATTTTTAAAATGATGTTAGGCACTTTGAGAAGGGTTATATAGATGAACATAGAACAATGCACTAAGAAGAATATATGACAATTGCACAAAAAAAGAAAAATCATCGTTATAGGTGTAGTTTTCTTTTTAAAACAAATCATAATTTGGATTTTTCTGTATAAATATCCAAAAATATTATACAATTAGACTTCAATATAAAAAAGGTGGTTAGTTTTCATGACGATCCAAACAAGGTCTATCTCTCTAACAGAAAATATTCAAGTGAATGAAGGGACTCATATTCTTTACTTCTATCAATCTGAAGAACGGTACCTTGATAATCTCGTTTCATTCATTTTATCGGCTAAAGCGATGAATCAGCATGCAATAATCATAGAAAATGATAATCGTTACATGGCTGTATTGGAAAGACTAGGGGATCGGTTAACGATGGAAGGTATTTCTGAAATTTTGCATTTTAGAAATGCTGATGAATTTTACCAAACACATGGAGATTTTAAATTTGAAAGAGCTTTAGAGAGTTTCAAAGTTACCGTTCAACCATTTGTTGATCAACAGCTTTCTGTACGAGTTTGGGGTAAAGTTTCTTGGCAAGACTTGTCTTATAGTATAGAAGACATACAAAGCTATGAATGTGAATGTGATTTAACGGTAAGTGAAATCGGATATATGACCGTGTGTTGTTATGATGCCAATGAGGTTCCTGCATATGTGCAAACGGAAATGATGAGAAGTCATCCATTTTTGATGACAGATACAGACTTAGTAAAGTCATCGCTATATAATCATAAGGATCAAACTGTTTTTCCGTCATTAGCTGCACAGAAAAAAATTGAATCAGAATTGGACTTTTATAAACAAAAATTAGATTTCATCCATGTTGTCGCTCATGAAGTTCGCAATCCTCTTACTGTGATTAAATCGTTTGCTACTATTCTAAAGTCAGAATTACCTGATAAAGATATCCAGGCAAAACTAAGTTTAATAGAGGATTATGCAGTGGCAATTGATCATGAAATTCATCATATAATCCAAACCGAACAAATGCTAACAATTGATACATTCTGGAAAATGAAACTAATTCAAGCTCTACCTGCAATGGAAGAAGTAGTAGAAGTCATGACAATTAAAGCTAGAACTCAGAATATTCATCTAGAACCTGTACTTCAAGTCCCAACTAATACGATAATCAATGGAAATTTAATGGGTTTTAAATTAGTTATCTCTAACTTGCTCAGTAATGCGATTAAATATAGTCATGAAGGCGAGAAGGTTACAATTACTAGTTTTATTGAAAACGAACGTTTACATATTCATATCGAGGATAAAGGTGTTGGAATGACAAGTGAGACGTTAAACAAGATATTCCAAAAGTATCAAAAAATAAATCAGGAAGTAGCAGGGCAAGGAATTGGGTTATTTATGGTTTATCAAATTGTAAATCACTTCAAAGGAGAGATTGAAGTGACAAGCGAATTTGGAAAAGGAACAAGTGTGAAATTGTCTTTTCCTATATAAATATCACAAGAAAAAACGTTAGCTTAACTGCAAACGTTTTTTCTTGTGATATTTACTTATTACTACTAATAAGGATAAAATACTCTAATATATGAATTTTCAAATAACTAATTGACAGCCTTGTGTTTGATTACTATGATGGAAATACTACAAGAAAACTAATTTAACATAGTAAACAAAAAACTAAGGAGTTGGAAAGAAAATGACATTGGATCCTCTAAATTTAGAAACACTAGCTATTCATGCAGGACAGGAAATAGATCCTACAACATTATCCAGGGCTGTCCCTCTCTATCAAACTACCTCTTATGGATTTAAAGATACGGAACATGCAGCTAATTTATTTTCTCTGAAAGAGACCGGTAATATTTATACTAGATTGATGAATCCAACTACAGACGTGTTTGAAAAAAGAGTTGCTGCACTTGAGGGTGGGGCTGCAGCTTTAGCGACAGCTTCTGGACAAGCTGCAATTACGTACTCTATTTTAAATATAGCTCAAGCGGGAGATGAAATTATCTCTGCATCTAGTTTGTATGGTGGTACATATAATCTTTTTTCAACAACTCTTCCTAAATTAGGCATCAATGTTACTTTCGTAGATCCAACTGATCCTGAAAATTTTAGAAACGCAATTACTGACAAAACGAAAGCGATTTATGCAGAGACCATTGGGAATCCTAAAGGGGATATATTAAACATTGAAGCGGTGGCAAGTGTTGCCCACGACCATCATATTCCATTAATCGTTGATAATACATTCCCGAGCCCTTACTTATTACAACCCATTAAACATGGTGCTGACATCGTTGTTCATTCGGCGACTAAATTTATTGGGGGACACGGAACTTCAATAGGTGGGATTATTGTTGATAGTGGCAAGTTTGATTGGAGTTCAAGTAACAAATATCCTGGATTAACAGAGCCAGACCCAAGTTATAATGGTGTAGTGTATACAGAAGCGGTAGGACCAGTTGCATATATTATTAAGGCGAGGGTACAGTTGTTACGTGATTTGGGAGCAACAATTTCTCCATTCAATTCGTTCTTATTATTACAAGGGTTGGAAACGCTTCACTTACGTATGGAGCGGCATAGCTCTAATGCACTTGCCGTTGCAAAATACTTAGAAAGTCACGAAGCGGTTGAGTGGGTTAATTATCCCGGGTTAGAGAGTCACCCGTCCTATGATTTAGCGAAAAAATATTTGCCTAATGGACAAGGAGCCATTTTAACATTTGGAATAAAAGGTGGTTTAGAAGCGGGGAAAAAGGTTATTCAGTCTGTGAAACTGTTTTCTCATTTAGCCAATGTAGGTGATTCTAAATCGTTAATTATTCATCCTGCTAGTACGACACATCAGCAGCTTTCTGAAGAAGAACAAATAGCTGCAGGGGTTTTACCAGGAATGATTAGACTGTCAATTGGAACTGAGTCAATTGATGATATTATTCATGATTTAAATAGCGCGTTACAGAAATCAAACTGAACATAAAGAAAATATAGTAAAAGCATCTTGATTCCATTCTGGGGTAAGATGCTTTTTGTCATTCATTTAAAGACGGACGAATGATTAGGATAGAAAGCACTGATGAAAAATAATCCAATACGAATAATAGTAAAAAAACATTATTAATTCTCCGTTGATTTTATTGTAATATAACAATTTCTAACATATAATTCGAATTAGTAAAAAAATTTTAAAAGTAAAAAAGGAGGGATTTATTTGGACGATATTGTCGGTTGGCTAAATGATGTATTATGGAGTACACCAATGATTATTTTTTGTCTTGGAGTAGGGCTGTTATTTTCTATTTTGACACGCTTTACACAAGTCAGGCATCTTAAGGATATGGTACTTTTAACGTTTAAAGGAAAAAGTTCATCTGCAGGCATTTCTTCATTTCAAGCATTAGCAATTGCTCTTTCGGGCCGTGTTGGAACGGGTAACATTGCAGGTACTGCTACAGCGATTGCTTTTGGTGGGCCTGGTGCTGTTTTTTGGATGTGGGCAATAGCTTTTATAGGGGCTTCTAGTGCATTTGTTGAATCTACACTAGCTCAAGTATACAAACAAAAACAAAATGGCCAATATCGTGGTGGACCAGCTTATTATATTGAAAAAGGGATAGGTTGGAAATGGTATGCGATCATCTTTTCGATTGCTACACTTCTTGCTATGAGTTTATTAATGCCAGGTATTCAATCGAATTCGATTGCGATTGCTGTAGAAAATGCTTTCTTTATCGAGACATACGTAACAGGTTTCATTTTAATTGTAGTGATTGGTACTATCATCTTTGGAGGAATAAAGAGAATAGCAAGTGTAGCGCAAATTGTTGTTCCGTTCATGGCTGCAGTATACATCTTATTATCACTAATTATAGTCCTCTTTAATATTACTGCTTTACCTTCAGTGATTGGATTGATTTTTAGTAGTGCTTTTGGCGCTGATGCTGCATTTGGTGGAATTATCGGTCTTGCTATTTCATGGGGTGTAAAACGTGGTATTTATTCAAATGAAGCGGGACAAGGGACAGGACCTCATGCTGCTGCTGCTGCTGAAGTTTCTCATCCAGCTAAGCAAGGACTTGTTCAATCATTCTCGGTCTATATTGATACATTAATTGTTTGTTCAGCAACAGCATTTATGATTCTATTTACAGGTATGTATAACGTAGAGAATCCGAATGGTGAAGGATTCATTGTTAATAATATTAGCAGTGAGATTCCGGCTGGGACTGGTTATACTCAGTCTGCAATCGAGTCAGTACTCCCTGGCTTTGGTGCGGGTTTTGTTGCAGTAGCTTTATTTTTCTTCGCTTTTACAACCATCATGGCCTATTATTATATGGCAGAAACAAATGTTGCCTATTTAATCCGAGGAAAATTAAACAAGCTAGCCATGTTTGTGTTGAAGATCGTTTTGTTGTTAGCGGTTTACTTTGGTGCAGTACGTGAAGCGGATTTAGCATGGGCGCTTGGTGATGTTGGGTTAGGTCTCATGGTTTGGTTGAATCTAATTGCGATTTTAATTTTAGCAAAGCCGGCATTACGAGTATTGAAAGATTATGAAGAGCAAAAGAAACAAGGAATTGATCCGGTATTTGATCCTAAAAAATTAAACATAAAAAATGCTGATTATTGGGAGTTTGAATACGAAGAGGATCAAAAGAAAAATAAAGATAAGCTTTCTGGTTAGAAGGAGCAGTTATTGAAACACCCTTAATCTCTATGATCAATTGGAGAATGGGTGTTTTTTAGTAATTAAGTCATCGATAGGAGAAGGAATTTATGGAAATGGTGGAATTTGGTCATTATGTTTAATTTTTTTTCAAAGAATATGAATTATTACCTCTACTTGAAGGATTATTCACACTTGAATCTAAGCGTTTCAAACATTTATAGTATAAAATAAGAAGTAAATAAATATTAACAGGCGCTAGGTGATACACACTATGGTCAAATCTTTTCTATTAGATAAGTCGAAAAAGAATCAATTGGTTAGAGAAGTATATCAATTAATCAAAGAAAAAGAATTAGCTTCAAAATCTCAATTAATAGATGAGCTGCAAATCAAACAAACGACATTAGCTCGAATTATCAAAGAGTTGTTAAAAAAAAAATTAATAAAAGAGAATGGTTCTGGAGAATCTGAAGGTGGTAGACCTCCAGTGCTGTACAGCATCGTACCAGAGTCTGGATATATCATTGCCATCCATATCATCCGAGCTCAAACTAGAGTAGTTCTTTTTGACTTATCATTAGATAAGGTGGCATATGAATCTTTTGAAATGACTTCACATCATACGCCCGACATTGTTTTATCAGAGGTCATAACAATAATAAAGAGATTTCTACATAAGCATGACATTTCTTTTGATCATTTACTTGGGATTGGAATTGGGTCTGTCGGTCCTCTGAATAAAATCGATGGTGTTATTGTTGAACCAGGTGCTTTTTTTGCAGAAGGCTGGATAAATGTACGTGTTGTAGAGGTTTTAAAAAAGGAGTTTCCCGTTAAGGTCATACTTGAAAATGCTACGAATACAGCTTTAATCGGTGAGTATAATCATTCCTCATTATTAACAAATAATTGTTTATATGTTTTTAACAGTTGGGGAATTGGATGTGGAGTCATGTCAAGGGGGGAAATGAATTCTGTCTTAGATTCGACAAATGGTTTTGGGCATATGACAATAAATATAAATGGTAGACTATGTTCTTGTGGCAAAAGAGGATGTCTAAATACATATACATCTCTAAATTCTATTATTAACTCTTTAAACGAGCTCAATAGTCCCCTTCCTCAAGAGATTGAATGGAATAGATTGTCAACACAAGAGGTGATCCAAAAGTTAGTAGAAAGAGAAAATGTAACTTCTGAAGTTGTTTTAGCTTCAGCGACTTACCTTGGTGTAGGTATTGCAAATATGGTTAATTTATTAAGATCAGAAGTTGTTTTTATAAGTGGTCCGCTTATTTATCAGTTTCCTAACTATTACGAAGCCGTTATTGAATCTACAAAGGATCATCTTCTTACAGGGCATCCAGTCACATTTAGCCAAGGGACTTTTAAGGAAGAAGCTCTCGATATAGGTTCTGCAATATTAGTATATCAATCATATTTAACTTAAAAATATATAACGAGTGTATGGATATTGATATTTGAATATACTGTAACAAAAAGTTCAAGAGGATCAGACTGGGAATGTGAAAATTAAGAGTTCGAGGAAGGAGTGAGTTTCATTTTAAATTTTTATCAATGGCTAAATGAAAATCGTCATCAAATGTTAGAAACATATCAACATCTTCATTCTACTGCTGAAATAAGTTGGCAAGAAAAAGAGACGACAAAATTTATTTGTAATGAGATAAAAAAAATAGGATTGCCTTTTTCGACATTTACTGATCATACGGGTGTTGTAGCAACTTGGGTTGGGAAAAATGATGGTCCGGTGATAGCGATAAGGGCTGATATTGATGCTCTATGGCAGAAAGTAAATGAACAGTGGAAAGCAAATCATTCATGTGGCCACGATGGTCATGCCACGATGGTTTTGTATGCAATCAAAATGCTAAAAGAATTAGGATATCAACCTCAAGGAACGTTAAAAATTATTTTTCAACCGGCTGAAGAAGTAGGCGAAGGGGCAAAGACCCTTATTGCAAAAGGTGTTGTAAGCGATGTCAAATATCTAATCGGTATACATGTAAGACCTATCCAAGAGTTAACGTTACATCGAGCGTCACCTGCGATTTACCACGGGGCGTCAAGAATTTTAAGAGGAAGGATTAAAGGCGTACAAGCGCATGCAGCTAGGCCTCACCTTGGAATAAACGTATTGGATTCTTTGGCTACGATGATTCATGCAATTAATTCAATAAAAATAAATCCTATGATTTCAAGCTCAGCAAAAGTTACAATGGTACAGACTGATGGAGAGAATCTAAATAGTATTCCTGATGAAGCAATATTTGCTATTGACTTACGTGCCGAATCTAATGAAGCGATGGGAGAGCTTGTAGATAAGGTAGAACATGTTGTAATTACTGCTGCAGGTTATAATGGGGCAAAAGTTGAACTAGAAACAAAAGTATCGATGGTTGCGGCTGTTCCAAACAAATGGATGGAAAAGATTGTGTCCGAGGCCATCGAAGAAGTTTTAGGGAAAGAAGGAACATCGCAGCCAATTGTGACACCAGGTGGGGAAGATTTTCATTTTTACTCTAATTCCAATCAAAATATCTCTGCAACAATGATTGGATTAGGAGCAGATCTTTCTCCAGGGTTACATCATCCACAGATGAACTTCGATTTAACTGCGCTAGAAGATGGTATACAGATTTTAGCAACTGCAATAACAAAAATAGATAATTCCCAAGCTTCATTAAAGAGCGAAAAGAGCATCGATTAGGTAACGATGCTCTTTTTTCAGAAAGGAGAGGGAAAACGAATCAGCATAGAAGACGGATGAAGCTAACGCCGAAAGGAGCTGCTGACCAAATCGCCTCATAAATAATGAGGTTACTATAACATATGATAAAACGATGAAAAGGCATATATGAATGTGGAGTTATATGAAGAACAAACGATTGTACTAATATATTTTTGTGGAAATTTCGGTACGATGCCTGTTTCTAAGCAAAAAAAGGCTGAGTTGTTTCCACTCTGTTTCGCAAACTAATAATTTAACGTATTTTTAAGGGGGCTTAAAAATAAATATGTAAAAATGGTTTTGTGAAAGGTGGATATTATGTATAGAGAGTCAGTGTATCGTCAACAACTGCATGAATCGGGAAGAAGTGTAGATACACCTTTGTTGAAAGTAGTTGGAGAAGGGAGTGTCTCAATCCCACCTGATCGTGTTCAAATCATTTTAGGTGTTATAACAGAACAGAGTACGGTCCAAGTTGCTCAACAAGAAAATGCTCAAGTCATATCAGCTGTCATTCAATCTGTTATACAATTAGGTATTCAGCAAGAGTATATTCAAACAACTGCGTATCGAATTGACCCACAGTATGATTTTATCGAAGGGGAGCAAATTTTCAGGGGATATAGAGTTGCACATATGCTTGAGATTACATTGGATCAAATAAATCAAACAGGAGTGGTCGTGGATGCTGCAGTAGCAAGTGGTGCTAATTCAGTTGCCTCCATTACTTTTTCATTAAGAGATCCATCATCTTTTTATCATGTTGCTTTAACTCAGGCAATTGAGAATGCTAATCAAAAAGCTAGAGTCATAAGTAGTAATCTCGGTCTTTCTATTAACCCAGTTCCACTACGTGTTATAGAAGTAGATAGAACTGTTACTCCGTTGCCTTACCCTGCTGTTTTAGCGGCTCAAGTTGGTGCTACACCAATTCAGGAAGGAGAGTTAACGGTTAAGGCTAGAGTTGAGATGGAGTTTACGTATGTGTGAAGGGCTCTTAACTACTGTTGAACTTCAAGAAAAAGGGTTTGTTGCAATTTAAAAGTAGGGGCATAGTTTGTTAACAAACTATATGGTAACCATTATCACTTCTATAATTTAGGAGTGTTTTTTTTGATTTTGTATCTTTTGTTTTTCTATGACACATTTAATCGAAAATGTGCACAGAAAATTGGTAAGAAAGAGCGAGTTTCTTCTTCTTTTGTCATGTACTTGAAAGAGGGTTCAGTTCATAGTAGGCTTTTCATAGAATGATATGTTAAGAGGAGATGGTCATCTATGAATAATAAAATTCTTATGAGTGTTCTTGGAGTTATTGTCGTTGCGGTAAGTATTTATTATTTAGCTTTTGCTAATAGAACACAGGATGTTGTCCTTTCCGAGACCGAATCTGATATAGTGATTGTTGATGGTGACGAAAGGTTGGATGAGAATAGTGAATCAAATGATTCTGTAACAGACGTTAAAGAAGAAACTGATCAAGCCTCTTCAATTAGTGAAAAAAAGGTTAGTAATCCTGTTGCTTACCAAGATGGACAAGAAGATAAAGCGAAAAGTATTATTGCGAGTCAACATAATTACTTAAATCAGCTAGCGGGATGGGGAAATGCTGATAACGTAGATTCAGAGACTTTAAAGAGTGATGAGAAGTGGCAGAAGCTACATGAGGACATTGTTTGGTTACTAGAAGATGGTTTTGCTGAATCACTAGTACTGCATGATATGGAAAATGCACAAAACTTTTATGCTGTAGCTGAAACAGGGGATTCAATGTCGGTACGTTATTTACATAGAATCTTTCATGATTTAGATGCTGAGATAAATGGAGAAGCTGTTGATCAGATTTGGGATGTTACACATGCATTTGGAAATGAATCTAAGCAGGAACGGTTACTTGCTTATTTGGATGGGGATGAAAATTAAGTTATTCTACAACAAGTAAAGGTAGTTAAAACCTTTCGAGTCAGTGGAGGAAATGATGAGTTTACAATTTTATCAGGGAACACAATTTTGGAAGGTTCCATCGGGTTATAAACCAGGTGGAAAAATAACAGAAGAGAAAATTTCAAAAATAGAAGCAGTGCTTAATGTATCGTTACCTAGGAAATATTTGGAATTAATGAGTGTGCAAAATGGTGGCGAACTTGAATATCGATATGTTTTATTTGAAGATGGAGATGCTGCGGTAATACCATACTTACATGAACTTGAAGTGGATAATGGTGTGGGGTTATCTCCTTTATTTATCGAAGAATATGGGTTACCCAACCAACTAGTGCTGCTAACAGGGGATTTTCATTCATGGCTCGCACTTGATTATCGTAATCACTTTCATGAACCAAGAGTTATCTTTCTAGTGGAAGATGAGTTAGGGACTGGAACTTGGCAAGAACATTTTTTGGCCAATTCATTTGATGAATTTATTGGACGTTTATTTAAAAAAGACAAAGTTTCATAGTCAAAGTTTACAATGGCTCCGTTCGCTACTTTACTTGCCTTGAGAGAAGAAATATGCTTCTCGCGAGGTTTTTTTTAATAAGATGTAGTGACTTCTCACATTGCTTCGGGGGTGTGGCAAAAGGTACTGTTCAACCTTTTGCCACACCCCCTTTTTAATACTTTTTTAATAATTTCATAAGAGTTGGTTAAGCTTTTTTTGTGATAATAAGTTCATTGATAAAGGAGGCTTGAAATATGAAGAAAAGACCAGTAGCCCAGTTGAAAAAGGCCACGAAGATCATTAATAGTAAAACGATTGTAGATGGTATTACATTAGATCTATATGCTGGTGAGGTATTTGGGTTCCTAGGACCGAATGGGGCAGGGAAAACAACAACAATTCGAATGATTGTCGGCTTGATTAAATTGTCAGAAGGTGAAGTATCTATTAATGGTTACAATATTGAAACACAGTTCGAAAAAGCGATTGCCTATGTTGGAGGGATCATTGAGAATCCTGAAATGTATTCATTCATGTCTGGATATGATAATTTACTTCACTACGCTCGAATGGGTCCCAAAAAAATTGAGAGAAAAAGAATTGACGAAGTTATCCGTTTAGTAGGGTTAGAGGAAGCTATTAATTACAAAGTGAAAACCTATTCGCTTGGGATGCGTCAAAGATTAGGAATAGCGCAAGCGTTGTTACATTCTCCTAAATTATTGATTTTAGATGAGCCTACAAATGGGCTTGATCCAGCAGGTATCCGTGAGATACGAGAATACATACGCCGGATAGCGCACGAAGAAGGTATGGCTGTTTTCGTTTCGAGTCATTTATTAGCTGAAATGCAGCTTATGTGTGATCGGATAGGGATCATCAAACGAGGAAGACTTGTTCAAGTAGAAAAGGTTAAGGCATATGTAGAAAGGAGAAAGGATACGTTAACAACTTTTAAAGTAAGACCGGGCCAAGCTGCTCTTGATTTTATTAACAAAAAGTACCCAAATGCTGTTTTACGAGATGAAAATGAGATTAATGTACATCTGCCGTACGAAGAAATACCGAATATGGTGAGAGGGTTTGTAGCAGCAGAAATAGAGTGTTTCGAAATAATCCGACAAAGCCGGACGTTAGAAGACTCATTTTTAGAAATAACGGAGGAAAAATAGATGGGGAGAATGCTTGCTCTAATTCAAAATGAACATTTAAAACTAGTTAAGCGTATGGGTACGTGGATCATGGTCGGATTAGTACTTGTTATTGTTTTATTAACAGCTGTAACGACTAACTTTCTGTTTCAGAAAGATGAGACAGTTACCTGGCAGGATCGCATCATAGAAGAGAACCGACAGTTGCAACAAACGTTAGATGACCTTCCTGTAGTAGGAATGGGAGTAAATGACATTGAAAAAAGATTAGCTATTAATGAGTATAGAATTGAGCATAATGTGTCTCCTATTGAATCAGCGTCATTTTGGGGATTTATGGTTGATGCAACGAATATTATTGGAGTCATTGCGTTATTTTCAATTGTAGTATCTTCAGGGATAGTAGCTAACGAATTTTCTTGGGGAACGATTAAACTACTGCTAATTCGTCCTGTTACTCGAACAAAGATTCTACTCGCAAAGTTTTTAACTGTTTTATTATTTTCGCTATCAATACTACTATTATTATTTGGATTTTCTTTGATAGTTTCAAGTTTATTTTATGGGTTTACAGATGCGAATATGGCGTATTTAGTGTATACAAATGGTGAGATAGAGGAACGTGGAGTGCTGCTTTATATCTTGAACTTGTATTTCTTTAGAAGTGTAGAATTAGTTATGATGGCGACATTCGCACTTATGATTTCAACAGTATTCCGAAACAGTTCGCTTGCGCTAGGGGTGTCCATTTTCTTATTATTTATCGGTCCACAGACTGCAATGATGGTAAGCGATTACTCATGGGGGAAGTATTTTCTTTTTACTCATACAAATTTAGATCAATATTATTATGGATCTCCAATCATTGAAGGCATGACATTAGGGTTCTCTCTTTTTATATTGTTCATATATTTTGCCGTATTTTTGCTACTATCGTGGCTTAGCTTCACAAAGAGGGATGTGGCAGTGTAAGATAAAGCAAAATAAATATGAAAGGGTGATAAGAAACGAAATGTTGATGTCACTCTTTTTTACTAATTAATAAAGGACGTTATGATAGAAAATGAATGAAACCATATTAATAGTTGAAGATGAATTAGAGTTAGGAGAGCTAGTAAGAGATTATTTAGAAGTTGAAGGGTATCGAGTTATTGTTGCTAGTGATGGCAAAGAAGCTATAGTGCTATTTGAAAGCGAACATCCGACCCTTGTTGTACTTGATATTATGTTACCGAAAGTAGACGGGGTAGAAGTTTGTAGAAAGATTCGGGAAAACTCTACAGTTCCTGTAATCATGATGAGTGCTAAGAGTAGTGAAGCAGATAAAGTAATTGCACTGGGGATAGGGGCAGACGATTACATAACAAAACCTTTTAGTCCAAGGGAACTTGTTGCGAGAATTAAAGCACAAGTTCGCAGATATATTCATTTTTCTCAACAGCAAATAAAGAATAAGGGCCTTATTTTCGATGGGCTTACGATCG
Organism: Halalkalibacter sp. HAAS-P014; assembly: GCF_056619965.1. Classification (NCBI taxonomy): domain Bacteria; kingdom Bacillati; phylum Bacillota; class Bacilli; order Caryophanales; family Bacillaceae; genus Halalkalibacter; species Halalkalibacter sp. HAAS-P014. Next base: position 263,998 of record NZ_JBWQTV010000006.1, on the reverse strand, counting down.
ATCAAGAAGGAATGCTCGTTTTAGTGAAAGGAAAACCAGTTGAGTTATCAAGTAAAGAGTTTAAGCTACTACATTTATTAGCTACTAATCAAGGGAAGGTATTTACGAAGGAGGATTTATATGAAAAAGTATGGGGGTTTGATCGTTATGGTGACATGAATGTGGTGACGGTTTACATTCGTAAAATTCGTGAAAAGATTGAAGAGGATCCATCAAACCCAAACTATGTAAAAACAATCTGGGGGACTGGCTATAAATTTATAGGGGGAACAAGATGCGAGGATTAAAAGTTCGTTTGTTAATTGCTTTTTTCTCGATCATTATTTTACCCATCCTCGTTACAATTGGATTTCTTCAATTTATGTCGATGCAATTAGAAAAGCAGATGCCTGAAGAAGAAATGCAGGTAAACACTTTTTTAATGGAAGTGAGAGCTGAAGTTCTGGAGCATGAAGAAGCGCTTCGGAATCACATGTTATTTACTGAGAGGATATTGCCTTTTTTAACTCAATATCAGTTCGATTTAGTAATAACAAATAATGAAGGTGCGATATTATTTGATTCACTGGAATTGTATGACCAAAAACGTATAGAGAGAGGTTGGACAATTGACCTGGAAACACTTCATCTTCAAATTGACTCAAAGGAACATGGTTTGCTAAATGTTGAAGTGATTCCTAGATCTTCAAACGTTGCTCCATTTAATCAATTTCAGCAAATCTTTCAAGTGATTATTACTAGTGTTGGAATGGGGGGATTATTCTTAGTATTGATAATAATAGGCTGGGTCTGGTATTTTACACGTACTGTAATTGCTCCACTTAAAGAGATGTATTATGCTACCGAAGAAGTTCGGAAAGGGAATCTAGAATATTCGCTTAAGTATGAAGGGAAAGATGAAATCGGTCGGTTTCTCACCGGTTTTAATTTAATGAGAACACATTTAAAAGAGGCTAGAGAAAAAACAAAAGAAGATGAAAAGGCTAGGAAAGTATTGATTGCTAGTATATCTCATGACCTGCGTACTCCATTAGCTTCGATCAAGGGATATGTTGAAGGGCTTGAAGATGGAATTGCTAAAAATGAAGAAACACGCACGAAATACTTACGAGTGATCAAAGCAAAAACAGATCAACTTGAACGATTAATTGATGATTTATTTGACGTATCGAAATATGAACTATATCAATGGGACATACAGCTCCGAAGTATGGAAATGGCTCCATTTTTTAAGAGAGTATTTCATCAACAAAAAATAGATCTAGAACAAAAAGGGGTTTCGTTAACAGTAACTGACCAACTTCCGAATATAAGGATGAAGATCGATTTTAGAAGAATAGAGCAAGTGCTTGAAAACATAGTACAGAATGCAGTAATATACGGCGCGAGTAAAGTGTCAATTACTGTTGAACAAGTCTATCATCATTTAGTCATTCATATCGTTGACAATGGAAATGGAATTAAAGAAGAAGACATACCTTTTGTGTTTGATCATTTTTACCGGGGTGAAAAGTCGCGTTCGAGAGAGTATGGAGGAAGTGGTTTAGGGTTGGCAATCTCAAAACAGATTATTGAAGCACATGAAGGAAAGATAGCAGTAACAAGCGAAATAGGAAAAGGGAGTACATTTTCAATTAGCATACCGATACGGAGAACGAAAAGGAGGGGGGATGAATGGTGAGAAGGCCTAAAGTTACTGCGATAAGTAGTATCAATATGGATTTGGTGACACTAACCAATGTACGTCCGGAGATGCTTTTAATGGAGCGCTTGCCGTTGCATTGGCGGAAGGAAAACATGTTGTGGAAGCTTGTCAGTTTGCTTCGGCTGTTTTGGCATTAGCTGGGGCGCAAAATGGGATGCCAACGAGAAGTGAAGTGGAGATGATACTTTCAACGCAAAAAAAGTGATGGAAATGTCAATGCCCATCACTTTTCCTATTGAACACTTACCGGAGTAACTAGTATAAAAAATAAGAGTATCTTTTGAAGAGTTCCCCACAAGTTTCTGGATTTTCATGATTAACTTTTACTAAATGGTAAGAGTGAGTCTTCATGAATGTATCAGTATCAAAAAGTTAATAATTGCTGAATGTCCTCTGCAGTTAATGATTGTAAAGTTTCGTCTCCTGGTTGAATGATGGCATCTACTAGAGCCTTTTTCTTTTCATGCAATTCAAGGATTTTTTCTTCAATCGTGCCATTTGCGATTAGTTTTACAACTTGGACATTTTTGGTTTGACCATAGCGGTAAACACGGTCAGCTGCTTGTTCTTCAATGGCTGGATTCCACCATGTATCATAAAGGATAACAGTATCACCACCAATTAAATTCAAGCCAGTACCTCCTGCTTTAAGAGAAATTAAGAATAAAGATTTCTCACCATTATTAAATTTCTCGGCCAATTCGACCCGTTCCTTCGCTGGGGTCTGACCATCTAAAGAATGGTAAGACCAACCTTTTTCATCAAATGAGCGTTTTATCAACTTCAGCATCGACGTAAATTGAGAGAAAATGACCATTCTTTGTTCTGATTGTAAACCTTCCTCAACGTATTCAAGAAGCCTGTCTAATTTGCCTGACTGATAAGTAGCATCTGGATCGATAAGGTTTGGATGACAACAAATTTGACGTAAACGTGTTAATCCAGAAAGGATTTCAATTCTTTTTTGTTGAAATTGATTGCTACTAATTGCATCATTGACATCGATGGTTAATTGTTTTACTTGTGCGACATAGAGTTTCTTTTGATCAGCACTTAAATCAGTAAATTGAACCGATTCAATCTTATCTGGAAGTTCAGACAGAACATCTTTTTTAAGCCTGCGCATAATAAAAGGTTTCACCTTTTTGGAAACTTCTTCGTTTGAAAGCTCTTTAAATTGCTTTTTTGTACCTAGAATTCCAGGTAAGAGACTATGGAAGATCGAATATAACTCATCTTGATGGTTCTCAATCGGTGTTCCACTTAAAGCAAAACAGCTGTTTGATTGTATGGTACGAACTGCTTTTGTTGTTTTGGTTGCTTCATTTTTAATGGCTTGTGCCTCATCTAAAATAAGTGTTGAAAATAAAGTTTGCTCATATAAGTCACTATCACGTTGGATCAACGGGTAAGATGTGATAAACACATCAGTTTCTTTATGGTTAGCAATTAAGTCAGATCTTGTTTGCTTGGAGCCGGCAATGACTGCTACTTTTAACTGTGGAGCAAATTTCGCCAATTCCTTTTCCCAGTTATAAATTAAGCTAGCTGGAGCAATAATCATTGCTTGAAATGAATCTCTTTCTTCTTTTTCTGCTTCGAGAAAAGCGATTGTCTGTACAGTTTTTCCTAGTCCCATATCATCTGCTAAAATCCCACCAAGCCCGACTTGAGATAGCGTACGTAACCACCTATACCCATTTATTTGATAATCGCGTAATTCTGCGTGGAAATGGATAGGTAAGTCCCACTCACTGAATTGGGGTGTATGGATATCTGACAACAGTTGATGAAGCTGTTTCGATACTTTTGTCTGTGCATTATCCTTATTAAGTTCAAAAGCCTTGTGTAATGGAATGCTCATTTCTTTTTGTAATGATTGCTTGGGTGAAGCAACTGTCTGAATTACTTGCCTCACTGAATCAAAACGACTGTGATTTAACTGGATGTATGCACCGTTTGACAATTTATAATATTTTACATTGCTTTGCAAAGCAGAAAGAACATCCATTACTTCATTATCGTCAATTCCGTCCATTGAAAATGTAACGTCTAACCAATTTGTCTCATTGTTCACATCTAATTGGACAGAAGGAGTTGAAGTTGGTGTTGTCATTACATTTCGTACAGCTGAGGTCGTATATACATCGATTTCCTTTTGTAAAAGTGGGAGTTGTTCGAATAAAAAAGGGATGATTGTTTCCCAACTAGTCAGTGTCAGTTGACCGTCAGCTATGTGGAAATCTGTTTTATTTAAGTGATCTAAAATGGTTTGTTCTTTTTGAATATCACGAGTAATGATTTTATCATGCTCTTGTCTCATCTCAAGATAAGGATTTCTTGAATGTTCTCCATATTCGAATGCTAGTTTCCCTGTTAGTGTACCGTTATCTAAATCTAAATAGAATTTAGCCATTAATGGTTTGGTTTCAATCGATTCAGATAAATCAGCCGATAAATCGACAGTTCCAATGGTTTTTAAAGAAGGGAGTACATAGGAACAAAAAGCTTCTATTTGTTCAATGGGAATAACGTCAATTACGTTAGACCTGTCAGCTTGTTCAGCAATTATTTCTAACTGTTCAGCTTTCTGTTGATTTAATTGATAAATTGTATTTGCATGAATGAGGGTGCTGTACTCTGCGCTTACAAAGTCAAAATCATTTGCATTATGACAAACAAGTTTAACCGAATCCTCTTTATCTGAATGCTCAAGAGCAAAAGAAAACAACTTCCTATTTTCCATTTGTTTTATTTTAGCATGATTAGATTGAGTCTTACCATTGATAGTAAGCGAAACTGTTTTGTCTTTTAATAGCTCAAGAAATGTTTGCGAACTAACAGGAGGTACTTGGTAAGAACGCTTCTTCGAGGCACGGTAATAATAATCGTCGATAACATTCGCTTGAATTTGTATGTGTGTATGTAATTGTTTAAAAATCTCGGCATCGTATTCACCTACAACATGTTGTGATGGATCGTAAGAGAAGTTAGGAGTAAATGTGTACGATTCAGAATTTATATAGGCTTGTAAGAATTCTTCGATGTTTTTTACGACATACATTCGCTTGGATCCAATTTTTAACCTTAACTCAACTTTATCAATAAATGACTGAAATGATATTTGCGAATAAAGGATTTCGTAGTCTACTTGTAACAATTCTTTTTCGTTTGTTGTTGATTTTGTGCTTGTCTGTAAGAGTTTTTGATATTTTTCAAGCATTTTACTGCTGTGTTTTTTGGGTTGTGAAAAGGAAGCTGTAAATGGGCTGTTTATTTCTTGTTGATCTTTTAAAGCGAAAAGCATGGCGATGATATGCTTACATGCACCTGAATACGTTGTGGCAGCTTCGCAGTCACATGAGTAGGTAATTTTCTCAGGCCTGATAATTTTAATTTCACATTCATAAAGCAGTGAACCATCTATAAAAGCATAATAGGAATTCGAAGAATGATCATATTTAAGGTAAGAAACACGGTCTAAACGATAGTAGTTTATTCCTCTATTAAACGTTGCTTGATTTGTTGCCATTGATAATATATATTCTGCTGTAAGCCACTGACTTAACATGAAAAAGGTACCTCCTTGTAGAAAAAACAATGTCATTATCATACCACGTTGAGAAGAGAATTTGTTAAAAACACTTTCACTGAAGAACTTCACATTAAGAATAAACTTCTGTCTGGGGAAGCATGCCAAAGTCACGAATAGTTGTCTTATTTTCAGAAATCATTTATTATAAATTCCATAATCGAATACCACCTATAAGGGGAGCAGCTGTACAATAAAGTCGGAAGTTTTGTGAGTAGCTAGGCTTTATTGGCAACATCTAATGTTGTTAGCCAGACCTTTGCCACAGGTAGGGGTCTTTTTGTATGGGAGGATTTAGCCTTAAGTGAAGCGATTTATTCCTTACAGCATGTAAAGTTTTAATGGTCTTCGGTATAATTTTTCATAAAGGAGAAGGAAGCTTTGTTTCAATGGCGTAATATTTTTAAAGGCATGACAATGGGTGTTAGTGATCTTATCCCTGGAGTAAGTGGGGGAACGATTGCATTAGTACTTGGTATTTATCAATCTTTAATAGAAGCGATAAACGGTTTGACTTCAAAACAGTGGAAAAAGCATGTTGTATTTTTGATTCCACTAGGACTGGGTATCGGACTAGCATTAATAACCATTAGCCATTTGGTGGAATGGCTCTTAGCTGAATATCCTCAACCTACATTTTTCTTCTTTCTTGGGTTGATTATAGGGGTTATCCCAAAACTGTTACAAGATATTAATTATAAGCAATCTTTTACACCGGTACATTATATGTTGCTTGCTGTTGGTGCAATTTTAGTAGGTTCAACATTGTTTATAAAAGACAATGAGTTAATGGTTGTTATGAGCAATCTAACCATGAGTGATTATATTCTTTTATTTTTTTCTGGATGGGTTGCTAGTTCTGCTATGATATTGCCAGGGGTTAGTGGATCGTTTATTTTCTTACTATTTGGAGTATACCCAACGGTTATTAACGCACTATCCAATTTGAATATCCCTGTTATCATTACAGTCGGATCAGGGATTGTCATCGGTTTACTTATTACCAGTAAATTAATTACTTTCCTTTTTAGAAAGTATAAAACTGGTACATATGCGCTAATGATTGGATTTATTATTGGTTCAATAGTTGTTATTTACCCTGGTATTGCAGGGGATACATTCTTATTTTATTTAAGTGTACTTGCACTTTTAGCAGGTGGACTTTGTGCTTATTTACTGAGTCGCTTTGAAACCAAAAGAAGAAGTGGAATTAAATAGCTAGGCGGGAAAATCCCACTTGTCAGAAAATTTGACAGGGGGGATTTTTTAATTACTGGTCTATTATAAATGCTTGTAATGTGAAATTTCTTGATTTGGTATAAATTAAGTGGTACGATTTAATCAATCCAAGATGTTTTAATAGGATTTCACCATTTTCTAGTAATCCTATAATAACTAATGGAACGTCTTTAATTAATTAAATAAGTTTCTTCGGGGCTGGGTGGAAATCCCGACCGGCGGTGATGAAGCTTTAGCTTCTTAGTCCGTGACCCGAGGTTATAACAGCCTCGGTGGACCTGGTGAAAATCCGGGACCGACAGTGAAAGTCTGGATGGGAGAAGGAACGAATCGTGTATAAAGGTTATTTATGATACCTTCATTTTTTAAACCTTTCGTTTTAAGGGGAGAAGTATACCTTTTTGCATGAATTGAACTTACAATTAAAACATTGTACGTTTCTTTCGTGAACCCTTTTATTCAAAGCCCTGAGAGTATAGATTCTCAGGGCTTTTCTATGTTGTAAAGCAGAAGTAGATGTGAGGGATCATAATGAATGATAGTCATTATATGAGATTAGCATTAGAACTTGCAAGAAGTACAATAGGACAAACAACACCTAATCCAGTCGTCGGATCAGTCGTGGTAAAGAATGGTGCGATTGTGGGAATGGGAGCGCATTTGAAAGCTGGAGAAGGTCATGCAGAAGTTCAAGCGCTTTCGATGGCTGGAGAGAAGGCAAAAGGCGCAACGATTTATGTCACGCTTGAACCGTGTAGTCATTACGGGAAAACTCCTCCATGTGCAGATTTGATCATTGAAAAAGGATTAAAGAGGGTTGTAGTTGCAACAAAAGATCCTAATCCTGCCGTATCGGGTCGTGGACTTGCAAAATTAAAAAAGGCTGGACTCGAAGTGGAATTTGGTGTTTGTCGGAAAGAAGCTGATGAGCTGAATAGAGTGTTCTTTCATTTTATGAAGGAGCAGAAACCATTTGTTACCCTGAAGTCAGCAACGACTCTTGATGGGAAAACAGCTACAGTAACAGGAAAAAGCAAATGGATTACAGGTGAAGAAGCAAGAGAAGATGTTCACTATTATCGTCATACACACGATGCGATTCTTGTTGGCATCGGCACGGTAGTAGCTGATGATCCTTCCTTGACAACAAGGCTTCCTAATGGAGGGAAAAACCCGATTCGGATTATCCTTGATCGATCATTGCGAATATCGGTTGATGCTAAGTTAGTTCAAGACCAAGAGGCCCCGACTTGGATTTTAACAACAGAACAAGCATCTAACGAAAAACAACGGGAGCTTGAGGCATTTGGGGTTGAGGTTATTCGAATGCCTGATGATACGATTGAAACGGTTTTAGCTGTGTTAGGTACAAAAGGCATTACCTCATTATTTGTTGAAGGTGGAGCAGAGGTGAATGGTAGTTTCTTGATGGCACGAACGGTTGATCAGATAATAACCTATATTGCTCCAAAATTATTTGGTGGTAAGTCAGCTCCGACTGCAATAGGTGGCGAAGGTATAGTGGAAGTAGAAGAAGCGCTTGAATTGGAAACGATTGAAGTGATAAAGCTAGGAAATGATATAAAAGTTGTTTCGCGAGTGAAGGGACGTGAATAAATGTTTACAGGTATTATAGAAGAAGTTGGTCAAATACAGGAAATGCGATCTAGTGGCGACTCAATGGTCATTAAGATCGCAGCATCACATATTTTAAGTGATGTGAATCTTGGTGATAGTATTTCTGTTAATGGCGTTTGTTTAACTGTAACTTCGTTTGCATCTTCCCACTTCACTGTTGATGTTATGCCAGAAACGGTTCGAGCAACAAGTTTACAAGGTCTTGGCCGTGGATCTAAGGTTAACCTAGAACGTGCGATGAGTGCGAAGGGTCGGTTCGGTGGTCATTTTGTTTCCGGTCATGTTGATGGGATAGGAACGATTTTAGCAAAAAAACCCGAACATAACGCTGTTTACTACCAGATTGGGGTAAACAAGGAACTAAGGCACTATATGATAGAAAAAGGTTCTGTCACTGTAGATGGAACAAGCTTGACCATTTTTGCTGTTGATGACGAGAGCTTTACGATTTCGATTATTCCACATACGATTGAGGAAACGATTATTGGAACAAAAGGAGTCGGGGATATCGTTAACATTGAGTGTGATATGGTTGGGAAATATATTGAACAGTTTATCTTGAAAAGGTTTGATTCGGCTAAAAAGCCTACATCATCGTTAACAGAGAGCTTTCTTTCAGAGCATGGTTACAAATAACTTGTAAAGGTCGCTGGACATAGTCAATTGAAAAAAGTCAAAGATCACAACTGTGCAAAATATAAATAGATGGTGGCTCGAAGGGATACGTTTTTCATCGCCGGGCTCCGTCAAACAGAAAGTAGATAGGATGGTGAAACAGATGGCTGAAAAAATGAATAAGGAAAAAGTCTTCGATCCGATTGAAGAAGCAATATACGAGCTAATGCAAGGCCAATGCGTCATCGTTTGTGATGATGAGGATCGTGAGAATGAAGGGGACTTTGTTGCTATTGCTGAAAAAACAACTCCTGAAGTAATTAATTTTATGGCTACGCATGGAAGAGGATTAATTTGTGCTCCGATTACGGAGGAACGTGCGAAGAAGCTTGATCTTGTCCCGATGGTTGATCATAATACAGATCCTCATGGAACAGCTTTTACGGTTAGTGTTGACCACTATACGAGTACGACTGGAATCTCAGCTTCAGAACGGGCTGATACAGTAAGGGCACTAATTGATGATGAGACAAAGAAACACCATTTTAAACGACCTGGTCATATTTTTCCTCTAGTCGCTAAAAACGGTGGAGTGTTACGTCGAGCTGGGCATACGGAAGCTGCTGTTGATTTAGCTCGTCTATCAGGAGCCAAACCAGCTGGTGTTATTTGCGAAATTATGAATGCTGATGGAACAATGGCTAGAGTACCTGAACTTCGTAAGATTGCTGATCAGCATGAGTTAAAGATGATTACGATCAAAGATTTAATTAAATATCGTCATCGTAAAGATAAGTTGGTGAAAAGAGAAGTTGAGATTAAGCTGCCAACCGACTTTGGAGATTTTGACGCTATTGGTTTCTCAGATATTATTGAGGGAAAAGAAAGTGTCGCTTTAATAAAAGGAGAAGTAGTTGAAGGGGAACCAATGTTGGTACGTGTTCATTCTGAATGTTTGACAGGCGATGTTTTTGGCTCACAGCGTTGTGACTGTGGACCCCAATTACATGCTGCGCTTGCTCAAATAGAAAAAGAGGGCCGAGGTATTTTGCTTTATATGCGTCAAGAGGGCCGAGGAATCGGCTTGATGAACAAATTAAGAGCTTATCAACTTCAAGAGCAAGGGTATGATACAGTCGAAGCTAATGAAAAGCTTGGTTTTCCTGCAGATTTACGTGATTATGGAATTGGAGCGCAGATTCTACGTGAGCTAGGGGTTAGACAAATGCGATTATTAACCAATAATCCTCGAAAGATTACCGGGCTAAAAGGGTATGAGCTTGAAGTGGTTGAACGAGTGCCTCTTCAATTACCACATAATAAGGATAATGAAAAATATTTAAAAACAAAATCTGAAAAATTAGGTCATATGCTTCATTTTTAAGTGAAATAATTTTGCTGATTGAAAAATCACCTGGAAATTTGTGTGGTTGTAGCATTAACAGTAATAAGCAAGACAAATTGATATAATAGTTATGCATAACTAATAGAGAGACAATCTGAGGAGGAATAGTAAATGGGACAAGTTTTTGAAGGACATTTAGTAGGATCAGGATTAAAAGTAGGGATTGTGGTAGGCCGTTTTAATGAATTTATAACAAGTAAATTATTAGGTGGAGCTGAAGATGCTCTGAAGCGTCACGGCATTAACGAGGAAGATGTTGACATCGCTTGGGTACCAGGTGCATTTGAAATTCCTTTTGCTGCTAAAAAAATGATTGATACTGGAAAATATGATGCTGTCATTACGCTAGGAACAGTAATTCGTGGTTCAACACCTCATTTTGATTTTGTTTGTAATGAAGTAGCAAAGGGAGTGGCGGCGTTAGCTCTTTCTTCTGGAAAGCCTGTTATCTTTGGCGTATTAACAACAGATACAATTGAACAAGCAGTTGAGCGTGCTGGTACAAAAGCAGGTAATAAAGGCTGGGACGCTGCAACGTCTGCTATTGAAATGGCTAATTTAGGAAGAAGTTTTGAAAAATAATAAATAATATTTGTTATAAAACTAAGAGAGTCTACCATATAGATGATTTAGAAAATTATCTATATGGAGACTTTTTTAAAATTCATATAAATTTTATTGGAATTTGAGTATATGATTTTAAAACTATCGTTTATTTTTGTTGAAATAATGTTAAAATGAACGTGGTAATACATAATGCACAATTAGTTTGTATAAAAAGGAGTAGAAAAAATGAGCAAAGTTTTAATTTTTGGACACAAGAGCCCAGATACGGACACGATTACTTCGGCCATTGTTTATGCAGATCTAAAAAACAAAATTGGTGTTAATGCAGAGCCTGTGCGTTTAGGTGAGATTAATGGAGAGACAAAATATGCGTTAGATTATTTCGGGGTAGAAGTTCCTCGCTTAGTTGAAACTGTAGCTAACGAAGTGGAAAATGTCATTTTAGTTGACCATAACGAGCGTCAACAAAGTGTAAGTGATATTGATGCTGTACGTGTTTTAGAAGTAATTGATCACCATAGAATTGCGAATTTTGAAACAAGTGACCCACTATATTATCGTGCTGAACCAGTAGGTTGTACAGCTACCATCTTAAACAAGCTTTATAAAGAACACGGTGTTGAAATTGAGAAGAATATTGCAGGTTTAATGGTTTCTGCTATTATATCTGACTCACTTTTATTTAAGTCACCAACTTGTACAGACCAAGATATTGCAGCTGCGCGTGAACTAGCTGAGATTGCAGGAGTAGATCTTGATCAATATGGTCTTGAAATGTTGAAAGCTGGTGCTGATGTTAGCAGCAAATCTGTTGCTGAACTAATCTCTTTAGATGCAAAAGAATTCACTATGGGTCAAAGCAAACTTGAAATTGCTCAAGTGAATGTTGTCGACACAAATGATGTCTTTGAGAGAAAAGCGAAAGTAGAAGAAGCATTAAATGGAGTGATAGAAGAAAAAGGCTTGGATCTATTCTTATTAGTTGTAACAAATATTTTAGAGAATGATTCAAAGATTTTAGTAGCCGGTAAATTGCAAGATGCAGTAGAAAAGGCATATGATGTAACGCTAGAAGATAATACAGCGATCTTAAAAGGTGTTGTATCTCGTAAAAAGCAAATTGTACCTGGCTTAGATGCTGTATTAGCAAAATAAGTCTCTAAAAAAAAGGGTAACTATTAAACATGTTTGGCCTGCTTTATCTAACACTTTACTACTTGTTAGATGAAGTAGGTTCTTTGCTTTAGTTCCCCATTCTCATTCTAAATTAGTTTGTTTACTTTTGAGTATGGTACCACTACTATATCACTCACTAAGCTTATAACTAGTCTAATAATAGACAATCTTTTAATCGTTAGACGATGTTGCTAAAAAGAAAGTTATAACATTTGTAGTCTCGATTGTATATATTGAAATAGGTGCTTAAATTTGCAAAAAAAAATGAACGAAAAGCACTGAAAATGTGGTAAAATGTATTTTGGTGAAAGCGCATACGAATACAACTCAACAATGAGTTAGAAACGTGAGAGGTCTATTATGCTTGTACCTTATAAAACAATTCATAAAAAAATTGCAATGGGGCTCCTTTCTTTTATGCCAAGAGAGAAAGAAGTCAAAACATTACAGAAGACAATTGATCGTTATGAAAGTGACCCTGATTGGAAGCTTTATTTATGGAAGGATGAAGATTTTGTTGGGGTATTAGGTTTTTCGCTTGAAGAAGAGGGGGCCAGGTTACAACATATCTGCGTAAATCCATCTCATAGACAAGAGGGGATTGGGAAAGCGATGATACAAGAATTGAAGCGCGTTTTACCATGTGATTTGAAACCAACTAAAGATACAGAGCGTTTTTTGCTTGCGTGTAGTGAAGAAGAAGTGATGGGGGACTAATAGTCCTTCTTTTTTTGTAGAAACAACAAAAGAGACGGAGCTAGGTAGCAATGAACTACCTAGCTCCGTCTCTTTTAGTTAGAATACAACAAATTTTATTTGTTTTTCAGTTGTAGCTGCCGTGCGCGTTCCTGAATAACTTCAGTACGGTCTCTAAGCGAATGCTTATGAATAATGTTCTCATCTACTTTATTCGTGATTTTCCACTCAACACCTAATTGAAGGCAACGTTTATTGCACTCAGATTTCAGGTAATCATCAATAATTGGCAAGTCAATATTTATAAATGACTTCGATGTGTTATTCAGTAGGTCAAGCTGACTTGTTAGCTGTTTTTTTAACTGAGCAACATTTAGTCCTAAATTCTTTATAGCTTCTTGTTTTTCGTCAATTATGGTTAGTGACCTTTCATACATTCGCTTAGCGCCCTGTAAGTTTCCTCTACGATGATGGTATAACCCCACTGCAATTTGAATGAGTCCGACCCAATGAGAGTGACGGTTTTTTGGATCTGTTTCTTTCCAATATTCTTCAAGTACCTCATGACATTCAAAATAATCACGCTCGACATGAAAATAAATGAGGTAGTCTAAGTAGGCTTTGGGATACATAGACAAGCTCCTTTTTCTTAGTGTAAAATCAGTTTACCATATTTTAAGAAATAAACTTAAAATACTTGATAGATTAACCGGCCAATATGGTCTTTACCTACCTGAAAGGTGATAAGTTATGGTATAATCGCATCTAGCAATATTAATAAAGCTAGTGGTGGTTAAATGAATCCGTATAGTGTCAAGCTAGATACATTTGAGGGGCCACTTGATCTTCTCCTACACCTCATCAATCAAGCTGAAGTAGATATATATGATATACCAGTTGCAGTTATTACTGATCAGTATTTAACCTATATTCGTGCGATGCAGGATCTTGAATTAGACATTGCGAGTGAATATTTAGTAATGGCTGCTACGTTATTAGCTATTAAAAGCAAAATGCTTCTCCCTAAACAAGAGGAGGAGCTTTTTGATGATGAATGGCAAGTAGAAGAAGAAGAGGACCCTAGGGATGAATTAATGTATCGTTTAATTGAGTATAAAAAATATAAAGAAGCTGCATCAGAATTAAAAGAAAAAGAACAGGAAAGAAGTCTTGTACATACACGACCACCTGAAGATTTAGACCCCTATATTTCTGAAGATGAGAAACGAGATGTTGCTATCTCAGGTGTTTCATTATTTGATATGCTCAGCGCCTATCAAAAATTGATGAAACGTAAGGAATTGCAGGCGCCTCGGATGAAGACAGTGAAAGGTCAAGAGTACTCGATAGAGGAAAGAATGCAAGAAATTGTACAAGATTTACGAACAAAATTTAAAGGAACTTGTAAATTTAATGAGTTGTTTCCTATTTCTGAACGAGGTCATGTAGTGGTAAGTTTTCTAGCTATTTTAGAGTTAATGAAGACAAAAACGATTCGTTGCGAGCAAATAACTAACTTTGCAGACATCATGATCTACAGTAACGAGGAGGGAGTGGAGTATGACCATTCAAGAACTACAAGCAGCTATTGAAGGATTATTGTTTGTTGTTGGTGATGAAGGGATGACAATAAAAGACTTTTCAATGGTTATGGAAATGGAAGAAGTAACGATCTTAGAAGCAATTGAGACATTGCAAATGCTCTATAAAGAACAAGCACGTGGGCTGCAAATCGTTGAAGTGGCTGGGGCATACCGATTAACGACCAGGCCTGAACATGCGCCTTACTTTAAAAAGCTCGCAGTTTCGCCGCTTCACTCAAGCTTATCTCAAGCAGCCCTTGAAACATTGGCAATCATTGCTTACCGTCAACCGATTACAAGAATGGAAATTGATGAGATCAGAGGTGTGAAATCAGACCGAGCGATACACACTCTATCTTCAAAATTGCTTATTAAAGAAGTTGGGCGTGCCCCGGGCCCAGGAAGGCCAATTTTGTATGGAACAACTAATTTCTTTTTAGACCATTTTGGTCTAAAAAGTATAGATGAACTTCCACCTCTGCCAGACACAGTTGATGAACATTCACTTGAAGATGAAGCCGACCTTTTCTTCAGGAAATTTGAAGAAACATTAGAAACAGAGTAGCACCTTGCTACTCTGTTTTTCTTTGAGAAAAAGACACACTTAGACATTCATCTAACATAGTATAAAACGTTACTGTTAAGCAATAAGGAGGAATGTGTAATGAACACTCAGGAGAAAACAGTTTACGATTGGGCTAAAGAGTTAAAGAATATTTGGAATCAGTATGGGTCGACGATTGAAACGAGTGTTGGATATGATAAGGTTATACCATTTACAAACTCGTTAGTTACTCTACTTAATGAATGTGAGCAGCGAAATGATCTAAGTGATGAAGAGTCAAATAATAAAATTGACGAATTGGCATTGGAAGTTTACGAAAAATGGTGTGACTTGCAACCTGAACGTACAGAAGCAGTTAATGTATCTCTCGACCCCGTACCAATTGGTGGACATAAGTTACCACCACTTCCATATGCTTATAATGCTTTAGAACCGTATATTGCCGAAGAGATTATGCGCCTCCATCACGGTAAACACCATCAAAGTTATGTAGATGGCTTAAATAAAGCAGAAAAGGAAATGCAAAAGGCTAGAAGAAAAAATGAGTATGACTTAATAAAGCATTGGGAAAGAGAAGCAGCTTTTAACGGAGCGGGGCATTACTTGCATACGATTTTCTGGAATATAATGAGTCCCCGTGGTGGAGGGCAGCCGAGTGGAGAGGTGGCTAAGCAGATTAGTCGTGATTTTGGAAGCTTCAGGAAGATGAAGGAACATTTTTCAAAAGCAGCTGAAAAAGTAGAGGGAGTTGGTTGGGCTTTACTAGTATGGGCACCACGAGCACATCGTTTAGAAATTCTTCAAGCGGAAATGCACCAACATTTAAGTCAACAAGATATTATTCCTTTACTTGTCCTTGATGTTTGGGAACACGCGTATTATTTACAATATAAAAATGAAAGAGAACCATATATTAACAATTGGTGGAATGTGGTCAATTGGCCAGAAGTTGAAAGAAGATATTTGGAGGCACGAGAATTAAGATGGAAGACGTATAAATAAAGTGTGATGGACTAAAACAGGATCTCTGTTTTAGTCCTTTTTAATTATTCAAACAAACTTAGAAAGTAATCTTTTAAAGCTTCCATACGTCGTTCGTCTAACTCTTTATCGGTTCCAGCTATAATGATAGATGTGATAGTATCATTTTTATGCAAACCCCCATGCTCTCCTCCTTTGTTATGAACAGGAGCACCTTCTGATTTTAGTGTATAGCCTGGTTTAACAGTAACAATCATTGATTCACTGTGACTATATAAGGCCCCTAATAATTGATTAAAAATATCAGGATAATCACCATATGTGATAGTTGATTTTTCTTCGTTTAGTACAATATCAGCTATTTGTATGTTTCCTTCAATAGACCATGTTTGACCGTATGGATCTACCCATTCTCCGTCTTCTTTAACTCGAAGATACTCTTTTCTACCTACTTGGAAAATAATTAACTCATCGTTATCTAGCCAAGCAAGGTGATCGATACGAGAATCATGGTGTAGCTTTTTGGCAACATCAATAAAGTCAATTTGAGGAGATGTTGAATACAAATAAGCTGATCGATGATTGTTCGAAATAATGATATCTCCACTACTTGGTTCGTCCATTAAAGGAGCGACAATATATGGATCAAGCAATGGTTCTAATTCTATAGCGACTTCTTCCTTGTTTTCTTTTAGTTGATCTTGTCCATGGTCTCCCATGATAACAAATATATTTTCTTCTAACGCTTGATCCCAACTATCATAGGCATTAAAGATGTTTTGCAAGTAGCCATCTGTTTTTGCGAAGTATTCTGGACTTATAGGACCGTGATGATGCGCATCCTTATCATAGTCAGGAAAAAAAACCATTAGAAAGTTTGGTTGTTCATTACTGTTAATTAATGTTCGTGTTACATCAGATGAATACGAATCATTCAATCCAAACCTTTGATAAATACTATCTTTTAATTTCTCACTTTGTACAGCTTTAGGCTTAATAGCTTGACCAAAAGCGAGAAGGTCAGGTCCTTTCGTTTCCAATTTATCAGGTAAATGCAACATGGTTTTCATATAGCTTGGTATATGTACTTCATGAGCTTTATCTCCACGATAAACAAGAAGATTGACCGAACCACTTGTAAGTCTTTTTTTATTTAAGGCTTCATAAATCGTTTCTACTTTTGGTGATAAATGGTTCGTATTTAAATGCACGAGTGTATTTATAAGTGTATCATCGATTCCGAGTTTCCAGTACTTCGATAACGTTGAACCGTAATCAACGATGACATCGCCGTCAGGATCATACCAGACAAGACCTGGAACCTTATGTTCACGTGGAGATGTTCCAGAAACCAAAGTACTCTCAATAGCTACAGACATGGAAGGAAAAGGAGCGACGAGATCGTGATAGACATTTCCGTTTTCCATTAAATAAGATAGTGCAGGAAGGGAGCCACGTTCTGTTCCTTCATCGAGAACAGTTTTTGTCATTGAATCAATCATTACAACGATAACATTTTTTTGATCTTGGTTGATTGATTGTATCGAAGCACCTTCTGGTTTCTCTTGTTGACAACCGACTACCATACAGCTCAAGAGGATTAATATGAATACTGTTCTCATAATCATCACCATCCAATCTAGTATGTTTGTATTTCTAAACCGTCTCCTTCTACCCATTCAGCAATACATACGGTTGACAGTCCTGATATTCCTTGCCTGAGGAGCTCATCAGTAAGCCAATCCTTTTCTTTATTGACCTTTGTTAATCCTTCTTCAATAATCTCGCCATCAAGAATAAGAAGAACTGGTAAATCTACAGGTTGTGGTGGTATTTGTAGATCGCGATTGCTCGGATTATCATATGGTTGTTTTTTCATCACGTTGACTGCACCATTGGTTTCTAAAATGCCATATTCGACTTCTCTAATTGAAAAAACTCCTTTGTTTCGTAACAAGTGTAATAATTGATCTAAATCAAGTTTATTTTTTTTTAGCTCATCATATTGTATTTTTCCTTTTGAAATGACCAGCGAAGGAGTTCCCTCAAGCAAAGGTCTTGATGCTCTAAATTTTTGCGTGATCATTTCAATTGTATAAATTAGCGACCCCCAAATAAATACAGCGTAAAGAACGTAATGCAGTCCAATATCTTTGTCGTAAATAGCATTTCCTACAAGTTCACCTAATACGAGTGCAGAAATGAAATCAAAAGGTGTTAGTTGTGTAATTTGATTTTTACCTAATACTTTTGTCATGACTAACAAAGCAAAAAAGCCAACAAAGAGTTCCAAAGTCAAGGAAAGAAAATTCGTATTCACATTACAACCCCTTTGTTCAATATCACATTACCACATAGTGTTAACGGAAAAAGAAAAGTTTATGAGAGAGGCTGAAAAAGGGTGGTTTGCACCCTTTTTCAGGAGGGGGAATTCAATAGTATTAGCCATTGATCGAGCTGTTTAACGAGGAGTGTGGAAGAATGATGAAGTTTAAATAGGTCTGAATCAGGTAAATCTGGCCTACCTCGAAAAACCGTTTTGATTTTACCATCTTGTGTTAACCAATGTCTTTCTAAATAAGCTTGGTATGCTGACCAAAATTTTTTGAGTACTAACACTTGGTTGGGAGAGAACATTTGAGTTAAATCTGTGTCAGGAACATTGTGGGTGGATGGTGTTTCTTCAATTATTTTAGAATGAATGTCAAATTGTTGTTTAGCAACAGTTTCACGTATTTGATAAGTAAGAAGAAGCAAGTGTGCCTTTTTTTCTTCAATCAATTTTACCTTATTATGCTCATGAAAATCTGACGTCTTTGTTGTTTGGCTTAAGATCTCTTTTAGCTCATGGATGTCACGTTTTATTTGCTTTTGATTATTTAAAAGAACAAATATAAGGATATTTGCTACTAATAACGATAGAAGAGTGATAAGGATAATTTCCATTTGTACCTCCAACTGTATTGTGACGATATAATTTACAAAAATTGTTTCTAATACTTTGCTTTTTAACTTTCCATCCTATGAGGGAAGGTAATCTTCAAATTACTGACCATTTTAGGGGGACGACTCGTGACAGTAGCAGCGAAATTCAAACAAACAGTAGCAGGTTTAAAAAGTGCACAAGCTAGCTTGGAGACATTTGCTCTTGATACGGAGAACCAACAAGCAAAACAGTTATTCCAACAAGCAGCCCAACAAACACAGGGAGTAATTGATGGGTTAGAACCACGCCTGCAACAGATTCAAGAAGAGGAACCTCAATACAAGCAATGATAATGTCAGGAGGAGGGTGACCAAAAGTCACTCTCCACCTAAAGTGAAATTTGCGATAAAGAAAAGTTCCCATAATCCTGATAATACTTATAACAATACATCATGAAAAAAGTAATTAAAATAGGCTCCTACCACTTACTTTAAGAACGTAATGGTTAGCTATACTCCACTGTTATTTTTATCACTTTATCTTCTACATAATTAGAAGTAAAAAGGAGGAGAATGAGATGAAAAAAAGTATATCGCTCTTTATTGTTTGTTGTTTATTAGTAGGATGTCAAGACCTAACAGGGGCTACTCCAGATGTTAAGCCAATGGAATTACAACAATATGCAGTTGTCGATCAAAATCAAGCAGATGAGTCAAAAGAAATCGTTCTATCAATGGAAGAGGTTGTTGAAATTAAAGGAGTAAATGATCATGAGGACAATATTTATCTGGCGCCAAGAGTAAAGTATTTTGATCGATTCAGGTTAAATGAAATTAGAAAATATGGGTATGACGCAGTGAAAAAGCGATATCCAGAAGCTACAGTGTATTTATCTACTGACCAAAAAATTTATATGGAGTTAGAAAAACTAGAAACAGAATTAAAAAATAAAAAAATTAGTGAAGAACGATTGAAGAAAGAGTTAAAAAAGCTCGAAGATATGATGAGAGGTTAGGGGGGGAAGGAAATGTCATCAAGTAAAGATAAAAATCTCACACCAGCTCAACAAAAGTACCAGCAATTACAAAAAAAGCATGAGATAAAAAGACCGGTAGTGAAAAATTGCATAAGAGCATTTATTGTCGGAGGGTTTATTTGCCTTATAGGCCAAGGCCTTCATGTTTTTTATTATACTTTTTTTGATTTCACTCAACGGACAGCTGGGGATCCGACTGTAGCAACGTTAATTTTTATTTCAGTTCTATTAACTGGTTTTGGGGTTTATGATCGTATTGCACAATTTGCAGGTGGTGGTACAGCTGTACCAGTAACGGGATTTGCGAATTCCGTTGCATCTGCTGCTATTGAACACCGGACAGAAGGCTACGTCTTAGGTGTCGGGGGCAATATTTTTAAATTAGCCGGCTCTGTTATAGTGTTTGGTACGGTAGCGGCATTTTTTATTGCAATTATCAAGACGATTCTTATTCAGTGGGGAGGGTTGTAAGATGTTACAGGGACACCAGACATGGAAATTTGAAAATAAGCCAGTCATACTAACAACCGGTACCGTTGGAGGACCTTTTGAAGCAAACGGTGAATTAGCAGATGACTTTGACTTATTACATGATGATCTTTGGGTTGGTCAAGATTCTTATGAAAAAGCGCAAAAGGTAATGCTAGAAGAGTCGATCTCACGTGCTATTGAGAAAGCTGAATTACGGAATGAAGATATTCAATTTTTGTTTTCAGGTGATTTAATTAATCAAATTACTCCCTCAAGTTTTGCTAGTCGAACACTTGCGATCCCTTACTTTGGTTTATTTGGTGCCTGTTCGACCTCAATGGAAGGATTAGCACTAGCTTCTTTTATTGTAAATGGTAGAGGTGCTGAGCGTGTCATTGCAGCTGCTTCAAGTCATAATTCTGCGACTGAGAAGCAATTTAGATATCCGACAGAATACGGAGGTCAAAAACCACCAACAGCGCAATGGACTGTTACAGCATCTGGGGCGGCACTTGTCTCCAATGTCGGTGATGGCCCTGTAGTAACATCAGCTACAATTGGCAAAGTAGTCGATATGGGATTGTCTGATCCTTTTAATATGGGTGGAGCTATGGCTCCAGCAGCTGCAGATACTATTATATCTCACTTTCGCGACATGGGCCTTCCGTCAGATCATTATGATTTAGTCGTAACAGGAGATCTTGGGAAGATTGGGGTTCCAATTACAAGAGACTTACTTGAGGAGAAAGGGTTAAAACTTCCTGAAAATACATTTCATGATTGTGGGCAAATGATTTATCGTGAAGGACAACCCGTTCTTGCCGGTGGAAGTGGGGCTGGGTGTTCGGCTGCAGTTACTTATGGTCACTTATTAAACCGGATGAGAAGAGGAGAATTTAAACGTATTTTAGTTGTAGCTACAGGCGCACTATTATCTCCAATGTCATTTCAGCAGAAGGAGACAATTCCTTGTATCGCACACGCTGTTTCCATTGAGGCAGGAGGTGGAAAGTCATGATTTTTATTTCAGCATTTGTCGTTGGGGGATTGATTTGTGTCATTGGTCAAATTTTGATGGATGTATTTAAGTTAACACCTGCACATACGATGAGTACCTTGGTTGTAACAGGTGCTGTATTAGACGGAATTGGGGTTTACGAGCCCTTAATTGACTTTGCCGGAGCCGGTGCAACAGTACCAATTACTAGTTTTGGGAACTCGCTTGTTCATGGGGCAATGGCTGAAGCTGAGAGGAATGGCTTAATTGGTGTAATAACTGGAATATTTGAAGTAACCAGTGCGGGTATTTCGGCTGCAATAATTTTTGGGTTTCTAGCTTCATTAGTATTTAGACCAAAAGGATAAGGAGTGTGAGTCATGACTGTTGGGAGTAAAGTGCAAGGGTTATTGATTTCATTGCAATCAATTGATGCGACATTAACATCACTTGCATTGAAAACGAAGGAGCCAAAAGCAAGAGAGGCGTTTCATCAAAGTGCTTTAAAAACAAGAACAGTTATTCAAGAAATACAAAAAAGAAAAGGACAAATTGAATTTGAAGAACCAACATATCAACAACAATGAAAGGAGAGGTTTACATGCTTGGATGGGTTGAGGTTGCCTTACGTAGTTTTGTTGGCTTTCTTTTATTCATTGCAATTGCAAGGATCTTTGTTCGAAAGCCAATCGGGGAGACTTCTCAGTTAGAGTTTGGTCTTCTTGCTTCGGTAGCCGTTATTTTAGCGATCGGATCCATCCAGCTCGCTATACCGATTTCTTACTTATTGGTTGCCATACTTATATGGGCAGGTGGGGCATTTGGTATCATGATCTTTAGTGTGAAAAATGCAACTTTTCGATCAGCGATTTATGGCAAAGGTATACCGATCATGAAGGATGGCAAGATCCTTGAAGATAATATGAAAAAGCAGAATTTATCTACGGATGAGTTACTGAGAAAGCTTCGGGGAAAGCAAGTATTTCAAACTGCAGATGTTGAATTTGCTGTGTTAGAAGGTAATGGTGAATTAAATGTTCTTGTCAAAAAAGAACAGCAGCCAATTACTGCTAAAATGTTGCACCAACAAGTCCCACCTATAAAAGAGCCAGAAACAGTGATCATGGATGGGAAAGTCTTACATGAGCCGTTAGCGACAAGAGGATTGAATCAAGAATGGCTAAAAACCGAACTTGAAAAGATGAACGCAACAATTGAAAATGTCTTTATAGCACAGGTTGATGAGTACGGTCAGTTAACCATTGATCTATTTAATGACGCACTTCAAGTTCCTAAACCAACAGAATTGCCAATGCTTGATGCAAATATTAAAAGTGTGATCGCAAGTTTAGAAACATTTACTTTAGATACTGAAAACCAGCAAGCTAAGCAAAGTTATTCATGGTGTGCTGAACAAATGAAACAAGTACATGAACGAGTTTCTCCGTATACAAAAGCGTAATAAAAGAAAATATATAATATTGCCTAAAATAAAAGTAGAGAAACCCTTTGTCTCATGGTGCTTGAGAAGGGTTTCTTTTAGTATCAGTAAAATTCTTATATTAATATGAAATGGAGGGTCTTAGTTGGAATATATTTTAGCTTTTGCAAAGGCATTAGGTTTCTTTGTGATTGGTTTAATAGCCTTTAGAATGATGGGGAGTCAAGCAGTAGGTAGGCTAACAGATTTTGATTTGGTTGTCGCAATTGCGATAGGCTCACTTATTGCGAAACCTTTGGCAGATCCGAGTATTAATCCGTGGATTTCAATTGTCGCTATTTTTGCGCTCGTTATTGCTCAAATTATCATAAGTTGGGTTTCTTTAAGAAGTCCACTTTTTGAAAAGATAATCGCAGGGAAATCAATTAAGGTAATTGAAAACGGAGTTATTGTATTAAATGGGCTTCGGAAAGCAAGATTGAGCAAAAATGAGTTAAAAGAAGAATTACGAGTTAACGGCTTCAGCTCTCCTTCTGATGTACAACAAGGGTTTTTGGAACCTAATGGAAAACTGAGTTTTTTAACAATTAAAAACCAAGAAAAAAAGGATACTCTTTGATAAAAGCAGCTCGTTGTTTTTAATGTTGAATTTTCTGATATTTCTCGTCTGTATTTGTGTAAGCTAAGTGTAGTTTTCCCTCCTTATTCATTGTACATAGAAAAATCTTTTCAATTCGCATGATCCCTTCGTTTTGCAATCTTTCACGGAGGGCTTCTTTCGTTATATTCAATTCTTTTAAAATTTCTTCTCGCATGATTCCTTCAATAATAACGGGAAAAGAAATACCACTTGTTTTTTTATAGATTCCTAAGTCTTCCAGTGTGGGTACCGATTTTTCAGGCTTTTTTTGAACCGTTAATTCACCATTTGCTTCAATTATCGCCAGACTAACTTCTTTTATGTCAAAGACATTGTTTTGCCTAAGCAATTGTAGGATGTTATCAACAGAATATTGAATGGTTTGTAAATTATCAGTGAGTAATTGACCATTTTTAATAACGACGATCGGTTCAAATGTGATGAACTTCCCAAATGGGCGGTTTTTAATGGTAGCTTTGGCAACAACTTTTTGAATAAAACCGATTACAACAATCGCAAATGCTGTGTGTATATGGCTTACTGAAGGGTCTGCTAAATCGGCACCTGTAACACTGGCAAGGGTAATGAAGATTAAAAAATCAAAAATGGGCATTTGACCGATGGACCGTTTACCCATATATAGCGTCATAAAGAGTAGGAGTGGAAATATCGTTATGATTCGCCCAAATATATTAGCAAGTTCTAGCAACATTTTGATACCTCCATCCTTATTAAATAGTTTCTATTATTGCCGTTTTTTTTAAAAGTAAACGATCATTAGCATAAGTTCTTGTCATATCAAGGTTTGTCCTGCATAGACTTGGCTAGTAAGAGAAGAATTTAGACAGGCATACATGTGATGTGCACATCAGGAGTTAACATTACAAAGACAGGACGGGGATTTGAAATGAGAAAAAAATTTTCGCTAATGATGATTGTATTATTACTGCTGTTCCCAGCAATACCGATGGAAACAAACGCAGAGCAAAGAAATTTCTCTGTTTCTGCACAGGCCGCTGTCTTAATCGAACAGGAGTCGGGTCGAGTTCTATATGGGAAAAATGAAAATACGCCTCTTCGAATTGCAAGTATTACAAAAATTATGACAGCCATTATAGCCATTGAATCAGGGAAGATGGATGAAATGGTTAAAGTCTCTTCTCGAGCTGAAGGGACGGAGGGTTCATCAATTTATTTACGTTCAGGTGAAAAAATCAAATTAGAAGATTTGGTTTATGGATTAATGTTACGGAGTGGAAATGACTCTGCAGTAGCAATAGCCGAACATGTGGGGGGGAGTCTTGAAGGCTTTGTGTATATGATGAATGAAAAAGCCCAAGAGCTGGGAATGAGTAATTCGATGTTTCAAAACCCCCATGGTTTAGATGATCATGAAGACCATTACTCCAGTGCATACGATATGGCGCTATTAACTCAATATGCAATGGGAAATGAAGTTTATCAAGAAATTGCTTCAACGAAAACCCATCGTGCCGAAGGAGAGCAAGTTCGTGTATGGAGAAATAAGAACAGGTTGTTAACAGAGTTATATCAATATTCAACAGGTGGTAAAACAGGTTATACGAAACGAGCAAAACGAACGCTAGTGTCAACAGCAACAAAAGATGACAAGAATCTAATTGCGGTTACATTAAATGCCCCTAGCGATTGGCATGATCATATGAATCTATTTAATTGGGCATTTAATACGTATTCGCTAGAGACTCTCGTTGAAGAGGGAATTATTCAAGAAATTGAAGATGAGTTTTATAAAGGTCGTGTTTATGCACCATATACATTTACGTATCCACTTTCTCAAACAGAACAATCAGCTCTTGAAAAGAAAATTACATTACAACGTCCTCCTTCAGAAGAAAGAGAGGCTAGTTATAATCCAACAAAGCCTGTTGGAAAAATTGAGTTGTTATTAAATGATAAATTGATAGGGAACATACCATTGTTATACGATCCTCCAGAAGTTGAAGAGAATAAAGGATTTTGGACAAGGTTCCTCGATGTATTCTCTTTCACTATTGGGGTGAGAAGCAGTGATTAATAAAATTTGGGTTGCTATGCTCGTTATAGGTATAGCGTTTGGAGCTATTAATGGACGAATGGAAGAAGTGAATGAAGCCATTTTTGCTGGAGCAAAAGATGCTGTAACGATATGTCTTGGCTTAATCAGTATCCTTGTCTTTTGGCTCGGTCTAATGAGAATTGCTCAAGAAGGAGGACTTCTTAATGCACTTGCGAAGGTGATGCGTCCTATAGCGACGCGAATCTTTCCAGAAGTTCCTCCTAACCACCCGGCAATGGGGTATATTTTATCAAATATGACTGCAAACATGTTTGGATTAGGGAATGCAGCTACACCTATGGGAATTAAAGCGATGCAGCAATTAAAAGATCTGAATGGTGGAAAGGATTCAGCAAGCAGGTCGATGATTACGTTGCTTGCTATTAATACCGCGAGTATTACGCTAATCCCTACAACCGTTATTTCGATTCGAATGAGTTACGGTTCTGTTTCACCTACGGAAATTGTCGGGACAACTCTTGTTGCAACAACTTGTTCAACGATAGGAGCAATTTTAATTGATCGATACTTCTACTATAGGCGAGTTCGAAAGGGGCGTGTATAGATGGGGTGGATTACGGTTATTTCCATTTGGTTTATCCCTGTCTTGATCGCATTTGTCCTTATGTATGGAACGTACAAGCAGGTACCAACGTATGAAACGTTTGTCGAAGGAGCAAAAGAAGGGTTTGGGATGGCTATTTCGATTATTCCTTATTTAGTTGGAATGTTGGTAGCCATCTCGGTCTTTCGGGCATCAGGGGCAATGGACTTTATAATTGATTTAATGAAACCAATGTTGCAAGCAATTGGAGTTCCTTCAGAAATCGTTCCACTGGCGATGATCCGTCCGATTTCTGGAACTGGAGCACTTGGAATGACTTCTGATCTGATTGCAACGCACGGACCGGATTCTTTTATTGGCAGACTCGCTTCAACGATGCAAGGGAGTACGGATACAACGTTTTACGTATTAACGGTTTATTTTGGAGCAGTGGGAATTAAAAAAATGGGTGATGCCTTAAAAGTTGGATTACTTGCTGATGTAGTAGGTGTGATAGCATCGATATTAATTGTCACTTACGTATTTGGTATGTAATGGAAGACTAGAAACAGGAAAAAAACGAGGAAAAACCTTATAGGATAGTTAGGTCATTCGAATGAGGACTAACTATCCTTTTTAGTGTGCTTTGCTTTATAAAATAAAGATTTTTTCTGAGAGAGGATCAGAATAGATGTTTTTTTTAATAACTAGAATTGATAAGTTGAATTATTGAAAGACTAAAATCGAATAACGTAAAAAAGAATATCCAGAGCATTGAAAAGAGGGGAACGCAATGAGTGAGATTCGTGAGTATAAAAAAGTGCTTGTAATCCTTTCCAAATGGATAGTTTTCGGCGCTATTATTGGAGCAATTATAGGTTCCACAACAGCACTCCTTTTACATACAAACGATCTACTTGGAGAGACACGAGAAAGAAATTCCTGGCTTATCTTTTTGCTTCCTTTAGCGGGTTTAGTCTTAGGCTATCTCTATATGAATTTGGGTACGAGCGCTGGAAAGGAATTATATAAAGGCAATAATCTCGTTATAGATGGAGTTCATGGTCAAACAAAGATGTTGCGAAGACTAGGACCTCTTGTTTATTTGGGTACATTTATAACCGTTTTATTTGGTGGGTCAACGGGAAGAGAAGGAGCTGCCATTCAGATGGGGGGGAGTGTAGCCGAGACAGTAAATCAATTCTTTAAAGTAAATTTAATTGATAAAAAGATCTTGTTAATGAGTGGGATTAGTGCTGGGTTTGGTGCAGCTTTTGGTGCACCTATAACAGGAGCTATTTTTGGAATGGAGATGACAGCTTTAGGGAAAATGAAATATGAAGCATTTGTTCCTTGTCTTGTATCAAGCTTTGTTGGACATTTTATAACTGAAAAAGCTTGGAGGGTGGAGCACGAAACGTTTATAATACAAACAGTTCCAGAGCTGTCTGTTTTCGCTTTTGCAAAAGTAATTTTACTTGCGATTATTTTTAGTCTAGTAAGTGTAATCTATTGTCAATTAAGGCATGGAATACATAAAGTTTCTGAAAAATATACAAAGAAAAATCATATGGTTAGAGCTTGTGTAGGGGGAATCATAATAGTTGTTTTGACGATGATCATAGGAACAGTAGATTACAATGGGCGTGGATTAGATATGTTGGAGCAATCTTTTAATGAAGAAGTTCCTCCCTTTGCTTTTTTAGCTAAGCTTGTATTTACGGCAGTTACACTCGGGACAGGTTTTGTAGGGGGAGAAGCAATCCCTTTATTTTTTATGGGGGCAACTTTAGGAAACGCGCTCTATGGTCTTATTGATTTACCGATGTCTTTCCTTGCCGGAATCGGTATGATTGCAACATTTGCTGGTGGAGCTAATACCCCAATTGCAGCTTTCCTTTTAGCTGTTGAGATGTTTGATGGTAAGGGGATTGAATTCTTTTTTGTCGCATGCCTTACTAGCTATATTTTTTCAGGACACCATGGACTTTGGCCTTCGCAAACAATTTATGAGCCGAAAAGCCGGCTATATAGTGTTCCTAATGGAGAATCAATTAAGCAGATAGAAAAGAATAAATGATAGTAATGAACAAAGTTTCATTTGAAAAGGAAATAACCAACAGAAGATGTATTTTCTTATAAGATTCTGCTTTTCTAATATTTAAATGAAACGATTACAAAAAAATTGTAATTTAGACAGATACCTATTAAACTTATGAATATTAAGATTATAAAAAATGGATTTTTTGATCAGGTTTGTTAAATTTATGTGTCTATTAATTTAAAGACCATTTTTAGGGAAATTGATATTAATTAATGTAAGGAGGAGAAAAATGAGTAAATGGGAACTGTTTATCGATGGTAAGTGGATTTCACTCAGTGAGAGTATAAATGTAATGAACCCGTCTACAGGAGAACTAGTAGGTCAAGTTCCGAAGGCTGGAGCAAAAGAAGCGAAGTTAGCGGTGGACGCAGCATATACCGCTTTTCCTAAGTGGGCAAGCTTGACGGCAAAAGAAAGAAGTGAGCTGCTCATGAAGTGGCATGATCTTGTCGAAGAGGAAAAAGAAGAAATTGCAAAAGTAATGACGTCTGAACAAGGAAAGCCTTTAAGTCAAGCACAAGGTGAAGTTGATTATGCTAATAGCTTTCTATCTTGGTATGCTGAGGAAGGAAAGAGAGTTTACGGAGAAACGATCCCAGCAAGTGACCCGAATAAGCGTATCATTGTACAAAAGCAACCAGTGGGTGTTATTGGCGCGATTACGCCTTGGAATTTTCCGGCTGCCATGATTACTAGAAAAATAGGGCCTGCTTTAGCTGCAGGATGTACAGCGGTTATTAAGCCGGCTGAACAAACACCTCTAACGGCCCTCTATTTAGCAAAGTTAGCAGAAAAAGCAGGTATTCCAAAAGGAGTTATTAATGTTGTAACAGGGGATCCAAAGGAGATTGGTCAAACTTGGATGAATGACGCGCGTGTCAGGAAAATTACATTTACGGGCTCAACTGCAGTTGGAAAATTACTAATGAAACAAGCTGCAGATACGGTAAAGAAAGTTTCGCTTGAGCTAGGGGGGCATGCACCTTTTATCGTAATGGATGATGCTGATATTGAATCAGCGGCTGAAGGAGCAATCGCATCTAAGTTTCGTAACACGGGTCAAACATGTGTATGCGCTAACCGTATTTATGTTCATGAAGATGTAATTGACCCTTTCTTAAAGAAGTTTATTGAAAAAGTAAGACATTTAACTGTCGGAGATGGCTTTAAAGAAGGAATTGAGATAGGTCCACTAATAAATGAGGCCGCTGTCGCAAAAGTAAAGGAACAAGTTCGTGATGCGAAAGAAAAAGGCGCTTCGGTTTTAGTCGGTGGTGATGTGATTTCCGGTTTATTTTATCAACCAACAATTATTGCTGGAGCAAACGATGAAATGATCTGTATGAATGAAGAAACTTTTGGACCAGTTGCACCGATTTCTACCTTTACTTCAGTTGATGAAGTTCTTAAGCGCGCGAATGACTCTAGTTTTGGATTAGCTGCTTATGTCTATACACAAAATATATCTAATGCAATTCGTATGAGTGAAGCATTAGAGTACGGGATTGTCGGGGTAAATGACCCATTACCTGCTGTTGCTCAAGCTCCATTTGGGGGCTTTAAGGAAAGTGGGTTAGGAAGGGAAGGCGGCCATCACGGAATGGATGAATTCCTTGAAACAAAATATATATCGATGGGCATTTAAGGGTTATACGCAAGTCTATATGAATTGTATCTAGCCAGTATAAAGGTCAAAACTAGACCCTTTTATACTGGCTTTTTCTATGTAAGTCATTGGGGTAATACTCTTTCGCTTGAGAATTCATTTTTCAAAAGGTATGATGGTACATGAGGTGAAAGCGAGATGGAACGGTTACAGAAAGTAATAGCCCAAGCTGGAATTACATCACGGCGCAAGGCAGAACAACTTATTATTGATGGAAAAGTAAAGGTAAATGGGAAAGTAGTACGTGAACTCGGTGTGAAAGTCATACCGAATAAGGATGAGATTGAAGTCGAAGGTGTACCGATTGACAGAGAGGAACCAGTATATTATCTGCTTTATAAACCAAGTGGTGTTATATCGAGTGTGAAAGATGACAAAAATCGTAAAGTAGTGACAGACTTTTTGGAAATTGAACAAAGAGTTTTTCCTGTTGGAAGACTCGATTATGACACTTCAGGTTTACTTTTATTAACCAATGATGGTGAATTTGCAAATATGCTCATGCACCCTAAGTTCAAAATTGAAAAGGTATATGTTGCAAAAGTAAAAGGCATACCTTCAAGAGAAAAGTTAAAACAACTTCAAAATGGAGTGAGATTAGAAGACGGAAAGACTGCGCCGGCAAAAGTGAAAATAATGTCGATTGATAAAAAAAAGCAAACTGCTATTATACGCTTAACGATTCATGAAGGACGCAATCGCCAAGTTCGTCGAATGTTTGATGCGATCGATCATCCGGTTTTGAAGTTAAAACGTGAGCAATACAGTTTTCTTGATTTGAAAGGGATGAATCCTGGTGATGTTCGGCCACTGAAACCAATCGAGGTGAAGCATTTACGAGAATTAGCTGTCACGAAACCGTCATAAAGCCCTCGTAGTACATAGCGTTTCTAACGTTATAATAGAGAAAAACAATTTATGGGTGTTTTGGGTTTGAAAGGGGGAATAACTTGTGAAGCAAAGACGTTTAATTATGCGCTCAAGCATTTTAGCCATTATTGGACTTGCACTCGCCTATACGTTTTATGCAAACTTCTTTGCCGATAGAAGTGTAGCTAAAGCTGGTGATTTATCTGTGAACTTTGTATTGAGTGATTTAGAAGGTGAACGTATAGAGTTAGAGGAACTAAAAGGTAAAGGGGTTTTCTTAAATTTCTGGGGAACATATTGTCCTCCTTGCGTTAAAGAAATGCCGATTATGGAAGAACTTTATGAAGAGTACAAAGAAAAGGGAGTAGAGATCATTGCTGTCAATGCGAATGAACCTAGATTGACGGTTGAAAGCTTTGTAGACCGGCTTGGTTTATCTTTTCCTATTGTTATCGATAATGGAAGACATGTAATTGACGCTTATGGGATTAGTCCACTACCGACAACAATCTTAATTGATGAACATGGGGTCATTGTACGGGTGTTTACCGGGGGTATGACAGAGCAAATGGTAAGGGACTTTCTTGAAGAGATAATACCCGAAACGTAATTGAGGTGAGGGGAAATGAGTAAATTTACGTGTGAGTGTGGGCATGAAAATGCTAAAGGAACGATTGTTTGCGAATCGTGTGGAAAGCCATTTGAGAGCAATGCTGATCAGAAGAAATTATTAGATATGAAATACGAAGGTGTTGCTCGGCGCTCACAAACGTATACAACAACGTTTATTGATAAAGTGTGGATGTTTTTCTCATCTGTAAAAGTCGGAATTTGGATTATTGTGGTGACGCTTTTAGCTTCCGCTATCGGAACGATCTATCCACAAGAAATGTATATTCCTCCAACAGTAAGAGCAGTTGATTATTATGCAGACGAATACGGACTAACGGGGCAATTGTACTATCAACTAGGTTTTCATAACCTATATAGTTCATGGTGGTACATGCTCTTGATTGCTGCCCTCGGTATATCGCTATTTATTGCCAGTTGGGATCGCTTCTTTCCGTTGTATAGAGCGCTGAAAAATCAACGAGTAACAAGACATGCAAACTTTTTAAAGAGACAGCGTGTGTTTGGAACATCTGAAGTTGATGATATCGATCATTCCTTTGCGTTAGCTAAAGAAAAATTAGTAGAAAAAAAATACAATGTATCAGAAGAAAATGGCAATTTAGTAGCTGAAAAAAATCGCTTTGCACGGTGGGGACCTTACGTTAATCATATTGGTCTAATTATCTTTTTAATTGGTTGTATGCTACGTTATTTTCCGGGTATGTATGTTGATGAGCATGTTTGGATACGTGATGGAGAGATAGAAGTTGTGCCGGCTTCAGGAGGGCAGTATCATATTGGAAGTGAAGGGTTTCTTTTAGAGCTTTATGATGTGGAAGATGAGGTTTTTTCAGAAGCAATGATACGAGCTGGAGGTCCAATTGTAAAAACGTATCAAACTGATGCTGTACTATATGAACGGGTGGATACCGGAGCTATTGGTGCTGAAGGTGAACTGGTAGAAATTGATCGCAAGAAAATTCAAGTTAATGATCCGATGAAGTTTGATGGATTTGCACTTTATCAAGTCGATTACAAGCTTCATGAACTAAATACGATGAGTTTTACTCTCGAAAATAAAGAGACAGGGGAAACCTTTGGACAAATAGAGATTGATTTACTCGATCCTCAATCTGTCTATGACCTTGGCGATGGATACAGAGTTGAACTAAGAGAATACTTTCCTGACTTTGTAATGAGCAGTTCCAATGTCCCGTCGACTCGTTCACAAATTCCAGATAATCCAGTGTTTATTTTTGATATGTATACACCTGATACACCAGATGGAGAAGTAAGCTTTGTAGGAATTCAAACAAATCTTGAGCCATTAGGTGAAAATGATTACAGGATGACTTTTTCTGGTATTGATACGGTACATGTCACAGCTTTAACAGTTAGAAAAGATTATACACTTCCGTTTCTAATTGTTGGTGGCGTTATTTTCATGATTGGTCTTGTTCAAGGATCGTACTGGGCTCATAGACGTGTATGGTTACAACGGATTGACGGTAAAGTTTGGGTTGCAGGCCATACGAATAAAAATTATCTTGCTTTAAGAAAAGATATTGATTACGCAATTGCGGATACTGATATATCTTCGCCAATTGATCAAGTTGAAGAAGAAGAAAATAAAAGTTAGGTGTAATAGGAGGGTTGTGGGAATAGAATGGCTATTCCCTTCCCTTTTTGTGAGGAGGATTTAAAACAATGGCAGCTCTTAGTGGTAATTTACTATATATTGCCTTTTTTCTCTATCTTGCTGCAACCATTGCCTTTACTGTTTCCATTACAGGAGGAAAGTGGCGCAATAAGCAAGGAGAAATGAATGGAAATAGATGGGGACTTTTTGGTTTTATCTTTTCGATCCTAGGTTCAATTTTTTCCATTGGTTATTTTATAACACGATGGATACATGCTGGGTTTGCTCCAGTAAGTAATATGTATGAATACATGACCTTTTTAGGGATATCGATTGGTTTTGCTTTCGTTATTTTATATGCAATTTACAAATCAAATTACCTTGGATTGTTTACAATGCCGATTGTGATGTTAATCATCGCATATGCTTCCATGTTCCCAGGAGAGGTTGCTCCGTTAATTCCGGCATTACAAAGTCATTGGTTAACAATTCATGTTATCACAGTAGCCTTAGGACAAGGGATTTTAGCGATCGGTATGGCAGCTGGGTTAATTTATTTAATCCGAACACTGGATTTCACAAAGACGAACATACAAACTCGAGCACTTGAATTTGTTATGTATTGCTTATTATCTTTAGTAGGATTTATTTTAGTCGGCACCATCTTCAATGCAATGAATTATGAAGCTAACTTTGCGTATATCAATGAAAATGGCTTGGAAGCAGAAATGGTTTATAATCTTCCTGCTTTTATTGGTCCACACGAAGGAGAACTTCTAACAGAAGGTGTTATGGCACCATTTTTTAATGTTCCAGCAATCATTGTTGCAAATGACCTTAATACAGTTATATGGTCTTTATTTGCTGGTTTAGTACTTTATTGGGGCTTGCGTTTAGTCTTACGGAAACGAATTGGAGCAGCAATTCAACCTGTTATTAAAGGTGTTAGTCCTCAAGTTGTCGATGAAGTTAGTTACCGAGCAATTGCAATTGGATTCCCAGTCTTTGCTCTTGGTGGATTGATTTTCGCGATGATATGGGCACAAATTGCATGGACGAGATTCTGGGGTTGGGATCCGAAGGAAGTTTGGGCATTAATCACATTTCTCTATTATGCTGCTTATTTACATTTACGATTATCTAAAGGCTGGCATGGAGCAAAATCTGCTTGGTTATGTGTTGGTGGATTTGCAATTATCATGTTTAACTTAGTTTTTGTTAACCTTGTTATCGCAGGTTTACACTCATATGCTTTATGAGTTGAACCCTCGCCTGAAGCGAGGGTTTTCTTTTATATTAGTTTATTGGTAAAATAAATATAATAGCTTGATTTTGAGGAGGACATTTGGATGGAAAAAGAAGCTCGTATTTTAGTGGTTGATGATGAAGATCGTATTCGTCGTTTATTGAAAATGTACTTAGAGCGTGAAAATTATGAAGTTGAAGAAGCTGAAAATGGTGAAGAGGCATTAGAAAAAGCGATTGCCGAAGAATATGATCTTATCTTGCTTGATATTATGATGCCAGGTATGGATGGAATTGAAGTGTGCCAGGAACTCAGAAAAACAAAAGCAACACCAGTTATGATGCTAACTGCAAAAGGGGAAGAAGCAAATCGGGTTCAAGGGTTTGAAGTAGGGACAGATGATTATATCGTCAAGCCATTTAGTCCTAGAGAAGTTGTATTACGTGTGAAGGCGCTGCTTAGACGCTCTTCTTCAACGAAATTTTTGCAAACGGACACACAAACTAAAGATGTATTAGTCTTTCAACATTTGATGATAGATAACGACGCTCATCGAGTAACGGTATCAGATGAGGAAATCAGTTTAACACCTAAGGAATACGAATTGCTGCACTATTTGGCTCAATCACCAGATAAGGTGTTTTCACGTGAGCAGTTACTAAAAGATGTTTGGAATTATGATTTCTTTGGTGATTTACGTACGGTAGATACACATATCAAACGTCTACGTGAAAAGTTAAATAAAATCTCTCCTGAAGCAGCTTCAATGATTTCAACTGTATGGGGGATTGGCTACAAATTTGAGGCTGTGAAGTAAACATGTTTTGGCGAAGCGTCGTTGGTAAGTTATGGTTTACAATCTTACTTTTAGTATCGGTTGTTTTAAGTATTTTAATGGTTTTATTGCTTCAATCTTTTGAAAGATTCCATGTCAATGAGGCTGAATCTCAACTTGGTAATCATGCAACGATGATTGCTTCTATGTATGAAGGATACGAGAATAAAAGTGATGCACTGTATACAATTTCAAATTATGGACAAGCCTTTGACACGCATATCATCATTCTAGTCGATGGTGAGAAAGCCTGGAGTACAGATGAGGCAGAGGCCCATCAAGTTCCTCTCGAGACTTTCTTTACTGATCAAACATTGTCGCAAGTGTTTGAGGGAGAAAAAGTCGTGACGACTGAAGGCGATTTTGTTTTTATTGGCAATGGAGAAGAGGTTCATTCCGAAATCATGATTGTTGGTGTACCACTTTCTTCCGAGGAAATTGACGAAGGTGCAGTCTTTTTATATCAGTCACTTGCTGCTATTGATGATGCTACAAATGAAACAAGACAAATCATTTATTTTTCTGCAGGAATTGCGCTTGTGCTAACGACCGTCTTTGCATTTTTCCTTTCTACGCGTATATCTTCACCATTACTGAAGATGCGTCAGAGCGCATTGGAAGTGGCTGAAGGGAAGTTTAAGACCAAGGTACCTATATTAACCCATGATGAAATTGGACAATTAGCAATTGCTTTTAATCGGATGGGAAGAGAATTAAACAATAATATTAATGCTCTCAACCAAGAAAAAGAGCAGTTGGCACGTATTCTCGTAAGCATGGCTGATGGTGTTATTACATTAAATAGAAAAGGAAAGGTCGTATTAACCAATCCACCGGCTGAGCGATTTATTCAAGCATGGTATTATGAGCAAGGAATGAAAAAAGAGCAAGAGGAGCAATTGCCAGTTACAATTCAAACATTATTCGAGAAGGTAGTTCTTTTTGAAAAAGAGCAAACAACAGAAGTCGAAATGCAAGGCCGAAGTTGGACAGTATTGATGTCACCGTTATATGGCGAAGATGAGATTAGAGGGGCTGTTGCTGTATTTCGCGATATGACAGAGGAACGTAGGCACGATAAGTTGAGAAAAGACTTTATCGCTAATGTCTCGCATGAACTGAGAACGCCTATTTCGATGCTCCAAGGATATAGTGAAGCAATTATCGATGATATCGCTGGTTCTGATGAAGAGAAAAAAGAACTTGCGAAAATTATCTATGAAGAGTCATTGCGAATGGGTAGATTAGTGAATGAATTATTAGATATGGCGCGAATGGAAGCTGGACATGTTGAATTAAATATTGAACCGTTAGAGGTGCAACCGTTTGCCGAACGTATTGTTCGTAAGTTTCAAGGGTTGGCACGTGAACAAGAGATTGAAGTTACTCTTGATATGAACACTACTGAAACGATTCAATGTGACCCAGATCGAATCGAACAGGTATTAACAAATCTTCTCCATAATGCTATACATCACACTAGTGAAAATGGAAATGTCACATTAT
Organism: Halalkalibacter sp. HAAS-P014; assembly: GCF_056619965.1. Lineage (NCBI taxonomy): Bacteria > Bacillati > Bacillota > Bacilli > Caryophanales > Bacillaceae > Halalkalibacter > Halalkalibacter sp. HAAS-P014. The sequence continues at coordinate 227,626 of NZ_JBWQTV010000006.1, read as the reverse complement.
GTATTAGAGGTTATGAGGAAGGTTGTAAGTTTGATGTCCTCGATACCGGTTCAGGAATACCAGAAGGTGATTTACCTTACGTGTTTGAACGGTTTTATAAAGCCGATAAAGCCCGTACTAGAGAGCGTGGAGGTACCGGACTCGGACTAGCTATTGCTAAAAATATAGTTGATGCACATGATGGACATATTTCTGTTCATAGCAAAGTAAATGAAGGAACAACTTTTTCATTTTTTATACCGAAAAAAAAGCAGGACGAATAGAACATTCGTCCTGCTTTTTATAATTGGCTGTAATTCACAAGCCATCGTTCTTTTGTTAATTCAGCTGCTCCTCTTTTATGCAAGAGCGCACTTCTTTTGCAGCTTGTACCATATTCCTTATTGAAGCCATCGTTTCCTCTTCACCACGCGTTTTCAGGCCACAATCGGGGTTAACCCAAAAAAGTGATGCTGGTAATACGGAGAGGGCGCGTTCAATTATAGTTGTCATTTCAGCCTTAGTTGGAATTCTTGGACTATGAATATCATAAACACCTAGTCCAATACCATTATTATAGACTGTGGTTTCAAATGCAGATATGATTTCTCCATGACTACGAGAAGTTTCAATTGAAATAACATCTGCATCTAATGATTTAATAGCTTCAATAATTTCTTTGAAATCGCTATAGCACATGTGAGTATGGATTTGAGTTGTATCTGCAATAGTGGACGTACTCATCCGGAATGAGTCAACTGCCCACGTCAGATAATTGCTATGATCTTTCTTTTTTAAAGGAAGGCCTTCCCGTAAAGCTGGCTCATCAACTTGAATCATCGTAATTCCATTATTCTCTAATGCCTGGACTTCTTTAAGTAAAGCTTCAGCAATTTGAAATGCTACTTCTTTAGGTGGGATGTCATTCCGAACAAATGACCAATTTAAAACTGTAACAGGCCCTGTAAGCATTCCTTTAACTGGTTTTGTTGTTAGTGATTGTGCATAAATCGTTTCTTTAACTGTCATTGGACTAGTGAATGAAACATTCCCGAAGATAATCGGTGGTTTCACGCAACGCGAACCGTAAGATTGTACCCAGCCATTTTTTGAAAAAGCAAAACCCGCTAACTTTTCACCAAAAAATTCTACCATATCATTTCTTTCAAATTCACCATGTACAAGTACATCAATATCTAAGTCTTCTTGAATCCGGACCCATTTTTCAATCATTGAGTTAATCTTTGCCTCATAGTTTTCTGCTGTTAATTCACCTTTTTTCCATTTGAAACGAGCCCTGCGAATGTCCTTTGTTTGTGGAAAGCTGCCAATGGTCGTTGTAGGAAGAATTGGCAAATTCCATTTTTGATTTTGGAGTTGATATCTTTCAGAGAAAGGCTTCATTCTTTCTGTTCGAAGACTCGTTAATTCTTTCTTATCACGCCAAGATGAGGCTTCAAGTTTTTCAACGGACTGCTGATAATGTTTTAGCGCTGCAAGTCTAGCAGATGTAGGTTCTTTCGCTGCGTCTTTCAACAAGCTCAATTCATCTAACTTTTCATCAGCAAAGGCTAATGCATTCTTTATTAAAGGGTCTAACGTTGTTTCATGCTCTAAACAAACCGGAACATGAAGCAAGCTAGAGGACGGTTGTACAAGTAGGTTTTCTAATGGAATAAGTTGGGATATACTTGTTAAAATATCATGACTTTGACTTAATTTATTTTTCCAAATGTTCCTTCCATCGATTAGTCCGACTCCAAGAATTTTATCTTCTGGGAATCCATACGCTTGAATTGATTTTAGGTTTTCTGAGTATCCATTAACAAAGTCAAGGCCAATTCCTTTGACAGGGAGATTCATTAATTCCTGATAATGAGACACTGATTCAAAATATGTTTGTAGCATAATATCTAGGTGAGGAATGTTGCTTGTAATTTCTTCATACAGTTTAGAGAAAAGTGATATTTCATCCGTTGTTAAATCCATTACAAGGTAGGGCTCATCAATTTGAACAAATGTACATCCGGCATTGGCGAGTTCGGATAATAATTGGGTATATACAGGTATAAAACGTTCAAGAAGATTAGCAAACTCCTTAGACTTGTACCCTTTTGATAGTTTTAAAAACGTGAAAGGTCCGAGTATAACCGGTTTCCCTTCAATATTTAATTCTTCTTTTGCTTCTAAAAATGCTTGTAATGGCCGGTTTTCGACTAGAGTTGGCTGTCTATGATCTAGTTCTGGGACGATGTAATGGTAATTGGTATCGAACCATTTAGTCATTTCGCAAGCATGAGCTTGCTGTGTTCCACGAGCCATTGAAAAGTATGTATGAAGTGGAACAGGGCCATTAGAATAATCAAAGCGCTTTGGCACAAGACCAAACATTGTTGCAGTATCAAGAACATGGTCATAATAAGAAAAATCACCAACAGGTATTAGATCGATACCCTTATTTAATTGTTTTTGTAAATGTTGCAACCGATATGCTTTCATTTGTTCTACAAAAATTTCTTCGGAGATCGTTTGAGCCCAAAATGCTTCAAGTGTTTTTTTCCACTCTCGTTGTTCACCTATACGTGGATAGCCTAAGTTACTACTTCTAATCGTTTTCATTGTTAAATTCCTCCAATTTTATATTAATCAACAAAAAAGGATATCATTACCAGAAAAAGTGGTAACGATATCCATAGAAATATTAATGAAATACAGTTAACACCTCCCCATCTCCCGTAGGTAAGCAGTGTTGTTGAAACAGGCAGGTCTCCTGGCTCTAGTATCTTCGTTATTATGGTCTTCCCGGCGTTAACCAGTGACATTTGACATAATAACTCCTCTATTACAGTGGCGGGACCGCTCCGGAATTTCACCGGATTCCCTTTTAAACTTTGAACAAACATTCAAAGTACCTATTTCCAACATATGAAATTGATTTCAACTTTAGCGTAGAGAAGGAAACTTGTCAATAGCTTTTTGAGAATGATACAAACCGAAAAAAGTTTTACTGGTGCGAAACTATGAAAAAAATCATAATCATGTATACTATGAATGCATGCATGTACATAGTAGTTGTGTTAATTACAGCATGAATTGTGATAAAAGTTGTAAAGAAAATATTTTAATAAACTAAATTACTAGGGGGAATTTCGATGAAACTTTATACTCGAACTGGAGATGAAGGGAAAACAAGTGTTATAGGAGGACGAATTGCTAAAGATGATACGAGAGTTATCGCTTATGGTACAACAGATGAACTTAATTCTTTTATTGGACAGGTAGTGGCCCAATTAGAAGAAGACGTATTTCCTGATATCAAGGCTGAGCTTTTCAAAGTCCAACATGAATTATTCGATTGTGGTGGTGACTTAGCGATGATTAAAGTGACAAATGAGCATCCATATAAGGTCAAGCAAGAAATCGTTGACTTTTTAGAACAGCGTATAGATAACTACATCTTAGAAGCACCTGAATTAGAACGTTTTATTTTACCGGGTGGCTCAAAAGAGGCAGCTTCACTTCATATTTGTCGTACTATTACAAGACGTGCTGAACGATATGTGACGAGGCTTAAACGAGAAGGTGAGCAAGTCAATCCTATCGTACTAAAATATTTAAATCGCCTATCGGATTACTTTTTTGCGATTGCGCGAGTCGTGAACCATCGACAGGGAGTAAAAGATGTTGAATATGAGAGAAGTGCGATCGTCTTCAAAGGTGGAAAACGAAAGGAAAACGGATGATACAGTAGTTAGCTCAGCATAACCCCAAAAATGGTGCTACAACAAGGTATTTTTTAAGTTTGTTTTCATATATTGGTAAATGTGTAATAGAAAGAGGGGGAAAACAAATGAAAAAAGGTTGGTTTGTTGCATTGTTGTTGCTTGCTGGCTGTAGTGGTGAAGCGTCTGCTGAGGGCCCAAAACTTGTGGCTGAACATTCTTCTTTCTCTCAGATCGAGTCTTTATCAAAAGCGCCTGTTTATTGGAAAGTTGACTTGACTGATGAGTGGAATGATACGAAACATAATATTGTCCTAAATGAATATGGGTATATGACAGAAGATTCTCTTAATGAAGAAGCTCTTCAGAATCTTGCTAAAGAACTCGCCATACAAATAGATACCCCGATGGAAAATCCTCGTATCACCTCCGAAGGTGAGATCATCCCTGGAAAAGAGCGTGTCATATTGTCTGAAGAGGAACTAGTTGATCAATTGAAAAGCTTAGAAATAGGTACTAAGGAACTAGTAATGCCAATTTATGTAACAGAGCCGAAGGTATCAGAAGATGCTCTTGATGGAATTGATCAAAATACTATAGGGGAATTTAAGACATATTTTAATCCAGCTGTATCAGGCAGATCACAAAATGTCAAATTATCAGCCGAGGCGATCTCTGGAATCGTTCTTGGCCCTGGAGATTCGTTTTCTTTTAATCAAATGGTTGGCGAGAGGACGGTAGAGCGTGGGTATAAAGAAGCTAAAGAGATTGTCAATAAGGAGTTTGTGATGGGAATTGGAGGAGGGATTTGTCAAACATCGTCTACATTATTTAATGCAGTCGATCATGCCGGCTTGGAGATGCTAGAGCGCTATACGCATTCAAGAGAAATTGGTTATGTTCCAACAGGAAGGGACGCTACTGTATCTTGGGGGGGACCAGACTTTAAATTTAAAAATCCACACTCATACCCAGTGTTACTTAAGTCAGATGTTGACTTAGAACGAGGAGAGATTCTCGTTTCTGTACACACTCATTAGAACGTAAGCATAAGTGGCTTATGTTCTTTTTTTATCCTTAAAATGATATTTCCGTATAATTCCTATTGCTCCATTTCATACTACAATAAGATAATGTTTGGCAAATGTAAAAGTAGAGGTGACAAAAATGCTTGGTAGATGGCTATTGAAACAATTAATTGATAAACGCAAAGAAACGCTGCATGATGTGTTAGCATTGTTTCAAAAATCAAGTGACTTTGTTACCTATCAGCTTCGAGCAAAATCAAAACGATTTCATATAGCTTATTTTCAAACTTTGATTGATAACGATCGCCTTAATCGAGATTTGTTACCTTTTATAAGAGAAAAGGAAAGCGAATCATTGGAGGAAATAGTAAATGTAGTTCCAATTCAAAATAAAGAAGTGATTAATGCTTCAAAAGACTTGCGTGATAAAGTAATGCAAGGATTTGTTGTCATATATGAAGGTTCCAATCCACACAAATGTGCGGTTATTGAAGTAGCAATGGATTCTGGTCGAGAAGTTTCTCCACCGGAAAATGAATTTACAGTAGCTGGTCCACAAGAAGCGTTCATCGAATCAATCGATACAAACATTAATCTAATTAGAAAGCGTTTGCCACTTCCTAATTTGCAAGTTAAAGAAATGAAGATAGGAAAGATTACACAAACAAGGGTTGCTGTTCTCTATATAAACGGGATTGCTGATGAAGAAAATGTAAATACCATGATTCAAAGGCTTGAAGATATTGAATTTGATCAAGTACTTGATTCAAGTAGTTTAGCACAAATGGTTAGTGATCAAACGATGTCTCTGTTTCCTCAATTGATTAATACTGAGAGGCCAGAGCGTATTGCTTCTGTTTTGACGGAAGGAAAGGTTGCCTTTTTAACAGACGGTTCGCCTGAAGGTGTATTTGGACCAACATCATTGGTGGAGTTTTTTTCGTCCCTAGAAGATTATTACTTACCTTGGCATGTTTCAACATCAGTTCGTTTGCTGCGTTTCTTCGCAGTCGCATTTTCAGTTTTATCTACGCCGATTTACGTTGCGGTTTTAACCTTTCATTATGAATTAATTCCAAGAGATCTGTTATCAACAATTATTGCTTCTAGAAGTAATATTCCATTTCCACCAATCCTTGAAGCTATTTTTCTTGAGGTTACTATTGAGTTGCTACGTGAAGCGGGGGCACGCTTACCGACAAAAATTGGTCAAACGATTGGGATTGTTGGGGGAATTGTAATTGGTCAGGCATCAGTTGAAGCTGGGTTAACAAGTAATATCTTGCTAATCATTGTAGCGTTAGCTGCGCTGGCATCCTTCACAACACCGGTCTATCAAATGGGGAATACGATTCGATTACTGCGTTTTCCCTTTCTTATAGCTGCTGCCTACTTAGGTGGTGTCGGAATTGCATTTTTATTCTTACTAACAATCGTGCATCTTTTGCACTTAAAGTCATTGGGTAGACCTTATTTAGAACCGATTTTCCCGCCAAGGTTTTCAGATTGGAAAGATGCATTTGTAAGGTTGCCTTTTAATTGGATGTCTTCACGCCCAGTTTATTTAAGGCCTCGTGACAAAGGTAGATTTAATCTCTCTGTAGTGAAGCAAAAGCGTGATATTGATGAGTAAAAAGGAGGGGGTGGTTAGATGGACAAGCCAATTAAAGAACAATATTTAATATCAGGCTTTTTAACTTTATTTCTTATCAATGGGATGCAAGTAGGTGTAGGCGTTCTTGGATTTCAGCGAGGAATTGTGGAAATTGCTGGGTATGATGCATGGATTTCTGTCTTAATGGCTGGTTTGGTTGTCCATTTAATCATTGCCTGTATGTATATATTATTAAAAAGAGCAGATGGGGACTTAGTAACCATTCATCAACAAGTCTTTGGAAAATGGATAGGAAATACGCTCAGTTTTGTTGTTTGTCTCTATTTTATTTTATTAGCAACAATGGTATTAAGAGCGTATATTGAAATCGTACAAGTATGGATGTTTCCAGATTTACCAACTTGGTCAATGGCAGTTGTAGCTGCACTGTTTTTTTATTATGTTGTATCTGGAGGATTTCGAACAGTTGTCGGTCTTACGTTTTTAGGGGTTATAATTCCAGTCACGTTAATACCTATTTTTTTATTGCCACTGGAATTTGCTAGTTTTATTAATATGTTACCAGTTTGGAAACATTCAATTGGTGAGCTTGCTTTAGGAGCAAAGGGGACAACGTTAAGTTTTCTCGGCCTGGAGTTGTTATTGCTTTACTATCCATTCTTAAAAACGAAAGAACTAACGCAAAAATGGGCTCATTTAGGTGCTGTGTTGACTACAATTTCATATACTGTTCTTATGATTGTGAGCCTAGCTTTTTATAGCGAAGAACAATTAAATCGGACGATTTGGGCAACGTTGACTCTTTTTAAAGTTGTACAGTTACCTTTCTTAGAACGGTTTGAATATATAGGTATTTCATTATGGATGTTTCTAATAGCACCTAATATTGCCCTAGCTCTTTGGGGGGCAAGTCGATGTGTCAAGAGGGCTTTTCAAATGAATCAACGGATTGCCCTTGTTATATCTCTAGTTATGATGGTAATCATTGTACTATTATTACCAACTAGACAAGAGGTGAGTTTATATAGTGAATGGGTTAGTGAAATAGGCTTTTATCTAGTTTTTGTTTATGTACCCATTCTTGTAGTGTTACAAGCTGTGGTGTTTAAAATCAGGAGGGGGAAACATGAACAAACGACTAACATGTAGTATTCTGCTTCTAGTCATATTATTGTCAGGATGTTTGGAAACAAGGATTGTAGATGAAATTTCGTTGGTTCGTGTTGCGGCTTTTGATTATGATCAAGAGTATGGGATGGAAATCACAGTTAGTTTTCCGACCTTTCCAGAGCAAGGGCAAGAGGAGGAATTGCAGCAAGGGATCATCTCCACTAAGGAAAAAACAGCAAGAGGGGCAAGAGTTGGGTTGAATAAACAAAGTCAAAAACCATTGAGAACAGGACAAATTCGTCTGCTGCTCTTTAGTCAGGAGTTGGCTGAAAGAGGGATAGAAAGGTCAGTTAATGCTATGTACCGTGATCCAGCGGTTGGCAATCGAATTTTACTTGCTATTGTCGAAGGAAATGATGCTGGTTCTTTGATAAAACAGGATTTAGGGGACGGCGAATTAGCAGGAGTATTCTTACCAGATTTAATTGAACAGAATATGGATACTAATGCATTATCTCCTACGAATTTACATGAATTTCTATTTAGTCTATATAATGACGGTCGTGATCCCTACTTGCCGTTGTTAAAACAGTACGATGACGGCAATGTTGCCGTAGTCGGAACAGTCTTGTTTGACGGAGAATTTTACCATACTGCACTTGATCTAAATGATTCATTTATCTTAAAAATGATGGTGGATACAACTAGACAGTTCACTCAGCAGTTTGAAGTGTCAAATGGACGTGATCCAAGCTTTGTCGTTATCGAGAGAATAGATAGTAACGTAAAAAGAACGTTAGACAAATCTGGAGATGCACCTGTTTTCACACTCAATATTCAATTATCTGGAGCGATTGTAGATTACGATGGAAAGATGAATTTAGATGATAAAAATGTTATTGAAGAAATGGAAAAATCGATAGAGCAGCAAATAGCATCTCGTGCAGAAGAGCTGCTTATACAGTTTCAAGAAGAGGGTATAGATCCGATTGGAATTGGAGAAAAATATCGAAGTACGACTAGAAATTGGGATTCAATAGATTGGGATAATGAGTTGTACCCAACGGTTGATTTCAAAGTTAACGTTGGTATGAAAATTGTTCAATCAGGCGCCGTAGAGTAAAAATAAGTAAATGGAATATTATGTTTGGGGCCTCCATAGGATAACAATGTGAAATAATTGGAAAAAGTGTTCCTAAATCAATGAGGAGGAAAGTATGGTTGATTTTATAAAACGTCTTTGTATTGCATTGGCCTTAGCAACGTTCATTGGCTTATTGTTTGTAAGTACTTCAACATCATTTGCTGAAATGAAGGAAGAGGTGCCACAAGAGCTACGTGAAACACTCATCTGGCCTACAGTTGGTGATATTACTGATACATATGGAACAAGATGGGGGGAGCATTATGGTATTGATATCGCAGCTCCCGAAGGAACAAAGGTTGTCACAATTGCAGACGGAGTAGTAAGTCGTTCTTACTACTCTGATACATATGGTAATGTTGTATTTGTTGAACATACAAATGGTCTGGAAACGGTTTATGCTCATCTTTATAGTAGAAGTGTCGAAGAAGGAGATGTTGTTAGAGAAGGCGAAAAAATTGGACAAGTTGGTACGACAGGTAGGTCATCGGGTAATCATCTACATTTTGAGGTTCACAATGGAAATTGGAATGTTGAAAAGTCGGAATCGGTTGATCCTTTTCTAGTCCTTTCGAATGAACCTGAATATATGTATGCATCTTTAGGAGAGGAATCTCCATATGGACAAGATTGGAAACAAAGGGAGACTGTTTCGGTTATGAGTCCAAATGAACTTGAAGATGAAACAAAAGGCAACAGCAGCATAGAAACTGTTGAAATAACCGTGAACAGTGGAGATACATTATGGAGTTTGTCTTCTAAGTTTGGTGTAGAGGTAGAGGAGATAAAAGAGTGGAACAATTTAACTAGTGATGAGATTCATTCGGATCAGATCTTGGTTGTTTATCAGGCCGATCATTTACATGTGATTCAATCAGGAGAAACACTCACTTCTATTGCTAGTTCCTACGGCGTGAAAACAGAGGACCTAATCGAACAAAACAACTTACAGACAGACATCATTCTTCCAGGCCAAACGATTGTTATTAACCATAAATAAAAGGATTAGCAATGTGAAATTCCTGTCGAATATGGTAAAATTAAGTCAAGTTTTGATGTTAGGGATGAAAACAGCGATGGGAATGGAACAAGTCAAGGTGAAAACAGAGTTATTACTATGGCTAAATAAACAGGCTAATTTAAATAGTTCGCAAGTTGACTTAGTTGATGGTTTTATTTTTATGATGAAAAAGATCAGACATCATGGATCGATTCGCCTAATTCAAGAAAGAAAAATTCACCCTCGTTTTTGGAAAGGGCATGATCGAGCTTTTGGATATTGTCTTACGAATCCGAAAAAGAAACACCAAGTTGCTCACCTTTATCAATTTTACGTAGATGTTGCTTTTGCTGAAGATTTAGTAAAAACGAGTGACGATAGGCTATCCCTTACAAACAAGGGAGTGGCCTATTTATTGTCTGATCACGACGAACAGTTAGATCTTTTATTCAGTTATATTTGGTAGAGGGATTAGTTAGAAAAAGGTTGTTCACATTAGAACAACCTTTTTTGTTGTAATTCATTTATATCAGCAAGCAAACTAAATGTCTACAATTGAATCTACGTGTTTTTCTCTCTTTGTCATAAAATAAATTAATGAAATACCTAGAAAAAAGAAAAATAATTGTATGCATTTCGACTATAGCTCATAAGAATGAATAGAGGAGGGATATTATGAAGCATATAGTTAAAAAAGGGGAGACTATTAATAAAATTGCACACATGTATAATATTAGACCATTTGATCTACTTTTATTTAATCCTCATGTTTATTCCCACAATAGTTATGTCTATCCAGGAGTGGAATTGCATATACCATCTATTCAGTCTGAAACGGACCTAGTCCTGGATTGGACTTCTCATACAGAGTTTTCTCAAACTGATTTAGAAAAAAAGTTACCAAAATTAAAATCTTTAGGTGTAAGTGTGGATATAATTGGGTACTCAGTATTAAAGCAGCCCATTTACGCACTATCGATTGGTCGTGGGAAAAAAGAAATTTTTTATTCTGGGGGGTGGCATGCCAATGAATGGCATACAAGTAAATTTTTAACACAATACATACATCATGTTGCAAAGTGTAAAGCAGAAGGTAAATCGTGGCGTGGTTTCGATCTTACTAAAATATTGGATGAGGTAACCCTTTATGTTGTCCCACTCGTGAATCCGGATGGAGTTGATCTTGTTCTCCAAGGAATATATGAAAATCACCCTTACTATCATGAAGTGTTAGACATAAACAAAGGGATGAGGCGGTTTGAGCATTGGTCAAGTAATATTCGTGGAGTTGACTTGAATCATCAGTGGCCCGCTGGGTGGGAAATTGAAGCAGAAGAAAGTCCTCAAGAACCTTGGTCACGCCATTACAGTGGGTCTGCGCCCCTCACTGAACCAGAAGTTCAAGCCATTTATCACTTTACAAAAAAACGGTCTTTTGCTTATGTTCTTGCGTTTCATTCACAAGGTCAAGTCATCTATTGGGGATACCGTGGGATGGAACCAAAGAGTAGTAAGACGATGGTTGAGAAATTATCACTTGCAAGTTCATATACACCTGTACACACAGCAGATAGCGACGGAGGTTATAAGGATTGGTTCATCCAAGAAACCGGGCGTCCTGGTTTCACAATTGAAGTTGGGGTCGGGATTAACCCCTTACCTCCAGAAGCGTACAACGAAGTTTGGTCAAATAATTGTTTGCTTGCATGTGTTGGACTTACTCTCTAAAAATGTAACATAATGGCGCAGAAAAACTTAAGATTGGTTATGGTACGGAGGATTCATGGTAATTTATTAAGTTCAACTAAAGATGACTTTAGATAAGGCTCTTCAAACTGGTCTTGATACAAATTACTCTAGAAGCACTTTGTATGCTTAATGAGGGGAACCCTTGTTTAATTAGAAAAAAAGAGGGCAATCAAAACTGCCCTCTTTCCACGTACTATTCGAATTTTAGTGCATCTCCGTCAAATGACTCTTCAGCTACTTTAATTGAGTCTGTCGGACAGCCTTCCTGTGCATCAATCATGTCTTCTTCTAGCTCTTCTGGGATTACACTAGTCCCCTTATTCTCGTCTAAAATGACAAATGCAATTCCTTCATCATCATAATCGTAAATATCTGGAGCAGCGGCTCCACAAGCTCCGCATGCGATACATGTGTCTTGGTCGACGATTGTATATTTTGCCATCAGTTTACCCCTCCAATTGTTGCTATTCGTGATTTCAACTAACAGATAGTTAACAGAATAGTGTTGTTTTTCTACTGCACTATTGTAAAACGGATTGCCAAACTTTTCAACTAAACATTTTGTAATGACGAAAATTTTTGAGATCTTCTTATTATTTATTTGCTAATTGAAGCCTTTTAAGCCGTATAATTGACTGGAATTTGTTACAATAGGTGTAACTAAATTTTCTGGGTGAGGTGATCAAATGGAGACAAGACAAGCTATCGTTGCGATGGTCCTTAATGTCTTCAAGTCTGACAGAACTATATATGGAATATTTCACCTCCTAAAAGGGAAAAAATCAGCACAAACGATTCAAGATGGTGCATTTTTTGGGATGCTTTCTTTCTTTGGTTTGTTCCCATCTTTAAAACGAACCGAGATCGAAGAAGATATTCGAAAGATGCTTAAGCATAAGCAAGCCGAACAAGTTGAGAGTGAACGATTCACCCTTACAGAATATGGAAAAGAAGAGTTAGGAAAGTTTCAATTGAATAATCAATATATAAAAGATCTTGAAGGCTGGCGTTACCATACTAATACTGATGAAGTATGGTTACGTTTGTCGTTGTATATTCAAACAATTTCCAACCTAGCAGATGGAAATAAGAACTTTTTTCCTGTTACTCATGATGTAAGGATTCAACGGTGGGTGAAAAAACATTTGCCTCAAGATCTAAATCAAAGGAGAAACGTATGTGGTAAGATGTTCTCTGAATTAGAGAGCTTTTTATCCTCTAGCTTGGAAATTCAAGCATATATATTTGTTCAACAATTAAGTGGACGTGCAAAAATAGGACTAACTAAACAACAAATTGCAGACCACTTAAATTTAGAATTAACAAAGGTTCAATTGGTTCATTATTCGACTGTCCATCGCTTTATAGCAGAAGTGGACAAAAATCAGAAAAACTTTCCAATTTTATCAACTTTTTTAACTGATATGAAGCAGTCACTAGTTTTAACAGATTCAGCTAGAGAAACTCTGGTACTTTTAGACAAAGGACATTCAATTGCTGAAATATCGAGCAAACGGAAGCTGAAAGAAAGTACAATTGAAGACCATTTAGTAGAGATTGCAATTTCCAACCCTGATTTTTCAATTCGTCCTTTTGTAAGTGACGAGATTGAAAAAAAAATTCTTTCATTGGTTGATCAGCTGCAAACGGCACGTTTACGTGAATTGAAAGAGCAGATAGGAGAAGAGGTTAGTTATTTTATTATCAGATTAGTATTGGCGAGGAAGAAGGTAAACTATGGAACTTGAACAAGCTTTACAAAAATATTTTGGATATACAAGTTTTCGTCCAGGACAAAAAGAAATTATTTCATCCTTGCTAAAAAAAGAGGATGTGGTTGCTATGCTTCCAACAGGTACGGGCAAATCCATATGCTATCAACTTCCAGCTCTTCTTTTTTCTGGAGTTACGATTATAGTCTCGCCACTTTTATCATTGATGGAAGATCAAGTTCAGCAGTTACGTAGCGAAGGGGTTAAATCGGTAGTAGCTTTAAACAGCTTTATGACAAGTTCCGAACGAAGAACAGTTCTTTCAAAGTTGCATACATTTAAGATGATTTATCTTTCTCCTGAAATGTTACAAATGTCGATTATTCAAAAGAAATTACAGGAGCTTCATCTTTCATTATTTGTTGTTGATGAAGCACATTGTATTTCCCAATGGGGGCATGATTTTAGGCCTGACTATTTACGACTAGGTCATGTGAAACGACTACTTGGTGATCCTCCAAGCCTTGCAATTACTGCAACTGCAACGAAAGATGTACAGAAAGATATCAGCGAAAGATTACATATGAAATACCCGAAATTTTTCATTTACTCAGTTGATCGCCCCGCGATTTCCTACCATGTGGAAGATTGTCAGACGCAGCAGGTAAAAATTGAACAAGTCGAGTATTTGGTAAAAACGTTGAATGGACCTGGTATGATTTACTTTTCAAGTCGCTTATGGGCCCAGAATATTGCTGAAATGCTTAAACGAAAAGGTGTAAAACGTGTTGCCTATTATCATGGAGGTCTTTCAACGGAAGACAGGTTACTGATACAGCAACAATTTATGAACGGGCAATTGGACGTTATATGCTGTACAAGTGCGTTTGGCATGGGAATTAATAAAAAAGATATTCGTTATGTCATTCATTTTCATTATCCGATTGATATGGAATCATATGTACAAGAGATTGGACGAGCAGCTAGGGATGGTCAGTTAAGTGTCGCAATTTTATTGTATTGCGAAGATGATCAAGGGTTAATTTCGATGCTCCTCGAGAGAGAACGACTAACGGATATGCAGTTGAAGCAATTAGTTCAAATGGTCAGGTCTATCCGTAATCTGACGAGTGAGCGAGAAAGAGAATTCATAGAGCGAATTGACTGTAGTGAGATCTCTTGGCGTACTTTTCGTTATCAATTGGAAGAACGAGGAATCCTAAAAGACGGCATAGTGAGGCCGTTTGCAGAAGACTCACTTTTCTTTAGTATATGTGAACAAGAGAATGAACATCAACAGCACAAAAGGAAAAAGCTTGAAATTTTTTTGCGATGGATACGTACAACATCTTGTCGCAGAGAAACGCTTCTGCAGTATTTCTCAGAACAGGTAAAAAGGGAACAGTTTTCGAATTGTTGTGACAATTGTGGGGCTAAGGTCGATTTATTCATGAAAGAAAAAGTGTTGGAGGAGCCGAAAAAGGAAGAATCATGGAGAAGAATACTATTGAACTTACTTTATCAAGGGGAGAACCATGAAAAAACAGAGTGATCTTGTAGCTGAAATGAGCGATAAAGAATTACAGGCAAATGTCTTTATTACTCAAGGCATAATGATAGTTATATCTATCATTGTTGGTTTCTTTATCTTTAAAAGTTGGGGTGAATTTCTCTCCTTGTTCAAGTGGGAGCTTGGCCTTATCATAGTATTAGGTGGGGGTGTAGCACTTTTTGTCGTTCTTATTGATATCATTATAGAACGAACATTGCCTAGATCGTGGGTGGATGATGGTGGAATTAATGAAAAAGTGTTCAGGAGTCTTTCTTTGCCCCAATTAACCATTTTGTGTTTTATCGTAGCTGTAGCAGAAGAGTTATTGTTTCGTGCTGTACTTCAGACAGCTTTTGGTTTAGTTATTGCAAGTACACTGTTTGCAATGATTCATTTTCGTTATCTATATAAGCCTGTTTTGTTTTTGAATGTTTGGCTAGTTAGTTTTCTATTAGGGTTTTTATTTTATTATACAGAAAACATCCTTGTGACTATTTTTGCACATTTTTTAATTGACTTTCTTTTAGGTTTACTTATCTGGAAGCGAAATCATACACAGATGTAGAGGAGAGTGAGGGTAATGGTTGATGGATGGAAGGATCAAGCTGAACAATTACGTAAAGAGGTGTCAACTTTTGAAGGCAAACAAAATAAAAGGTTACCGTCAAGAAGAGAGGTACATAGAAAAAAGAGAAAAAAGAAGGAAGTGTTCACATTTCCTTTAATTCGTGTGCTCGTTATACTTTTCTTTATTTTAATCATTGCAGCACTTACTTCTCCTTATTGGTTATTTTAGTTTAATGTTTTTAGTTGCAAAAATTTGATGAGTTTGATTTATTACTTCTAACCAATATAACTTCCTCATAAAATATTGGGGGAGGTGATTGAATGAAACATTTCAAGGAGTGGAATGTCAAACAATATTATGGGCCTGAAATTGTAAAAGTAATGCTAGAAGAATTGGTTTCAAGGAAAGAAAAGTTCGAACAGATGGAACAAGCGAAAATAAGATGGTCATTATTTGCTATGTTATGTGCAGTTATTTTCCTTTTATTTGGCTCCAAAACTCTTAATGATCAATACACTTCTCTAAATACAAATATTTTAAACGCTATTATTGGACATCCCCTTATTTTAATTATCATGCTTCTTCTCTCAATTAGTTTTATTCAACTGCGCTTGTTTGTGAAAAAGTCCAAAAAAGCAGAACAAGAATTCGATGAATTACGTGAAGAAATTATTGATCGTAGTTCTGAGCTATGGGAAAACGATACTAACTGGGAGTCGCGTAAGGCTCTTTACTCATATGTTAAGAAAGAACATGATATTAATCTTTATCACAAATAAAGAAAGCGCCTCCGGCTAGGGAGCGCTTCTTTATTTGTGATAAAGGGGTATTATAGTTTGAGTTTCACTAAAGCAGGCTTACCAAAAAATAAGTAACTAGAGCGACAATAATTTTGATTACGAATGTGGATGTTGTAATCGTCAAATTTTCTTATTGATCCAAACGCAATCGTTTCACCTTGTTTTGAACAGAAAACTTCAACAGGTAACCCTAAACGATAATTAAGATCAAGGTCTTCATTGGTTACGAGCGATTTGTTAGTTAATTTAGTTAAAATCAAGCCTATCACTCCTAGCTGAAGAAAGTATGACTTGCTAATGTAAGCGTTTACCAAGCTTCGTTACTTTAAGTATAAAATGAATTTACTAAATTTTCAATTAATTTGTTTGTTTTTCTAACAGGTTTTTAAATTTCGATTCGTTTTACTTTTATTTAAATAACGTATAAAAATTCTTGTTTTTGTCACAATGTTGTTTTATCGATTTTCTAATTTATGCTACTATTTATATAGTGTATATGTGACTTGTTTATATCAAATTTTAATTCCTACGTGTAACTTTTAAAAAGGGGTGGAGTAAAATGACAGCAGTACAATTAGTTGCAATTCTTGGTATTGGCTTATTGGCAATGGTAGTAGCTGTTGCGATGGCTATCTACATGCTGAAACTTTCAGAGCATACGGATTAATCTTCATATTAGATGACAAATGACAAGAGACCCTTAAATGATTAGTACAAAAATAAACGAGTATTTTATTATTCGTTTCTGTTGTAACTGATCATAAGGGTCTTTTTTATTTTTTATAAAGTTGTTGGTTATTATCCTATATTTTCGAAACATTCAGGTAGAGCTATTTTCTTTTTTGAACCGTGAGAGTACAATAGATAGAGAGGAGGGTTACGTGTTGATTGAAACAATTTTAACTAGATTAGAAGAATTGCATCCAGAGATGGTTCAGTTAAGACGAATGTTGCATGCTGAACCAGAGCTATCTTTTCAAGAAGAAAAAACGCCGACGTTGATCGCCGATTACCTTGAAAGATTAGGAGTATTTGTTAAGCGAGGTGTTGGAGGGCGTGGCGTAGTCGGATATATAAAAGGAGCAAGACCCGGTAAGACCGTTGCATTAAGAGCTGACTTTGATGCACTGCCGATACAAGAAGAAACCGGATTATCATTTGCTTCAAAACGACCAGGTATTATGCATGCTTGTGGACATGATGGCCATACGGCTACGTTGCTTGTTCTAGCTAAAGTGTTAATGGAACATCGTGAACAACTAAAAGGAACAGTTGTTTTGATACATCAATTTGCTGAGGAGGTCGCGCCTGGAGGAGCGATAGCAATGATTAACGATGGTTGTTTAGATGGAGTTGACACAATCTTTGGTACTCATCTTTGGTCTCCAATACCGGTCGGACAAATAGGAGTCCGTAAAGGACCGATCATGGCAGCCGCAGATCGGTTTGAGTTAGTCATACGTGGGCGGGGTGGCCATGGTGCTAGTCCACACGAGACTGTAGATTCGATTGTTGTTGCAGCAAATGTTATAAGTCAGTTGCAGCATATAGTAAGTCGTAATATCGATCCATTGAAATCAGCTGTTATTAGCATTGGTTCGTTCCATTCCGGAGAGGCTTTTAATGTAATACCGGATACTGCAACCATTATTGGAACAGTAAGAACATTTGATGAGTCTATACAAGAGTTCATTGAAGAACGTATTGAGCAAGTTGTAAAAGGAGCTTGTTTGTCAATGGGGGCAGATTATTCGTTGGATTATAAAAAGGGATATCCTGCAGTTGTGAACGATCCTAATGAAACAGAGCATTTCATTCAAGCAAATAAAAGCATATTCGATGAAGAACTAGTCTATGAAATGGAGCCTGTTATGGGTGGGGAGGACTTTTCCTACTACTTACAACATGTACCTGGTACGTTCTTTTTTACAGGGGCAGGTAATGTGGAGAAGGGGATAGTTTATCCACATCATCATCCTAAGTTTGACATTGATGAAGATGCGATGTTAATTGCAGCCAAGTGTTTAGGGAAAGCAGCAATTGACTTCCTAGAGCGAGAATCTATTGAAGTGAAGCCAGAACATACACTTTAACGAAAACGTAATTTTGATGAGGGTGTCTCAAACTAATCTGCCACAATTTATGAGCTTTTATCGTGGTTAGTCGAGGCAGCCTCTTTTTTTGACCCTGTTTTAGTAACCCCCAATTGTGAATACTTCTTTTTCCTATAAGAACGAGCCTTCTCATTATTAGGTTAATGCATATAGATAGTTAGAGAGGAGGGGGAACTAATTGCTTGCAATGTGGATTTATAAAAGGGCCTTATTATTGCTGTCAGCATATGGAGGAGTGTTACTGTCCTTCGCCTTATTTCCTGATCTACCGAATTGGTCATTGTCATCGTTTCTTGGCGAAGTTTTGTTCTCTCCTTTGAAGCTGTTATCCGCAGTTATATTGTTTATACTTGGGTTTCTAGCCTATTCATTATTCGTTAGGGATATTGTCAAGTTATTTAATACAACATATTCAATCCCTTTTCAAAAGCCACGACTGTTTTTTGTGGGATTGGCTTGTCTTTCATGGGTTCATATTTTTTTTGTGAGTATTGCATTTGCACTTTTAGTATTAGTTTTTGCTCTGTGGTATGGTATTATGGACGTCAAAATTGAGTAATAATGGGGGCGTTGTGCCCCTATGAAGGATGAACACTAAAATTGAATTAAGGAGTTTGAAATGATCATTTATATACTCTTAGTGATGTTTGTGATCCTTTTTCTATTTATGTGGGGTGAATCAAAACGTAATCGCATTAGGTCTAAGACATTGGCCTTTGAGACGCTTCCTAAATCTTTTGACGGTTTTCGTCTTTTTTTTATAAGTGATATTCATCGAAGAACAATTTCACCTCGTTTATTAAAGATGTTAGAGGGTAAAGTTGATCTAATCATTATTGGTGGAGATTTATGTGAAAAAGGAGTGCCGTTAGAACGTGTTGAGAAAAACATTAAACATTTATCAACAATGGCAACTTGCTTATTTGTATGGGGGAATAATGATAAGGAAGTAGGAGTAGAAAACCTTCGTGCTCTTTTTCGTAAATATGGGATCATAGAACTTGCTAATTCTGAAACGACGTTGTGCAGGTCAGGTATGGAGGTCGTATTTGTAGGTGTGACTGATTTTGAAAATGAAGAAGAATTGGAGAGAGTCTGTAAATTAAAAGAGGCATTTTCAATATTAATTTGTCACTTTCCAGAAGTAGCAGAAGCACTCCCCGTGGAGCATCCGTTTTCCTTGCTGTTAAGTGGCCATACCCATGGTGGACAAATTAGAGTATTTGGTTTTGGTATAGCAAAGAAAGGTCAATGGATTGAGACAAATCGGTTCACCCAATTAATTAGTAATGGTTATGGAACAACTGGATTACCATTGCGCCTGGGTGCGCCTGCTGAAACACATCTTATTACTTTAAAGAAGAAATAAAGTCTAATTTACTAGTTGGTTTGCGTTTACACAAAATTGTGTATTCGTTATACTAAAAAACGATGAAATATAGTGTAAATATCTTCCCTGTTGTAATAAAGCAGATTGTGTTGTTATTTAGGAGGAAAAGAATATGGTCTCAAAAGAAGGGAAATATAATATAAAGGCAATCTCGAAGATGCTTAGTATCCAGCCAGGGACACTGCGCGCTTGGGAACGCCGCTATCATATTATTGAGCCAGTTCGCAATACAGCAGGGCATAGACTCTATTCAGACGAACATGTTGCGATACTTAGATGGTTAATTGGAAAGGTGAACAAAGGCTTTACAATCGGACAAGCAGTAGACTTGTTTGAAAAAGAGACAGAGTCCGTCCAAATGGTTGAAACAACATATCAAGAGGATTACTCAATTAAGTTAACCGATGAACTATTAGAAGCATTACTTGGCTTTTCAGAAGACAAAGCTAATCAACTTTTAAATCAAGCGTTTAGCATTTTTACTATCGATAAAGTCACAATTGAGATATTTGGGGCATTACTTATTAAGGTAGAAGAAATGTTGGAGAACAATCAAATAACAGTCGCGCATGAACGCTTTGTGACATGCTTTCTACGAACAAAAATTGGTGTAATTTCACATGGGATAACGGCAAACAACTATATGAAAAAAGTGGTTGTTGTTTGTGCACCAGGTGAATCTCATGAAATATGGTTGCTTATTTATTCTTTCTTCTTAAGGCTCAAAGGAATTGAAGTTGTGTATCTTGGTGTGGGAGTTCCTAAAAGGGATATTGAAGTTGCGATTCGCGAAGTGGATGCCGACATGTTTTTTGCTTCATGTACAATTGAGCAAAACCTTGATTCAACCTTAAATCTAGTTGATGATTTAAAAGTGATCTTTCCAAGTCTTTCAATGGGTGTTGGAGGGATTACATTCGACTACCTTGGCAAACGTCATTCTACATATCGCGATTATTTAGTTGGCAGGACACAGCAAGAGTGGGAAAATTGGTTAAAAAAGCAACTTAATTGAAAATTATAGTCTCGTGTATTGAACCTTCTTTTATGTCCTCTCATATTGTGTAGTAAGACGGTTTTGGTGGAAACGAGCAACTTATAAAGGGCGTTCGTAATAAGGAGGGTTTAAAATGCGTCTTGAGCGTTTAAATACCAATAAATTTAAAGCATTCCTAACCTTTGATGATATGCGTGAAAGAGGATTAACGAAAGAAGATTTGTGGCAAGATCTTCCAAAAGTTCATGAGTTATTTCGTGATATGATCCTTGAAGCTGATGATGAATTAGGATTTAAGGTAGATGGTCCTATAGCTGTCGAAGTTTATGCAATGCCAGCTCAAGGTATGGTAATTATTGTATCGAAACATACCGCTGATGATGAATTTGATGAAGAGGGATTTGAGGAAGGTTACATTGAAATGCAAGTAACACTAGATGAGACAGAGGATATTTTTTATGAGTTCTCTGATATAGAAGATGTAATCGCACTTTCATCAAGGTTATATCCTTTTGGCATTACTGGAGGTACGCTTTACTCGTTTAACGATCAATACTTTATAAAGTTTGAAGAATTTGATATTGATGTTGTCGATGAAGAATCATTTGTTGCCCTTTTGGCGGAATTTGGTAACCCATCTACAGTATCGTCATATGTTGTTGAAGAGTATGGGAAATGTTTAATAAAGTACAACTCTATTTTAGAGTTTTATAAAACCTTTATTAAAAAATAAGAGCTGATGATCTTTATTGTCAGTTCTTTTTTTTATAAAAGGTGTGACTAAGTTAATTTTATTTTTCTTTATGTAAAAGTATACTTAAAGCTGGAAAAATTTATATAGGTTCATTATAGTAAGAAGTGATATGCTTTAATACCAGTATTGAGGTGAAAGGGAATGGCAGAGAATAATAAGCAAGCCGAACAATTAGACGTGCTTGCGTCGACACAAAGTGTCGTAAAAACCGCATTGGACAAGCTTGGTTACCCAGAAGAGATGTTTGAATTAATGAAAGAACCGATTCGGATGCTGACGGTAAGAATTCCTGTGAGAATGGATGATGGATCGACAAAGATTTTTACTGGGTACCGTGCACAACACAATGATTCGGTTGGTCCTACAAAAGGTGGGGTCAGATTTCATCCTAATGTTACGGAAAAAGAAGTAAAAGCTCTTTCAATTTGGATGAGTTTAAAAGCTGGAATTGTTGATTTACCTTATGGTGGAGGGAAGGGAGGGATCGTTTGTGATCCACGTGAGATGTCCTTCCGTGAGCTAGAACGTGTTAGTCGAGGGTACGTAAGAGCGATTAGTCAAATAGTAGGTCCTACCAAAGATATCCCTGCACCTGATGTTTTTACAAATTCTCAGATTATGGCATGGATGCTTGATGAATATAGCCGAATTCGCGAGTTCGATTCACCTGGTTTTATTACAGGTAAACCACTTGTACTCGGTGGATCTCACGGAAGAGAATCAGCAACTGCAAAAGGAGTTACGATTTGTATTCGTGAGGCTGCGAAAAAGAAAGGAATTGACATTAATGGTGCAAGAGTTGTCATTCAGGGCTTTGGAAATGCTGGAAGTTTCTTAGCGAAGTTTATGCATGATTCCGGCGCTAACGTTATTGGGATATCTGATGCTTACGGAGGGTTATATGACCCGGAAGGATTGGATATTGATTATTTATTAGATCGACGAGATAGCTTCGGGACTGTAACGAAGCTTTTTAAAGATACAATCTCGAATAAAGAACTTCTTGAATTAGATTGTGATATATTAGTCCCTGCTGCCATTGAGAATCAGATCACCGAACAAAACGCACATGATATTAAAGCGTCAATTGTTGTTGAAGCTGCCAATGGACCTACAACAATGGAGGCTACTAAAATATTGACAAGCCGTGATATTCTTCTCGTTCCAGATGTACTAGCAAGTGCTGGTGGTGTAACAGTGTCTTATTTTGAATGGGTTCAAAATAATCAAGGGTATTATTGGACAGAAGATGAAGTCGAAGGTAAACTTGAATCAGTAATGGTAGGTGCTTTTGAGAATATATATAAATTGGCTAGAGTACGTAAAGTAGATATGCGGTTAGCTGCTTATATGGTTGGTGTTAGAAAGATGGCTGAAGCATCAAGGTTCAGAGGTTGGGTGTAACCAAAATAAAAAGGGAGCTCAATTGAATCTAGCCTTCAAAAGCACGAGAAGCAATTGCTTTACTTGCGTTTGAAGTCGATTCAAGACGAGTAGCCCTTTTTTTATTTTTAGAAGAAGGTGGAAAAATGAGAAAAGAAGAGGTAATCATTGTTGGTGGTGGGCCTTGTGGATTAGCGGCAGCAATTTCTTGTTCAAATCAAGGTCTAAAGCCACTTGTGATCGAAAAAGATAACGTCGTTAGTGCGATTCAAAGGTATCCCACACATCAAACGTTTTTTAGTTCAAGTGATAAGTTAGAAATTGGGGGAGTTCCTTTTGTAACAGAGGAACGGAAACCGAAAAGAAATCAAGCGCTTGTTTATTATCGTGAAGTGGTTGAGAGGAAAAAAATACGAGTACATGCATATGAACAAGTCAAACAAGTGGAAAAACAAAATGATGGGTGCTTTTACATAAGAACAACAAAAGCAGAATACTTAGCTAATCATGTGATCATTGCGACTGGTTATTATGATTCTCCTAATTTGATGGACGTGCCCGGAGAAGATCAAGACCATGTTCTCCATTACTTTAAAGAAGCCCATCCGTACTTTGATATGGATGTTGTTGTAATTGGGGGGAAAAATTCGGCTGTAGATGCCGTCCTTGAGCTTGACAAAGCAGGGGCACATATAACGAATTTATACCGAGGAAGTCAGTATTCGAGTAAAGTGAAACCATGGATCTTACCTGAGTTTGACTCACTTGTACGAAATGAAAAGATAAAAATGGAATTTAATGCTCATGTAATAGAGATTACGAAAGATGAAGTTATTTATAAAGTTGGAGAAGAAGTGAAAAAGGCCCCTGCCCAATTTGTTTTTGCTATGACAGGATACCACCCCGATCATAAGTTTCTTGAAGCAATGGGCGTTCAAATTGACCAATCTACAGGTCGTCCTCTATTTGATTCTGATACGATGGAAACGAATGTATCAGGGTTGTACATTGCTGGTGTTATTGCTGCAGGAAATAATGCAAATGAGATCTTTATTGAGAATGGTCGTTTTCATGGGGATCTAATTGCAAAGGCAATAACAAAAGTAGATAAATAATGTGAGGTTGGCAGATATGGTTTTGCCCCCTGTAAGTAGGGGGCATCCAAGAGTCCAACATTATTATTTAAAAAATAGCTCCTGTATTTTTAAACGGTCTGATGATTGTTCGAGCACTACCATTAATTTTAATCTAGCTTTTTGTCCGTTTAGGCCATTAGTAAAAATAACCCCTAATTCTTTTAATGTTCGTCCTCCACCTTCATATGCGTATGTATCTGCAACGATCCCATTAAAACAACGAGATACGAGAACAACAGGAATATTTCGATCGATTAAAGCCTTTAGAGCAGGCATAATTG
Organism: Halalkalibacter sp. HAAS-P014; assembly: GCF_056619965.1. NCBI lineage: Bacteria > Bacillati > Bacillota > Bacilli > Caryophanales > Bacillaceae > Halalkalibacter > Halalkalibacter sp. HAAS-P014. The sequence goes on along the minus strand of NZ_JBWQTV010000006.1, from coordinate 203,592 downwards.
TTGGTGGAACATTTCCTTGCCCAAAAGCTTCAATGATTAGTCCATCAATTTGCGTATTGGCAATCGCTTCGACGATCGCTTGGTCCATCCCTGCATATACTTTTAGTAATGGCACCTTTTTTGTTAATTGTTTAACAGGATAAGATTCACGGTTTGTTAAGGTATGATGAAAAAACACCCCTCGCTTTGTTACGATTCCAATTGGTCCATACTGTGGACTTTGAAACGTTGCAATGTTACTAGAGTGTGTTTTTGTTACATTCTTTGCTGTATGGATTTCATCATTTAATACAACCAAGACACCTTTACCTATAGCGTTCTGGCTTGCAGCAACTCTAACTGCTGATATTAAATTATGAGGACCATCGGCACCAAGTTCGTTGCTAGAACGCATGGCTCCGGTGATTATAACCGGAGTATCCCAATCAAGAAGAAGGTCAAGTAGATATGCTGTTTCTTCAAGTGTATCAGTTCCGTGTGTTACAACAATGCCGTCCAATTTATCCTCTTTTACCCTTACTTTTAATCGTTCTGCTAAATCAACCATTAAATTAGGTGTCATATGGGGAGATGGTATGTTTAAATAGTCATCCACTACAACAGATGCGATGCTTGATAGTGATTCTATAGTGGAATATAATGGATTTATTGAATTAGGTTGTACGGCACCATGTTCATTTTCCAACATAGCAATGGTACCCCCTGTATGTAATAAGAGAATTTTTTTCAAAATAATCACCCCGATTTACTCTATATAGATTACTTATCATACCATATCAAAAAGCTGCGTTGCTTTTTAGGTACTTAATAATAACACACAGGGGAAGGTTTTGAAATTTGTTTGCACTAGTTACAGCAGCCATGGCTCCAGGAATGGCTTTATTATCTTATTTCTATTTGCGTAATCATTACAGTCCGGCAATGGGGGCCCTTGTTTTTAGGACTTTTATTATAGGAATATTACTCGTTTTTCCTGTTATGGTTTTACAATTTGCTTTTACGACTGAAGGATATTTTCTACACCCATTGACTAGGGCTTTTATATTATATGGTTTTATTGAAGAGTTTTTTAAGTGGTTTCTTCTTTGGATATTTGTGTATCAACATACAACATTTGCGAGACGCTATGATGGAATCGTGTTTGGTGCTTCGCTTTCATTAGGATTTGCTTCTTTAGAAAATGTTTTTTATTTAATAGCATATGGGCTTGAAACAGCTTTTGGCCGAGCATTACTGCCAGTTTCTAGTCATGCGTTATATGGTGTGATAATGGGGTATTACTTAGGGAGAGCTAAAGTAGAAAAAGAAAAGCGTGCGAAACATTTGACGTTGGCACTATTGTTACCTATTATGCTACATGGCGTGTACGATTTTATTTTATTGAGTTTTGGGATGTATTTTCTTGTTGGATTGATTCCGTTTATGCTGTTTTTATGGTGGATAGCTCTTAAAAAGGTTAAGCGTGTTCGTCAATTAGACGAGTAGTATACTAAACGGGGTTTAGTTAAATTATTTAAAGTAAAGGGTGATACTTATGGCTAAAGGACGTTACCGTGTAATTATTCGGTGTACGGTTTGCGGCGAGAAGTATATTTTACGAGGAGTACGAAATGAAAAAGGTGAATTTGAAACAGGCTTTAAGCGCTGTGTTTGTGGGAATGAAGAAAAGTTAAACATCGATGCATCATTAGAATAAAAGATGTGATTTTATTTTCATAAAAAATTATTCCTTGCAAATTAGCGAGAATTGTTGTAATTTTGATACAATCAAAACATTTTAATAATTGAATTTCTTATCAAGAGAGACGGAGGGACTGGCCCTAGGATGTCTCAGCAACCAGCCTAAAAGGTCAGGTGCTAATTCCATCAAGTCATTGACTTGAAAGATAAGAGGAAGCGAATTTAAACAACCACCTTCTTCTTATTTTAGAAGGTGGTTTTTATTGTTATTGGAGGTATTAGAGATGAGTAGAGAAAAATTAGAAACGATTTTAGTTCAATTAGGTAACCGATCAAGTAATCCAACTGGAACTATTAATACACCGATTTATTTGTCAACAGCATATAGACATACAGGAATAGGAGAATCTACTGGATATGATTATGCAAGAACAGGAAATCCGACTCGGGAGGTTGTTGAACAAGCAATAGCTAAGCTCGAGGAAGGCGATAGGGGCTTTGCTTGTAGTTCTGGTATGGGAGCCATTCAGACGGTCCTCTCACTTTTTGAGCAAGGTGATGAAATATTAGCATCTCAAGACTTATATGGTGGTACGTATCGCTTGTTTGAACAAGGATGGAATCGTTGGGGGTTAACGTTTGCATTTGAAGACCCAAGAAACATAGAGAAATTTGAGAGTCGTATAACTGAAAAGACAAAAGCGTTATTTATCGAAACACCGACTAATCCTTTGATGCAAGAAGCGTCAATTCCAGATTTGGCCAATTTAGCGAGGAAGCATCAGTTACTGTTGATTGTTGATAACACATTTTATACACCGCTTTTGCAGCAACCATTAGTAGAGGGTGCCGACATTGTTATACATAGCGCAACAAAGTACTTAGGCGGACATAATGATGTTGTTGCTGGTTTGATTGCAGCAAAAGGAGAACACCTTTGTGAGCGTATTGCGTATTATCATAATGGTATTGGAGCAACGTTATCAGCATTTGATTCATATTTATTACTAAGAGGAATGAAAACACTGGCTTTACGTATGGAAAAACATGAAGAGAATGCAAAGGCAATTGTGGAGTATTTAGAGAAAAAGCAAGATGGAATCACGGAAGTACTGTACCCTGGTAAGGGTGGTATGCTTTCATTTAGGATTTTAAAAGAAGAGTGGGTGAATCCATTTTTACAACAGTTAAAATTGGTTTCATTTGCAGAGAGTTTAGGTGGGGTTGAAAGTCTAATGACATATCCTGCAACCCAAACACACATGGACATTCCAGAAGAGGTTCGTATTGCTAATGGTGTTTGTAATCGATTGTTGCGTTTTTCAGTTGGAATTGAACATAGCGAAGATTTAATCGCAGATCTAGAGCAAGCATTTCGCTATGTGAAAGAGAGGGAGAGTGAATGAGTTTACTTGAACAATTAGCCAACAAAGTTCTTATTGGGGACGGAGCGATGGGGACATTGCTTTATGAACAAGGGTTTGATCATTGCTTTGAGGAGGTTAATATAACTGCACCAGAAAAAGTCATTCAAACACACAAAAAGTATGTTGAAGCTGGTGCGGATGTTATTCAGACGAATTCGTATGCTGCAAATTCACTAAAACTTGAAAAGTACGGATTAAATAATGAAGTTCAAAAGTTAAACCGTGAGGCTGTTCGTCTAGCAAGAAAAGCGGCTGGTGACCAAGCTTATGTTTTGGGCACTATTGGAGGAATAAGGCGCTTCGAGCTTGATGATTGGAGCTTGGATGAAATCGAGGCAGCTTTTCGTGAACAAATGAATGTGCTTTTGCAAGAAGGAGTCGATGGTCTACTACTAGAGACATTCTATGACTTAGAGGAAGCGAAAATGGCAATCACTCTTGCTAGAAAGTTAACGAATGCACCAATTATTATTAATCTGGCTATTGGAGACATCGGTGTGATGAATGGAGGTATTTCAGTCTCGGATGCATTTGATCAACTGATTGCTTCAGGTGCTGATGTCGTAGGTTTAAATTGTCGGACAGGCCCATTTCATATGCTGAGGTCATTTGAAACAGTTGCTATCCCCGACAATGCTTATCTTTCAGCGTACCCGAATGCGAGTCTTCCTGATGTTCGGGATGGTCGAGTATTTTATCAATCGAACGCTGATTACTTTCAGGCTATGGGTGAAAAGTTTATTAAACAAGGTGTACGTTTATTAGGAGGTTGTTGTGGAACAACTCCTGCTCATATCGAGGCGTTTGCTAAAGTTAGAGATGAGACAGACCCTGTTGCAACGAAAAAAGTAAAACCACTTACTCGTTTTATTCGTGAGTCAATTGAAATTCCGAGAAAACAAAAGCCTTTAACAGACATTGTTAAGGAACGTAGATCTGTCATCGTAGAGCTTGATCCTCCGAAGAAATTAAATACAAATCGCTTTATGGAAGGAGCAAAAGCTCTAAAAGATGCAGGTGTGGATGCTATTACAATGGCTGATAACTCCCTTGCCTCTCCAAGAGTTGATAATTTAGCACTCGGGGCAATGATTAAGGAGCAAGTAAAAGCGAGGCCACTCGTACATATCACTTGTCGTGATCGGAATCTTATTGGTTTGCAATCTCACTTGATGGGACTTAATGCATTAGGGATTGATGATATTTTAGCGATTACGGGAGATCCAACTAAGATTGGTGATTTCCCAGGAGCTACATCTGTCTATGATGTGAGTTCATTTCAATTGATTTCTCTAATCAAACAATTGAATGAAGGCATCTCGTTCTCAGGGAAAGAACTTGGTCAAAAAGCCAATTTTTCAATAGGGTCTGCTTTTAACCCGAATGTTAGACATTTGGATAAAGCAGTAAAAAGAATGGAGAAGAAGATTGACAGTGGCGCTGATTATTTTATGACACAGCCTATTTATAGTGAAGCTCAAATTGAAGCTTTAGCAAAAGAGACTAAGCATATTGACGAACCTATATACATTGGAATTATGCCATTAACAGGAACTCGCAATGCTGAATTTTTGCACAATGAAGTTCCTGGTATTAAGTTAACAGATGAAATACGCTCAGCAATGGCTGCATGTGGAGAAGACCGAATTGCGTCGGCAAATGAAGGGATTAAAATAGCTAAGTCCTTAATTGATGCAGCTTTAACATATTTTAATGGGATCTATTTAATCACTCCATTTTTGCGTTATGAAATGACAGTGGAGTTAACGCATTATATTGAATCAAAAAGGCTCTTAAAGCAAGGAAGATAAAAAAGTAAGCGTGGAAGTAGAAAGGACGGACATATGGTTAAGTCTTTGTTTGAACAACAGTTAGAAAAGAGAATCCTCATCTTAGATGGTGCAATGGGAACGATGCTTCAACAGGCAGAGTTAACAGCTGAAGATTTTGGGGGAGAAGAATACGAAGGGTGTAATGAGTATTTAAATGAAACAGCACCTCACGTCGTTGAGAATATTCACCGTGCGTATTTAGAAGCGGGCGCAGATATTATTGAAACGAACACGTTCGGGTCGACAGACATTGTTCTGGATGATTATGATCTTGGATATAAAGCAGAAGAGTTAAGTCGTGTTGCTACAGCGATTGCGAAAAAGGTGGCAGAAGAATATTCAACTCCGGAATGGCCACGGTTTGTAGCAGGAGCGATGGGTCCAACAACAAAATCTCTATCAGTAACTGGTGGAGTTACATTTGAAAAATTGATTGAATCTTATCATGAACAAGCTCGTGGAATAATCCGTGGTGGAGCAGATGTGATTCTACTTGAAACAAGTCAAGATATGCGTAATGTTAAAGCTGCATATATTGGGATTAATCGCGCTTTTGAAGAAATGAATCAAAAATTACCGATTTTTATCTCAGGGACTATTGAACCAATGGGGACTACGTTAGCCGGGCAAAATATTGAGGCGTTTTATTTATCGTTAGAACACATGAATCCTGCTGTAGTCGGGTTGAATTGTGCAACAGGACCGGAATTTATGAGAGATCATATTCGTTCACTTTCTGAATTAGCAACAACATTTGTAAGTTGCTACCCTAATGCAGGGCTCCCGGATGAAGAAGGTCATTATCATGAATCGCCAGAATCACTCGCGACAAAGTTACGTGGATTTGCTGAAAAGGGTTGGTTGAATATTGTGGGAGGATGTTGTGGAACAACACCAGACCATATTCGTGCGATGGTTGAAGCAACAAAAGGATTTAAACCAAGAGAAGTAAATACAGAACATAATCACGCTGTCTCTGGAATTGAACCTTTGATTTATGACGATAGTATGCGCCCATTGTTTGTTGGTGAGCGAACAAATGTAATTGGTTCAAGAAAGTTTAAACGGTTGATTGCAGAAGGGAAATTTGAAGAAGCTTCTGAAATTGCCCGAGCTCAAGTGAAAAAAGGAGCACATGTCATTGACGCATGTTTAGCTGACCCTGATCGCGATGAATTAGAAGATATGGAGAACTTCCTTCAATACCTTGTAAATAAAGTGAAAGTACCACTTATGATTGATTCAACGGATGAAAAAGTGATTGAGAAAGCCTTAACCTACTCACAAGGAAAGGCAATTATTAATTCGATTAATTTAGAAGATGGTGAAGAACGCTTTGAAGCTGTTATTCCAATCGTGAAAAAATACGGAGCTGCTGTCGTTGTAGGAACAATTGATGAAGATGGGATGGCAGTAACAGCAGAAAAGAAATTGGAAATCGCCAAACGTTCTCATGATTTACTTGTTAATAAATATGGACTTAAAGCAGAAGATATTATCTTTGATCCACTTGTGTTTCCAGTTGGTACAGGTGATGAACAATATATTGGATCAGCGAATGCGACAGTGGAGGGGATACGCCTTATAAAAGAAGCTCTTCCGAAATGTTTAACGATTTTAGGGGTTAGTAATGTTTCTTTCGGATTGCCACCTGTCGGACGTGAAGTGTTGAATGCTGTATATTTGTATCATTGTACTCAAGCTGGACTTGATTATGCGATTGTAAATACTGAAAAACTTGAGAGGTATGCATCAATTTCAGATGAAGAAAAAGAAATGGCAAGCAAATTGTTATTTAATACAAATGATGAAACACTTGCTGAATTTACGGCTTTTTACCGTGGAAAAAAAGCAGAGAAAAAGGTTGATAATGCAAATTTAACACTTGAGGAGCGGTTAGCCTCATACATTATCGAGGGAACAAAAGAAGGACTGGCAGAGGATTTAAATGAGGCGCTTTCTAAGTACTCAGATCCATTAGATATCATCAATGGTCCCCTCATGGTAGGGATGGATGAAGTGGGGAGATTGTTTAATAACAATGAATTAATTGTTGCTGAAGTTCTCCAAAGCGCTGAAGTGATGAAGGCTTCCGTTGCTCATCTTGAACCTCATATGGAACAGAAAGAAAATGATAATGGTAAAGGAAAGATTTTACTCGCAACCGTTAAAGGTGATGTTCATGATATTGGTAAGAACCTAGTAGAAATCATTTTAGGGAACAACGGTTTTAAGATTGTAAATCTAGGGATAAAAGTAACGTCTAATGAATTAATTGAGGCGGTAAAAAGAGAAAATCCAGATGCTGTTGGTTTGTCAGGACTTCTTGTAAAGTCTGCCCAACAAATGGTTTTGACGGCACAAGATTTGCGCCAACAAAATATTTCTATTCCGATATTGGTGGGAGGGGCTGCACTTACGCGAAAATTCACCGATACAAAAATAGCAGCAGAATACGATGGGCTTGTCCTATATGCAAAAGATGCTATGAATGGGTTAGACATAGCCAATCGGCTTGCTAAGCCAGCAGAACGCGAACTACTTGCGAAGGAATTAGCTGAAGCTAGGGCGAAAAAAGAAGCTGTACGACAACCCGAGCGTAAACAAGTGAATGAAAGACCAATTGCAGAAAATGTCCAGTCTGATGTGAAGCGAGATGGTCCGATCTATACCCCAACAGATTTAGATGCGCATATATTACGTGATTACAAACTGTCTCATCTAGAACCGTATATAAATATGCAGATGCTTCTTGGACGTCACCTTGGACTTCAGGGAAAGGTTAGTAGGCTTCTTGAGGAAAAAGACAAACGAGCGGTTGAATTGAAAGAGAAAGTCGACGAATTTCTAATCCAGGTTAAGAAAAACCAACTGATTCAAGCTCATGGAATGTATCAATTCTTCCCAGCTCAAGCTGATGGGAATGATATTATTATTTATGATCCAAATGATCATAAAACGGAAATAGAGCGATTTTCATTTCCTCGTCAAAATCAAAAACCATTTTTATGTTTAGCTGACTACATAAGACCAAAAGCTAGTGGTGAAATGGATTATGTAGGTTTCCTTGCTGTTACAGCAGGAGGAGGCGTTCGAGAATTAGCAGATCAAGCGAAGCGAGATGGTGATTATTTATATAGTCATTTAATACAAGCGACTGCATTAGAGGTTGCTGAAGGGTTTGCAGAACGTCTCCATCAGCAAATGCGCGATCGGATGGGATTCCCTGATTCTGCTGATATGTCTATGAATGAAAGATTTGCTGCTAAATATCAAGGTGTTCGTGTTTCGTTTGGGTACCCAGCTTGTCCTAATCTTGAAGACCAAGAAAAATTATTTAAGCTGCTGAAACCTGAAAAGATAGGAATTCAATTAACGGAGGGGTATATGATGGAACCGGAAGCTTCTGTTACGGCAATGGTGTTTGCCCATCCGGAAGGACGTTACTTTAACGTACTATAGTGTTATAAAAAACTGTTGAGAAAAGTATTCTCAACAGTTTTTTTGTTGCGAAAACTTGTTTATCAAGGTATTTAGGAAATGTTTAGGCTTCATATTGGTAAGTTATTGATAAGAATTTGTATAAAACTAGGTTGAAAACAAACACTATCCATATCAATCATGACCCAATAAGGATGTCATGAAACAGATAACACGAACATAAGGAGGTCTACAACATGAAACGTAATCTGTTTTCATTTAAGGTTCCACTAATAATGACATTAGTTTGTATTGGATTGATTATGAACACTTCTAGTACTCACGCCTTTACAGATCAAATCATTCAAAGAGGGGCTACTGGTGATGATGTAGTCGAGCTACAAGCTCGCCTTCAGTATAATGGATTTTACAATGGAACAATTGATGGAGTATATGACTGGGGAACTTATTGGGCTGTTCGAAACTTCCAAGAGGAATTTGGTTTAGAAGTAGATGGTTTAGTAGGTCCGAAAATGAAAGATATGTTAGAAAGAGCAACAAATTATAACGAAGAATTTGTCAAGAAAGCTCTTAATGAAGGAAGAAAATTTACTCATTACGGTGGTACGCCGAAGGACATTCAAAAAGGACCAAAAGGTAGTCGCGATAAAGTAGAAAAACAGGAACAAAAGGAAACGCCGAGAAAAGACCAAGCTGAGGGACCTAGAGAAGAAACACCAAGTCCAACACCAGCTGAAGAACCGGCACCAGAAACACCAAGTCCAGCACCAGCTGAAGAACCGGCACCAGAAACACCAAGTCCAACACCAGCTGAAGAACCGGCACCAGAAACACCAAGTCCGGCACCAGCTGAAGAGCCGACACCAGAAACACCAAGTCCGGCACCAGAAGAACCTGTTCCTTATCCGGAAGAACCTGAAGAACAGGATAATGAAGCAAATATTCAAAAGGCAACGAATGTTCCAGCTGGTTACTCAGAGAACGATATCCAAATTATGGCTCAAGCCGTTTACGGCGAAGCGCGTGGTGAACCTTATGTAGGTCAAGTGGCAGTGGCAGCAGTTATTATCAACCGTATCAATAGTCCGACATTTCCGAATACGGCTTCAGGGGTTATTTTTGAGCCTCGTGCGTTTACAGCGGTTGCAGATGGACAAATTTATATGGAGCCAAATGAAACTGCTCGTCGTGCTGTTATTGATGCAATAAATGGTCAAGACCCTTCTGGAAATGCTCTATATTATTTTAATCCGGATACAGCTACATCGGGTTGGATTTGGACTAGACCACAAATTAAAAAAATTGGAAAACATATTTTCTGTCATTAATTTTTGGAGGTGAATAATATGGTACGAAATATTGTAATAGGATTGTTAGCTGTTGCTGTTGTTGCGACTGGGATTTGGGGCTTTCAGGAACGAGAAGAAAAACAAGTTCTAAAAATAACAGCAGAAAATAATTACCAAAGAGCGTTTCATGAACTGGCTTTCCATATGGATCAAATCGAGGATCAGTTAGGTGCCTCTTTAGCTATGAATTCCAGGCGTCAATTAACACCAGCATTAGCTGATGTTTGGAGAATTGTTAGCTTAGCGCAAGAAAATATCGGGCAACTCCCACTAAGTTCTGTCGATTTAGGGAAAACAGAAGAATTTTTATACAAATTAGGTAGATTTAGCTACAGAACATCAATTCGTGACTTAGATAAAGAACCACTAACTGATCAAGAATATGAAACATTAGAAAAGTTATATGGCTATTCAAAAGATATTAGAGAAGAAGTTCGTGAATCTCAAGCGATGATGCTAGCAAACGGCGACCAATGGATTGATATTGAAGCAGAAATGCGCGCCACACAAGAACCTATGAGTAATATGATTGTAAAGAATTTAGAGGTAATGAATAAATCAATTCAAAGTTATAGTGAAACCGAATGGGGGGCATCGCTGGCTTCTATTGACGATTTAAACGGTGAATTGAAAGAGGCATTGGATGGAGAGCCTGTTTCGAAAGAAGAAGCTGAAAAAATTGCTCGCGAATATTTAGATGTTGACGAAGCCACTAACGTTCATGTTGCAGAAACGGGTAATGGTTTAGAATACCCAGCATATACAATTGTTGTAGATGATCCGGAACACCAGACTAACTACTACATGGATATGAGTGAGAATGGTGGGGAACCAATTTGGTTTTTGCAAGAACGTCAAATTGAAGATGTCGACATAAGTTTAAATAAAGCAGCTGAAATTGCTGAAGATTATTTGAAAGAGCATGACAAAGAGGATATGCAATTGATAGATAGTAAGCAATACGATTCAATTGCGATGTTAGAATTTGTTCATCTTGAGGATAATGTCCGTGTCTATCCTGATCTAATTCGGCTGGAGGTTGCACTTGACGATGGAGATGTTATTGGATACGAAGCGAAAAGTTATTTAATTCATCATAAAGAAAGAGATATTCCTAAACCTGAATTAACTAATGAAGAAGCAAGAGAAAATTTAAACCCTCGCCTAGAGGTTATGGAAGACCATCTTGCTGTTATTGAAAATGATTTAGGTCAAGAGGTACTTTGTTATGAATATTATGGTGTTATAGATGATGAAACGTACCGGATTTTCATTAATGCAAAAGATGGAGAAGAGGAAAAGGTTACTCGCCTAAATCAGTCTGAACCAGTATATGATTTTTCATAACGGGCAAAAGAAGAAGCAGGAGATGCTTCTTCTTTTTGCATATTCATGAGATAATAGGAAGAACTAGAAATATAGGGGAGGAGTAAAGAAGGTGATTAAAATTGGTTCGACTATTTTCTTAGAGTTACAAGAGAGAAAAGATTCCGAAAAAAAATCGCTGCGTTATAAATGTAGGCTCGTTGACAAAGATAAGTCGACTTATGTAATTGACTACCCAATAAATGAAGAAACAGGTAAACCAAGCTTTTTTTTTGATGGGACAGAATTTAGAGCATCATTTATAGCTGATGATGATACAGCTATTTATGCTTTTGACACTGAAATTGTCGGAAGAAGAAAAGGGAATATTCCAGTTCTACTTTTAAGAAACCCAGGTAAAGATAAGTATATTCGTATTCAAAGACGTAATTATGTACGAGTAGAGACAGCGGTGGATGCAGCGGTCCATCCAGTAAATGAGGAGTTTTCGCCATTTACAACGGTAACGATTGATTTGAGTGGTGGAGGATGTGCCATTGTTGTACCACCTGATAAATCGTTTCCCGTTAGTGGAGAGGTCAATCTTTATCTGGTTTTGCATATGCAATCAGGTGATATTGTATATGTGAGAGCTTTGTGTAAAATTGTGCGAGTTTTTAGGCCGCGTAAAGAAACGAGGGATCGTGCCTCTTTGCAGTTTCTTGATCTTGATGAGCGAGATCAACAAAAAGTAATTAGATATTGTTTTGAAAGACAAGTTGCATTCCGGCGAAAATACGAAGCAGGAAATAATTGAAAGTAGGTTATCCATAAATAGATGAACTATATTTTCTTAGTGGAGATTCATCTTATCAGTAAGGGTGATATGACTTTTTATAGTTAGACCAATAACTAAAATTATGATAAAATGAGAACAATTAGAAGGTAATGTAAACACTTTCAATTGTTTGTATTTTATATGGGGTGTATTAGTAGATGAACAACGATAAGATGAACATTGCAATTGATGGTCCTGCAGGAGCAGGGAAAAGTACGGTTGCCAAATCAGTTGCAGAAAAGCTTGGCTTTCTCTATATCGATACTGGTGCCATGTATCGAGCTCTAACATTTGCAGCCTTGCAAAAAGAAATAAATCTTCAGGATGAAAGTTCCTTAAAAAAATTATTAGATGAAAGTACAATCCAACTTGAACATGATGAAGAAGGTGTGCGAGTACTTTTAAACAACGAGGATGTAACCGAAGCCATTCGAACTAAGGACGTTACATCCAATGTTTCATTGGTTTCTAGTCATGAAGTGGTTCGAATTGAGATGGTTGAAAGACAACGAAAGCTTGCTGAAAATGGCCAGGCAGTACTAGATGGAAGAGATATAGGAACATATGTATTGCCAGAAGCTAAATTGAAAGTGTTTTTAACTGCTTCGGTAGAAGAAAGAGCTAGAAGACGTTATGAAGAGCAAAAGAAAAAAGGGATTGAGTCAGAACTTGAACAATTAAAGAAAGATATAGCTCGTCGCGACGAATTAGATTCAACAAGATCTTTTGCTCCATTAAAGAAAGCTAATGATGCAATTGAAATTGATTCAACAGCTCTATCAATTCCCGAAGTGATAGAAATTATTATAAAGCTAGCGAAAGAAAGGGCAAATTAATATGGGCATTTATCAGTTTGGTCAGCAAGTAAGTAGAATCTTTCTTTCATCTTCTTATAAAGTTGAGGTAATTGGTAAGGAAAATATTCCTGAGAACGGAGCAACAATTCTTTGTTGCAACCATATTCATAATTTTGACCCCCCTTTACTAGGTGCCTACATAAAGCGTCCGTTACATTATATGGCAAAGCAAGAACTTTTCGAAAAGCCTATATTAAAAGGGCTCCTGCCTAAATTAGGGGCGTTTCCTGTACGGAGAGGGATGAGCGATAAACAAGCGATACGCACAGCTCTAAAGCTATTAAAAGAAGGCCGAATGATAGGTTTATTTCCAGAAGGAACAAGAAGTAAAGATGGTGAATTAGGAAAAGGATTGACAGGGGCTGGTTTTTTCGCATTAAGAACAGAGGCCGAGGTTATTCCTTGTGCGATTATTGGTCCCTATAGAAGGCGTCAGCCACTTAAATTAGTATATGGAAAACCAATTGATTTCAGTGAAATGAGAGAACAAAAAGCATCAGCAGAAGAAGCAACTGAACGTATTATGGGTGAGATTAAAAAATTAATTAACAATCATAGCCTATAAGCTTAAGTAATAAATTTTCTTTCGCTTGTTGTGAAAGATAGTTAAAAATAATAGTGAGTTGCCGCTACTAGACTGCGGGGATTGAAGGAGGCAAAAGTCAATGGTCGAAGAAATGAACAATGAAGTGACAGAAATGAAGTCTTTTTCTGAAGGAGACATTGTAACGGGTAAGGTGACAAAAGTCGAAGATAAACAAGCGTTTGTCGATGTGGGCTTTAAAGTCGATGGGATAATTCCTATTAGTGAATTATCAAGTTTACATGTAGAGAAAGTAAGCGATGTTCTTTCAGTTGACGATGAGCTTGAATTGAAGGTTCTGAAAGTAGAGGACGATGAGCTCATCCTTTCTAAGCGAGCTGTAGAAGCTGAGAAAGCATGGGACGAGCTTCAACAAGCTTATGAGTCTGGCCAAATCCTTGAGGTAGAAGTTGCTGATGTTGTAAAAGGTGGACTCGTTGTTGATGTAGGCGTAAGAGGCTTTATTCCAGCTTCATTAGTTGAACGTCATTTTGTAGAAGACTTTTCAGATTATAAAGGCCGTATTTTACGTTTGAAAGTGGCTGAACTTGATAAAGAAAACAATAAACTTATTCTATCGCAGCGTGTGGTACTTGATGAAGAGGTTGAAAAGAAGAAACGAAATGTACTGCAATCGTTAAAAGCTGGAGACGTTGTTGAAGGGAAAGTACAACGTTTAACAGATTTTGGTGTTTTTGTTGATGTTGGTGGTGTTGATGGTTTAGTACATATCTCTCAACTTGCTCACCACCGTGTTGAAACGCCTTCTGATGTTGTACGTGAAGGTGACGTTGTTAAAGTAAAAATTCTATCTGTTGATGAAGATAGTGAACGTGTTTCATTATCAATCAAGGATACATTACCTGGCCCGTGGGAAAGCTTCACTGGTAAGGTGAGAGCTGGGGATGTTCTTGAAGGAACTGTACGACGCCTCGTTTCATTTGGTGCATTTATTGAGTTAGCACCTGGCGTCGAAGGCTTGGTTCATATTTCTCAAATTGCCAACCGACACATTGGAACACCTTCGGAAGTATTAACAGAAGGAGATAAGGTTGATGTGAAAGTTCTTGATGTTAGTATCGAAGAAAAGCGTATCTCTTTAAGTATCCGTGAACTACTTGAAGAGGAAGAGTCGGGCGATGCTGACTTTAAACAGTATGAAGCATCACAAGCTGAAGAAGAGTCAGGTGGCTTCTCTCTTGGAGATATGATTGGTGACCAATTAAAGAAATATAAGAATTAATGAATAACTAAATATTCATTTCTAGGTTATCAGTATTTGTTTCATAATAATGTTTGGTTTTAATAAAAATCGGTGAACTTAAGTTAAGTTTGCCGATTTTATTGTTTCTTGACTCCTGCTAGAGGTGAGAGGTCTGAAATTGAGATCAATAGGTGAGAGACTTTCTAATATAGAGGTAGTTATGCAAACTACCTCTATAAGGATGGTTTCGTTACTGATTGAAGGAAAAATAAGGTAGACCGTTATGGGCGTTGTTGTTTTCTTGCTTGTTCTGCGTTTTGCATCTTAGCAGCTCCTGGGTAATCTAAACTTTGATCGCGATCTGATTCAACTCTTCCTGATTTTTTTAATTTTTGTTGTTGTCGATCTTTTCCCATTGAACATCCCTCCTTTGTCATCTATTTTATTGTGTCACCATTGGTGTATTTCATGTATTTATATGGTTAGAATAACCATACTTAGTCGATACTTAAGGTGAAGGAGGTAGGTAGAAGAATGGAAGGTGTATTTGTTTATTGGATTGGGTGGGGACTTTGGGCAATTATTACTTTTATATGGCCGAAGTCAAAAAAGAGGTTTTGGGATGCGATATGTCTATTGCTATTATTAATATTACTGCCCCAAACTTTTGTTATTGCAAATACATCTTTTCATGTTGTCTATTTCCTATTTTCTATCTATTTATACTGGCAGTTGAAACAAGTGAAACATGTTAACATATTTCTTTCGCTAGTTGCATCGACTACAATTGCTGCGGCTTACGCTGGGTTTGAAATGATACTCATTTTTGATCCTGTTGTTGAATTTATTGATAGTCGTTGGATGGTGGGGGGGATTGTCGCCATTATTGCATTTTTCTTTTCGTTGACTCTTAGACATCGTCTGCTTTTAGCTTTATCTGGTCTTATACAAGGAGAACTTTTGGTGGGGAGTTTTATTCAACATCAACTTCAAATGCCCTATATTATTGGGAGTCTGTATATTTTTGATGTGATAGCCATTGTAAGCTTATTATTTGGTACTGGTTGGACATTAAAACGACTTTCTATCCAACTTAGTAAAACTATTATAAAGGAAGAAAGAACAGACATATTAAAACAGAGTTCGTGAAACTAGCAGTCGACAAGGTTACTTAAATCAAGTAAAATAAATTAGTTGCAAGCAAGATGGAATACATTTACATAGTAAAAAGAAAGGTTGTGACGTTATGACAAAGCCTATTGTAGCGATAGTCGGACGTCCTAATGTAGGGAAGTCAACGATTTTTAATCGAATAGTAGGAGAACGAGTTGCGATTGTCGAAGATATGCCTGGAGTTACTCGTGATCGTATTTATAGTAAAGGTGAATGGTTAAATCGTGAATTCAACATTATTGACACTGGTGGGATAGAATTAGGGGATGAACCATTGCTCGTTCAAATGAGGGCTCAAGCAGAACTTGCGATAAAAGAAGCTGATGTTATTATTTTTATCGTGAACGGCCGTGAAGGGGTAACAAGTGCTGACCAAGAAGTGGCAAAAATCCTATTTAGATCAGACAAGCCTGTTGTATTAGGAGTTAATAAAATCGATAATCCAGATATGCAGGAAGAATTGTATGAATTCTATTCATTAGGGATGGACACTCCCTATCCGATTTCTGGTTCTCATGGGTTAGGCTTAGGTGATTTACTTGATCAAGTTATTAAACATTTTCCAGCTGAAGAGGAAGATCCGTATGATGAGGACACGATTCGCATATCTTTAATTGGACGACCTAATGTTGGTAAGTCTTCAATTGTGAATGCAATGCTTGGAGAAGAACGGGTGATTGTAAGTAATATTCCTGGAACAACCCGTGACGCGATTGATACACCTTTTACGCGTGATGAACAGGAATATGTACTGATTGATACTGCTGGTATGCGCAAACGAGGCAAGGTGTACGAGGCAACAGAAAAGTATAGTGTATTACGTTCTCTTAAAGCCATTGAACGATCAAATGTTGTTCTTGTTGTAATTAACGCTGAAGAAGGACTGATTGAACAGGATAAGAAAATTGCAGGTTATGCTCATGAAGCTGGGCGTGCTGTTGTGATCGTTGTAAACAAGTGGGATGCCGTTGCAAAAGATGATAAGACTATGAAGAACTTTGAACAGAAATTGCGAGATGAACTTTTGTTTTTAACTTATGCACCAATCTTGTTTGTTTCTGCCAAAACGAAACAACGACTCCACCAAGTATTACCGATGGTAAAGAATGTATCTGAAAATCACCATCTACGAGTAGCAACAAATGTGTTAAACGATATGATTATGGATGCTGTGGCCATGAATCCAACGCCTACAGATAAAGGTAAGCGATTGAAGATTAATTATGTAACACAAGTGGCTGTTGAACCTCCAACGTTTGTTTTCTTCGTTAATGAACCTGAACTAATGCACTTTTCTTATGAACGCTTTCTGGAAAATCGTTTGCGAGCAACATTTAATTTTGAAGGAACACCGATAAAAATATTTGCTAGAAAGAAAAATGTATAATAGTCTGTAGCAAACGAAATTACGGCATGTGAGCTTGCTTCATGTCGTACATTCGTTTGTCATTGTTTAAAGAAGGGAGAGTTAGAGGTGGGGGAAGTACGATGATTATTGCACTTATTTTTTCTATTTTGATTGGATACCTATTAGGTTCTCTTAGTTTTAGTTATATTATTGCAAAAAAAATTAAAAAGGTTGATATTCGCCAGCATGGAAGTGGGAATGCAGGAGCAACAAACACATTGAGAGTGTTAGGATTAGGCCCTGCGATTTCTGTTTTAGCATTAGATGTATTAAAAGGAATTGTTGCTGTGTGGATTGGGGTGTTAATTGCCCCTGATGAAGTAGGTTTATTGCCCGCATTAGCTGGTTTTGCAGCGATACTTGGCCATAATTGGCCGGTGTATTATGGGTTTCGTGGTGGAAAAGGTGTGGCAACTACAATCGGTGTATTAGCAACACTAGTTTTCTTTCCAGCTTTATTTGCTGGTATTGTAGCAATTGCGAGTATTTTTATAACTAGATATGTATCATTAGGATCGATTTTGTTTGCAATCTTAACACCTGTTTTTTCTTACTTTCTCTTTGAATACTATGGCTATCCGATTATTTATGTGTATCTAACTGTAATTGTTGCGATTCTTTCTGTTTGGAGACATCGTACAAATATAAAACGGTTATGGGCTGGAACTGAGAGTAAAATTGGACAAAAATCTTAATATTTTGGTAGGGAGTGAGTCGATTTGACTAAAGTTGCTGTTATTGGCGCAGGCAGTTGGGGAACTGCTTTGGCAATGGTTCTAGCTGATAATAATCATGAAGTTAAACTTTGGGCAAGGAGAAAAGAACTAATTGACGAAATTAATAATCATCATACAAATAAAAAATATTTACCTAATATTACGCTTTCGGAACGAATTGTCGGCTATGATCAATTAGAGGAAACGACTCGTGATGTTGAAATCATTCTATTGGTTGTCCCAACGAAAGCTGTTAGGGATACAGTAAAACAATTGAAAGAAGTTTTAACAGCACCAGCTACAGTTATTCATGCGAGTAAAGGAATAGAACCTGGCACTCATAAACGAATATCAGAGATGATCGAGGAAGAGTTT
Organism: Halalkalibacter sp. HAAS-P014; assembly: GCF_056619965.1. Classification (NCBI taxonomy): domain Bacteria; kingdom Bacillati; phylum Bacillota; class Bacilli; order Caryophanales; family Bacillaceae; genus Halalkalibacter; species Halalkalibacter sp. HAAS-P014. The sequence continues at coordinate 185,404 of NZ_JBWQTV010000006.1, read as the reverse complement.
GAGGGTACAGGTCTATTGCGTGATGTGGTTGTCTTATCTGGACCGAGTCATGCTGAAGAAGTGAGTTTAAGACAACCAACAACAGTTGCAGTTTCGTCGAAAAATCACACAGCGTCAGAATTAGCACAAGATTTATTTATTAATCAGCACTTCCGTGTTTATACCAATCCTGATTTAGTAGGGGTTGAAATTGGTGGCGCATTAAAAAATACGATTGCACTAGTCTGTGGGTTAACAAAGGGACTAGGGATGGGTGATAATACAAAAGCTGCTATTATGACACGAGGATTAGCAGAGATTACAAGAATGGGAATGAAACTAGGTGCTAACCCATTAACGTTTGCAGGGCTATCAGGTTTAGGAGATTTGATTGTAACTTGTACTAGTGAACATTCACGAAATTATCGAGCTGGATATATGATCGGAGAAGGAAAGACATTAGAAGAAGTATTAGATTCCATGGGAATGATTGTTGAAGGTGTGAGAACGACAAAAGCTTCCTATGAACTAGCGACAAAATTAGAAGTTGAAATGCCTATAACAAGTGCACTATATGCTGTGTTGTTTGAAGGTTTACAACCGGAGAAAGCGACAGAGAGGTTAATGGGGCGCGTTAAGAAGCACGAAGTGGAACAATTGAATATTGATCTAAATTAAAATCGTTGAGCATGCACCTTCTTCTTAATCACGCATATGATATCGTGATATTACGAAAGAGGGAGGGCGCATCATGTTTCAAAATAATGACTCATCTTTCATGGACCAAATTCAAAAGAAGACCAATGTTAAGCCAGAAGATTTGATGAAGTTAGCGAATTCTGTTAACAATACAAACCTTCAAGATGAGAAAGCTGTAAGGCAACTGATTGCACAAGTAGCAAAGCTTGCTAACAAAAATGTTTCTAAAGAAAAAGAGGATCAAATTGTTAAAGCAATTACGAATAATGATATGCCAATGGACTTTGCTTCACTTGCAAAAATGTTCAATAAAAAATAAATATGTGTAGGCAAAAGCCACAAGCAAAATTGTGGTTCGTGCATATACTTTTAGTGAACGAACATTACTATAGGGCTGTGTTTTAAGACGAAGGGTTTCGTCAAGTTGGAGAAGTGTGCCCCCACTTCTCCAACCTTTTTTTATGTTAAAGTATAGGGGAGATGGTAACAATCTTTTATAAAACAATAGCTTTAATAATTGCCAATAGTCTATTACGACAAAATTGGACAGGCTGTGCTATAATGTGGAATGGATAATGGAAGATGGAGGCTGATAAATCGTGTCACAGGCGATGATGAGTATGTGGATATCCTTTTTTGCTCTTGCGTTAATGTTTGTTTCAGCAGGAACTGCTATTTTTAGTCGATCAAAGTTAAAGGGTTGGCTTCAAAAACTTGTGTTAGCTTTTTCGTTTATTTGTTTATTAGGTGCAGGTTGGATTGTCTTTCTTATTGTAATTATTGGGCCGACGGCTACTATGTAATAAGAAGGAGAGCTAATACCATGAACAGAAAGACTTTTACCGGATTTATTGTTTTAAGCTTAGTTTTTTTAAGTGGCTGCTTATTTCCAGCTGAAGAACGTGCTGAAAACAGGGTGGCATATCCTGATCAATTGCAATCTGTTCAACTAGCTGTTGAGCAGTTTCAAACTGATACTGGGGTGTTACCGATTCGTACTTTTGATGAGACAATTTCGCTTTACCAACGTTATGTTATTGATTTTAACCAGTTGATCCCTAGATATATACAACAACCACCTGGGACGGCATTTGAAAACGGAGGTGTGCTTCAATATGTTCTTGTTAATGTAGAAGAAGCACCAGAAGTGAGAGTAATTGATTTGACTTCACAGCGAGAGATTCAGCAAATGCAACAGCGTTTAAATGACTATATGAGGCAACATCAATTTGCTCCAATTGATGAAATGCTTGATGTCGGACTTTTTAAACTTGATCATGAAGCTTTGAATTATAAAGAAGCTCCTCATGTCAGAAGTCCTTATCATGATACTATGCTGCCTTTACTTCTAACAAATGACGGGGAAATTATTATTGATTATCGTATTGATCTTAATATAATGCTTAATGAACACGGGCATGATTTTGACGAAGGGGAAGATATACGCTCGATACTATATGAGCATGCACCTTTTGTCCCTCTTCGAAGTGTTCCTTATGTATTGGATGAAAACGGTGAACCAACGTATGCGATGGAACTGAGGTAAACTAATAGATTTTACACTTTATCATTCTAACTGTAATGAAGTGGAAATTAATACGCGCTCCAGTCAGTTAAGAGAAGTCCATTCCTAACTAACTTAGAAGGTAGCAAAAAGATAAAATCAATCTTTTTGCTACCTTCTAAAATATAATTGGTATAATGCTCCTTCTACTCTGATATATATAGTCAGAGGAAGGGGCATTTTTTCGTTTCCCCTTCTCGGTAGCCCAAAAAACGAGTTTCTTCATACTTTCTATTAAAGTTGTCATAAACCTTGTACAACATCATAGATATGATAGTGTCGAAGGTTTACGGAAAGAAGTTGAGACTTAAATTTTTACTCGATCGGGAGGGGATCACGTGGAAAAGGTTGATATTTTCAAGGATATTGCTGAACGCACAGGCGGCGATATTTATCTCGGAGTGGTAGGTGCAGTTCGTACAGGGAAGTCGACATTTATTAAAAAATTTATGGAGTTAGTCGTTCTCCCGAATATTGAAAATGAGTCAGAAAAAGCACGTGCACAAGATGAGTTACCTCAAAGTGCAGCTGGTAAGACAATTATGACAACGGAGCCGAAATTTGTACCAAATCAAGCTATTTCTATTCATGTTGATGATGGTCTTGATGTGAATGTACGCTTAGTTGATTGCGTAGGATATGCTGTACCTGGTGCGAAGGGATATGAGGATGAGCATGGTCCACGAATGATTAATACACCATGGTATGAGGAGCCAATCCCATTTCAGGAAGCAGCAGAAATCGGAACTCGAAAAGTTATCCAAGAGCATTCAACTTTAGGGGTTGTCGTTACAACAGATGGTTCAATAGGAGAAATTCCTCGGCAAGATTATTTAGAGTCAGAGGCGCGAGTAGTAGAAGAGTTAAAAGAGGTTGGTAAGCCATTTATTATGGTTGTTAATAGTGTACGTCCACACCATCCAGATACGGAACAACTACGCGCTCAATTAGCTGAAGAGTATGATATTCCATGTCTTGCTATGAGCATTGAAAGCATGACAGATCAAGATATAAATAATGTACTTAGAGAAGTGCTTTATGAATTCCCAGTGCATGAAGTTAATGTGAATCTACCTAGTTGGGTTATGGTACTTCGCGAAGAACATTGGTTGCGTCAAAGCTATGAAGAATCTGTACGTGAAACAGTTAAAGATATTAAACGCCTTCGTGACGTCGATCGTGTTGTCGGTCAGTTTGCTGAGTATGAGTTTATTGATGATGCCCGTCTAGCAGGAATTGAGATGGGGCAAGGTATCGCAGAGATTGATTTATATGCACCAGATGACCTTTACGATCAAGTGTTAAAAGAAGTTGTTGGCGTCGAAATCCGAGGAAAAGACCATCTTCTTCAATTGATGCAAGATTTTGCTTATGCGAAAGAAGAGTATGACCAGGTAGCTGATGCCCTAAGAATGGTGAAGCAAACTGGGTATGGTATAGCAGCGCCAGCTCTATCAGATATGAGTCTAGATGAACCAGAAATTATCCGTCAAGGATCTCGGTTTGGGGTGAGATTGAAGGCTGTTGCCCCATCAATTCATATGATTAAAGTGGATGTTGAATCTGAATTTGCTCCAATTATTGGTACTGAGAAGCAAAGTGAAGAGCTCGTTAGATATTTAATGCAAGACTTCGAGGAAAATCCATTATCGATTTGGAATTCTGATATTTTTGGACGCTCATTGAATTCTATTGTTCGAGAAGGAATTTCTGCTAAATTATCACTAATGCCGGAAAATGCTCGTTATAAGCTAAAGGAAACATTAGAGCGAATCATCAATGAAGGTTCTGGGGGACTAATTGCTATTATCTTATAGTACAAACGTATAAAGTGAAAAAGAGTAAAGAGAACGCCCCTTTTTGTTGAAAGGGGTTCTTTTTGCTTTATAATAACAGTTTATGCTAAGATTATTTATTATAGAAATGGAGCAATCAAGAAAGAAAAAGTTTTATGCTGGCTAGTATATGAAAAGGATGTCTTTTAAGATGTGAGCGATTTCCACGTATTGGAGTTGCTCACATTATGTAGGTTTGGACTAGCAACGAATAGAACCTACAGGAGCGCAATCAATTAATTCATGTTAAAATAGAACATGCTGGGCATGTGTTGTAGATCTTATGAAGAGGAGATAGGAGAGTTGAGATGAGTAATCAAAATGAATTTTTTGTGATAAAAGCGAAAGAAAATGGTGTGAATGTGATTGGTTTAACCCGAGGATCAGATACTCGTTTTCATCATTCGGAAAAACTAGATAAAGGTGAAGTAATGATCGCTCAATTTACTGAACACACATCGGCAGTGAAAATTAGAGGAAAAGCAGTTATCCAAACAAGTCATGGTACAGTCGATACCGAAGAATAAGGGATTTATACATATAATGTTCATTGTATGTTAGAACCTATGATATAATGGACGCGATATAAATAGGCTACTACAACAATGAAGGACGGAATTTGGGGGATTTTTAAATGGTGAGTATGGGTCAGGTTAATGACAATGTCAAAGAAATCAAAAAGAGCTTCTATAAACTAACAGAGCATCCTTATTTGGAGTCATACGTAAAAAAACCAGAAATCGATGATGATAAAGTTCGGTTTATATACGCAATGTTATATAACCGATTAACAAATGCAGAAGTAAAAATGTTTACGATTTCAGCTTTATTACTTCAATCTGCTCTGGATGTTCATGATGAGGTCTCCCTCCATCCAATTACGTCTGATAAGCTGAGAAAAAATAGGCAATTAACAGTGCTTGCAGGTGATTATTATGTAAGTCTCTACTACTATTTGCTTGCAGAAAAAAATCAAGTTCCAATGATTAAAGTATTTAGTCAGTCAATACAAGAAATTAATGTAAATAAAATGAATTTGTATGGTTCAGCTGAATTAAGCTGGAGCTATGATGAAATTGAAAGGAAGACGGCTCAAGTTGAATCTGGACTTATGCAGAATATGGCTGAACATTTTGAGGAAACTCGTTGGAAAGAGGTTATTAAGGATTACTTTTTCTTGAAAAAATTACTAGCCGAAAAGAGGTCTTGGAAAGAAGGTAAAACAAGCATTATTATTGATTCAATTTTTAAGGAATCTGGCGTCGAAAGTGATAAATTACAATCTATAGATAGAAAAATAGAAGATTTGAAAGATCGTCTATTGACTAGAAGTAAACAGTTGAGAAACTTTGATAATTTTGTTATTGAACATGTTGATAAGCTATTCGTACAATCATCATTTCAAGAGATAGCAGCAGAAGAAGGGTGAGCAAGATGACACAATCGAAAGAAGAACGCGTCCATCAAGTGTTTGAGTCAATTTACAAAAAATACGACGTCATGAATTCGGTTATAAGTTTCCAACGTCATAAAGCATGGCGAAAGGATACAATGAAAAAAATGAATGTGCAAGAAGGCGATCAGGCACTAGATGTTTGCTGTGGTACAGCTGATTGGGCAATTGCTTTAGGTGAAGCAGTAGGCACTAGTGGACATGTTGAAGGTCTCGATTTCAGTAAAAATATGTTAAAAATCGGAGAGGAAAAGGTAAAGGAAAGAAACCTTACCCAAGTACATTTACGTCATGGTAATGCCATGGAACTCCCATATGAAGATAATCGCTTTGACTTTGTAACGATTGGTTTTGGATTGCGAAATGTACCTGATTATATGAAAGTGTTACAAGAAATGTATCGCGTTACAAAACCAGGAGGAACGGTTGTTTGTCTTGAAACATCACAGCCTACTATTCCTGTCTTTAAACAATTATACTTTTTTTATTTTCGTCGAGTTATGCCGTTATTTGGAAAGTTATTTGCAAAAAGTTATGAAGAATATTCGTGGCTTCAAGAATCGACTATGTCTTTTCCAGGTCGAAAAAAACTAGCTGAAATGTTTCAGAAAGCAGGATTCGTTGATGTTGAAGTGAAACCATATTCAGGTGGAGTCGCTGCAATGCACTTAGGAAAAAAATCGAGTACCAAATAGGGAAGTAGAATTGGAGCAGATATAAAGTGATTAGAAAGTTAAAAATCATCTTAGAAATGATTAAGTTTGAACATACGGTTTTTGCCTTGCCATTTGCGTTTTTTGGTGCAATAATGGGATCTTTCATTGTCAATGGCGATTGGCCTACATTGTCACAATGGATTTGGATTACAGTGGCAATGGTGGGGGCAAGAAGTGCGGCGATGTCCTTAAATAGAGTAATTGATGAACAAATTGATAAACACAACCCAAGAACAGCAACTCGTGCTATTCCGGCTGGTTTAGTGTCTAAATTAGAAGTTTTATTATTTATTATTATTTCGTTTGGACTACTCTTTTATGCAGCGTTTAAGTTAAACATGCTGGCTGTTTATTTATTACCAGCTGCAGTCTTCTTCCTTGTTATTTATTCTTATACAAAACGATTTACATGGACGTGCCATATTATTTTAGGGATTACAATTGGAATTGCTCCTCTTGGAGGATGGGTTGGTGCAACAGGTACACTAACTTGGGAAGCATTTCTTCTATTTCTAGCTGTGGCGCTTTGGACAGCAGGATTTGATGTAATTTATGCAACGCAAGATGCTGATTACGATAAAGAACATGGACTTCATTCAATACCAAGTCGATTTGGGATTGGACGAGCACTAACAATCGCTCGCTATTTTCATGTGATTAGCTTCCTTTGCTTTCTTGGGTTGTTTTTTGTGACAGCACTTGGCTGGGTGTACTTCTTAGGGGTAATCATTGCTGGTGGAATTATGCTTTATGAACATTCACTTGTTTCGGAAAATGATCTTTCAAAACTTGATGTAGCATTTTTTACTATGAATGGTATTTTAAGTGTTGTATTGTTTGTATTTGCAATAGGAGATGTACTTTTATGGTAGTTAATGAAAAAGGAATCTATATCGTTGGAATTACAGGAGCTAGTGGGGCAGTTTATGGAGTTCGGCTCGTTCAAGAATTGTTGAACAATAGTTATAAAGTTCATTTAATTTTAACCGAAGCAGCTTGGCGAGTTTTTAAAGAAGAATTGTTATTGGATACTTCGAATCGTACCAAGGTTATAGATAATTTATTCGGTAGTTATAAAGGGGAGCTTCATATACATGAACTGAATGATTATGGTGCATCAATTGCAAGTGGTTCTTATCAAAACAATGGAATGATTATTATTCCATGTTCTATGGGAACGCTCTCGGGGATTGCGAATGGAGCTTCTGGTAACCTCCTTGAGCGAACGGCTGACGTTATGTTGAAAGAGGGGCGAAAGCTAGTCTTAGTTCCTAGAGAAACCCCACTTAATCAATTACATTTAGAAAACATGCTTAAGGTTTCTAAGGTGGGAGCAAAAGTCCTTCCTGCTATGCCTGGCTTTTATCATTTGCCCAATTCAATGGATGATCTGATAAACTTTCTTGTGGGAAAAGCATTAGACAGTCTAGGGGTTGAACATTCATTGTTTACACGCTGGGGGGGAGGTCGGTGAGTGTTGTAATTGGCGAGATTTCCTATACAAATATTCAACCATTTTTTTATCATTTAGATCGTAAGTTTTTGAAAGCAAATGGTTGTAGCTTTATACCGGCCATCCCGGCAGAACTTAATAGAGGAATGGTAACAGGACGTATCGATGTTGGAGGTATTTCCTCTTTCTCTTACGCTGAGAACGCAGATTCTTTCACTTTATTACCGGACTTATCCGTTTCTAGTTATGGTTCAGTAAATTCCATCTTTCTTTTTTCGAAAGTTCCACTTGATGAATTGAACGGTAAAAGGATTGCATTAACTTCTAGTTCTGCAACTTCACTTCATCTATTAAAAATTTTGTTAGAATATTTCTATTCGTTTTCAATATTCTACAAAGTAATGAGCCCTGATATTAACAGTATGTTATTAGATAATGAAGCTTGTTTATTAATAGGAGACGATGCGATTCTTGCAGAGAGAGAGAAGAACAGTGGTCTATACCATTACGATCTAGGAAAGTTGTGGTATGAGCAAACGGGGTTGCCTATGACGTTTGCCGTCTTTGCAGTACGCAATCAAACACTGCACGAAGAACCAAATATTATTGAATTACTTTATCGTTCTTTTGTGGAAAGTAAGATGACTTGTGAAGCTGATCAATATCAGGCAATGATCGCTGATATTGTAAAAAAACACGGTGGAGAACGCTCATTTTGGAATTATTATTTTCAAAAACTATGTAATGATTTTGGACCAGAAGAACAAAGAGGATTATCCTATTATTATGACCTGCTCTATAAAATGAATTTTATATCTCGACCGGTTAAATCATTGACTATTTGGAATGAGATTAAAAACTAGTAACTAGTAATTATATAAGGTGGACGACATGAAACTAGCAGAAATCTACATGCAATTTCAATCTGATATTACAATTATTGAAAAAGAGCTTGAAGCAAATGTTCAGTCTGATAATGCTGTGATGCAAGAAGCGGCCATTCAATTGCTAAAAGCAGGTGGGAAAAGGATTCGTCCCGTGTTTGTCTTGCTAGCAGCAAAGTTTGGACAATATGATATTAATGAACTTAAGCACATTGCTGTTCCACTTGAATTAATACATATGGGCTCCCTTGTTCATGACGATGTAATCGACGATGCGGATCTTAGGCGAGGAAAGAAGACGGTTAAGTCACAATGGGATAATCGTGTTGCTATGTATACAGGTGACTTCATTTTTGGTAGAGCTTTGGAATCAGCTGCATTTTTTGCTAATCCAGATATTCATAAAATCTTATCTAATGCGATGCAAGAAATATGTCTAGGAGAAATTGATCAAATTCGTGATCAATATAATTGGGGGCAAAATTTTCGTATTTACTTGCGTAGGATTAAACGTAAAACGGCCTTACTCATCGCGGTAAGTTGTGAATTAGGAGCAATAGCAGCTAATGCTGATAAAACGATTCAACGCAATTTATTTCAATTCGGTTATAATGTTGGGATGTCTTTTCAAATAACTGATGACATTTTAGATTTTGTTGGAACAGAGGAACAATTAGGCAAGCCTGCTGGTGGAGATCTAAGGCAAGGAAATGTTACATTGCCAGCTCTTTATGCTATGCACCATAACCCGACGTTAAAACAATCAATTGAAAAGACTTTAGTGGGAAGTTATGCAAAGAATAAGGACATTTCAGCGATCATAAACGATATTAAGCAATCAGGCAGTATTGAGTATTCTTTAAAGATTAGTGATCGATACTTAAATAAAGCTTATCAAGCTTTAGAGAGGTTACCAGATACAGAAGAGAAGATGTATTTACGTGAAATTGCAGCCTATATTGGAAAGCGCAAATTTTAATTACATAATAAAGACGACCACATTTTGTAATAGAGGAAATGTGGTCGCTTTTTTTATCACAAATGGATATGGTAATGCTTTCAAACAAATATTTCTCAACTATATTGTCCCTGTTTTAATAGTTTGTTATACTATTAAAGATTGTTATATACATACATTGGATAGGAGCGATTAACATGGAACGTACATATTTAATGATTAAGCCAGATGGTGTACAAAGAAATTTAGTTGGTGAAATTGTATCTCGCTTTGAAAAGAAAGGTTTTACACTAGTTGGTGCAAAATTGATGACGGTTTCAAAAGAATTAGCAGAAACACATTATGGTGAACATAAGGAGAGCCCTTTCTTTGGAGAATTGGTAGACTTTATAACATCAGGTCCAGTATTTGCAATGGTTTGGGAAGGTGAAAAGGTTATCTCTACTGCTCGTACCATGATGGGGGCTACTAACCCACAAGAAGCAGCACTAGGAACAATTCGTGGAGATTTCGGTGTGCAAGTTGCAATGAACGTTATTCACGGGTCGGATTCACCAGAAAGTGCAGAAAGAGAAATTTCAATTTTCTTTGAAGAAAATGAATTAAATAATTACGAAAAAACTGTTAATAAATGGGTGTAATGTAAGCGTTTAAAAGCTCGTCCTAAATTGGGCGAGCTTTTTGTGTGACCATCAGGGCCAGACTAATCATAAATATAGTGCATATTTAAAGTAGTTATTTTATATGAAAATAGAAGTACTACCTAAGGTTCTGTTAATTTACGGTTATCATAGATTTTTTTATTTTTTCGTCGTATGATAAAGCCATCACATTAAGGAAAGGTATTATTATATGAGTCAAGATTATATGCAATTTATTAGCAATATAAAAAAGAAAACAGCGATTGATCTCTCTTTGTATAAAGAGGCTCAGATGAAACGTAGACTAGAGTCATTACGCAACAAAAAAGGTTTTACGAACTTTGATACTTTTTATCAAAAAATGATTTCAAATGAAGACCTATTTAATGAGTTTTTAGAAAGGATGACGATTAATGTTTCTGAATTTTATCGAAATGCTAAAAGATGGGAAGTGTTAGAGGAGAAAATACTCCCACGGCTTATTAAAGAAAATTCGAGATTGAAATTATGGAGTGCTGCTTGTTCGACTGGAGAAGAACCTTACACATTAGCGATGATTATGTCGAAGTTTATGCCTTTGAGCAGATTATCCATATTAGCAACTGATTTAGATCGTGCTATTCTCGAACAGGCAAAAAATGGGTTGTATCCAGAACGATCCATAAAAGAAGTCCCACCTGATATGCTAACGAACTATTTTATTAAAGACCCTATGGGATATAAGGTTACCGATGATATAAAAAAGACCGTTACATTTAAACAACAAAATTTATTAGCTGATCGCTTTGATGAAAACTTTGATCTTATTATTTGTCGTAATGTAATGATTTACTTTACAGAAGAAGCCAAACATGATTTATATTTGAAATTTAGTAAAGCGCTTCGGCCTGGTGGTGTATTGTTTGTTGGAAGTACGGAACAAATATTTAGTCCAACTACATATGACCTCGAGGTAGAGGATACTTTCTTTTATAAAAAAAGATAAGTATTCGGAGGAAGATATTAGATTATATCCTTTTTACATATAATAAATTTAAAATTTTCTTAGACGTATGACAAATATTTTGATACAATCTCTAATTAATAACGAAATTGTCTAAATTTTTTGAGGCGCGTAATAGTAATATATGTTATAATTTAACGCATAAAAGCGATAAAGAGAAGTGTTGGTGAAATTGGAGGAGTCGAGATGAGATATTTAACAGCTGGTGAGTCGCATGGTCCACAATTAACGACGATTATAGAAGGTGTTCCTGCACAACTAGAGTTGGTAGCAGAAGATATTAATTATGAATTAGCACGCAGGCAAGGTGGATATGGCCGTGGAAGAAGGATGCAAATTGAAAAGGATCAGGTGCAGATTCTAAGTGGTGTTAGGCACGGACGTACTACAGGAGCACCAATTGCACTTGTTGTTGAGAATAAAGATTGGACACATTGGACAAAGGTGATGGGTGCTGAACCTATTAGCGAAGAAGAGGAAAAAGAAGTAAAGCGAAAACTTACGCGTCCACGACCAGGACATGCCGATTTGAATGGTGCAATAAAATATGGTCATCGTGATATGAGAAATGTATTAGAACGTTCATCAGCTCGCGAAACAACTGTGCGAGTTGCAACTGGAGCAGTTGCGAAAAAAATCTTATCAACCTTTGGAATTAAGGTTGGTGGCCATGTTCTTGAAATAGGTGGAGTAAAAGCTGAAGAAGTTCACTATGATTCGGTCGAGGATTTACAAAAACGCTCGGAAGCATCACAAGTGCGTTGTTTAGATGAGGCTGCAAGTGCAAAAATGATCGAAGCGATTGATGCTGCGAAAGAGGATGGGGACTCAATTGGTGGAATTGTTGAGGTTGTGATAGAAAATGTTCCTGTTGGTTTAGGGAGTCATGTTCATTATGATCGCAAACTAGATGCGAAATTAGCCGCTGCTATTATGAGCATTAATGCTTTTAAGGGTGTCGAAATCGGAATTGGTTTTGAAGCTGCCCATCTACCTGGAAGTCAAGTACATGATGAAATTATTTGGGATGAAGAAAACGGGTTTAGCCGTAAAACGAATCGCCTTGGTGGATTTGAAGGTGGAATGACTACTGGGATGCCAATTGTTGTAAGAGGTGTAATGAAGCCGATCCCAACGCTTTATAAGCCACTTCAAAGTGTTGATATCGACACAAAAGAACCATTTGCAGCAAGCATTGAGCGTTCTGATAGCTGTGCAGTGCCAGCAGCATCAGTTGTGGCAGAAGCTGTTGTAGCTTGGGAATTAGCAAGTGCGTTATTAGAAACATTTGGCCATGACCAAATCGAAACGATTAACGAGAACATAGAGCGTCACAGGGATGAAGCGAGGAAATTTTAATGAAGCAAGTTCTAATTGACACTAAATCAAAAACATACCATGTTCATATAGAGGCAGGAATACGAAGTCAAATTGATGAGCTTGTTTCTAATTTTACTGATCCGGTATCTTCTGTGCTTGTGATTACAGATTCGTCTGTTGCCCCTCTTTATTTGGAAGATGTAATAGGAAGCTTTCAGAACAAGCTTCCTATCTACACAGAGGTGATTGAAAGTGGGGAAGCATCCAAGTCATTTTCCGTATATGAACAGGCTATAACAAAGGCGTTAGAATGCGGGCTTGATCGCAAGTCTCTTATTGTAGCGCTAGGTGGAGGCGTAGTCGGTGATTTAGCTGGTTTTGTTGCTGCTACATATATGCGAGGAATTCGTTTTGTACAAGTTCCTACAACTCTTCTTGCTCATGATAGCAGTGTAGGTGGAAAAGTAGCGATTAACCACCCTCTAGGAAAAAACATGGTAGGAAGCTTTCACCAACCTGAAGCAGTATTCTATGATACAGAGACACTTTATTCTTTACCTGAGAAAGAATGGAGATCAGGTTTTGCAGAAGTGATTAAGCATGGCTTTATTAGAGACAAAACTTTACTTGATTGGTTGGAAAAAGAAATCACATCATTCGACCAACTGCCATTGCACACACTAAACCAAATGTTAGAACAATCAATCGCGGTTAAAGCGAATATTGTCGCTGAAGATGAGATGGAATCAGGAATAAGAGCGTATTTGAACTTCGGTCATACTCTCGGCCATGCAATTGAGTCTGAGTTAGGTTACGGTGCTCTCACACATGGAGAGGCCGTTGTTATAGGAATGGTGTTTGCGCTAAAAGTAAGTGAAAAGATGTTCAAAGTTGATCTGCAGGTAGCGCGATATGAACAATGGTTTAAACAATTAGGATACAAAACAGATGTTCCAGCTAACTTAAAAGTATCTAAATTGATCGAAAAGATGCAAAAAGATAAGAAAGCAGAAGTGGGTACTTTACGTATGGTTCTTTTGAAAGATATAGAGGAAGCAACTTTAGTAAAGGTCACACCTGCAATCATTGAACAGGTAATCGTGAAACAGTTGGAGGCGAAAAGTCTTGATTAGAGGTATACGTGGTGCAATTACAATTAAAGAAAATAACGACAATGAGATAGTAGAAGCTTCGAAGGAATTAGTTTCCGTTCTCATTGAGCAAAATAAGATCGATCCCGAAAGTGTGGCTCAAGTCCTTTTCACTGTAACAGAGGATGTAACGGCGACATTCCCAGCTAAAGTGTTGAGAGAATTTGAAGGGTGGTCCTATGTCCCTGTTGTTTGTGCAACGGAAATCCCAGTGCCAGGCAGCTTACCACTTTGTATTCGTGTTTTAATGACAGTAAATACGGATACAAAACAAAGTGAAATCGCACATGTATATTTACGGGAGGCTATTAAGCTTAGGCCAGATTTAACCTTGACGAATGAATAAGAACACGATAGACTTATGGCAGATGAGATGAGGAAAAAAGTTTCCTCGAGCCTAGAATAGCAAATTGCAATATAAATAGTACGAAAATTGAGATTAGTTGAGAATGAGATTGAGTTGAGGAGAGTTGAGTTTAGTTGAGGGATACGTCTATCATTATCCTCCTAAACGAAAGTAGTTTAGGAGGTTTTTAATATAATCTTATAGAGCTATACTAATCTAAATGCATAAGCTTTAGATTTATTGATTATATCATCCCCTCCCACTCATTTCATTCATTCCCATTTTAAGGAGTGATTGTAAATGATAACCCCAACGTTTTTAGAATTTGAAAAAGTTTCAGCTGTTTATGATACGATTCCCGTTTATCAACATTTTTTTGCTGATGGTCTTACCCCTGTCCAAATCGTTCACCATTTAGGTGATCAAGTGTCCTTTTTACTTGAAAGTAAGGATGAGCAATCCTCATGGTCTAGATATTCGTTCATTGGTTTAAATCCAATGTTTGAACTAGTAGAAGAGAATGGTTCATATCGAACGTATTCTAAGCATCGCGATTTAGTAATTGAAGAAAAAACATTTCATGATGCTTATGATAAAACGATGTCATATCTTAACGTTCAACCGTTAGAAATCCCTATCCCCTTTCGTGGTGGAGCCGTCGGGTACATGAGTTATGATGCTATTGAAACAATTGAACCGACACTTGAGACAAATGTGGATCATCGAATTCCCCATTATCAATTTTTATTCTGTCAAACATTAATTGCTTATGATCATATAAACAAAGAACTAACTGTATTAGTTCATGTAAGACCAAATGAAGAAGAGTCACTAGTGAATTCCTATCACGAGGCTAGAAGTGAGATTATGAGAATCTCCTCTTTGCTTGAACAACCTAGCAATGGTCTGATATTAAAAAATGTTCCGAAAATGGATGAGGAAGTTTCATTTGCTAATGTGACGTCTAATTATAATAAAAATGAATTCTTAGCTGATGTAGAGCGAATCAAAGAGTATATCTTGGCTGGTGATGTTTTTCAAACCGTTCTCTCTCAGCGTTTTGAGATGGAGGTTTCTGCATCAGCTTTAGAAATTTACCGTGTTCTTCGGATGGTGAATCCTTCTCCTTATCTATTCTATTTAAAATTTAATGAAATTGAAATAGTTGGAAGCTCACCGGAGAGGCTTGTTCAAGTTCAAGATGGTCATGTTGAAATTCACCCGATTGCTGGAACAAGAAGACGGGGAAAAAATGCAAAAGAAGACCAAGAACTAGCAGAAGATTTACTAGCTGATGAAAAGGAACGTGCTGAACATTATATGCTTGTAGACCTAGCTCGTAACGATGTTGGTCGTATAGCTGAATATGGCTCAGTTAAAACACCGACATTACTCTCGATTGAAAAGTTCTCCCATGTTATGCATATTGTCTCTAAGGTCACAGGCAGGCTACGTGCAGGGACACAACCATTGGAGGCGGTGACAGCATCATTTCCAGCAGGAACGGTTTCAGGTGCTCCTAAAATCCGTGCAATGGAAATTTTGCAGGAACTTGAACCGACGAGAAGAGGTATTTATGCTGGGGCTATTGGCTACTTAGGGTATGACGGTAATGTCGATTCTTGTATTGCGATACGTACAATGGTAATTGAAAACGGAAAAGCATATATACAAGCAGGTGCAGGAGTTGTAGCTGATTCAGTGCCAGAGAAAGAGTATGAGGAAACACAAAATAAGGCGAAGGCATTAATCAGAGCAGCTCAAATAGCTGAAAAGATGTTCGGGAAAAGGGAGGAGACAGCGCATGCTTAAACAAATTCTTCGTTCGTGTATGGAAGGTCAAACGATGACAGAAACTCAAGCCGAAGCGGTAATGGATGAGATCATGAAAGGAAGGGCAACCCCGAGTCAAATTGCAAGCCTTTTAACATTAATGAGATTTAGAGGTGAAACAGTTGATGAAATGACTGGGTTTGCAAGATCAATGCGTGCTCATTCTTTTCGGATTGAAACGGATGATATTCCAGTCGTCGATACATGTGGAACTGGTGGAGATGAGCTGAGTACGTTTAATATTTCTACTACTTCAGCAATTATTCTATCGGCAATTGGAGTACCGGTAGCCAAACACGGAAACCGTGCTGTTTCCTCTAAAAGTGGTAGTGCTGATGTGTTAGAAGAATTGAATATCCCAATTCAACATTCAATGGAAGAGGCGAGGCAATCATTAGTTCAAACGAATCTTTGCTTTTTATTCGCACCTTTCTATCATCAATCAATGAAGCATGCTGTTACTCCACGGAAGGAAATTGGTTTCAGAACAATCTTTAACTTATTAGGACCAATTACAAATCCTGCTGGAGCAAAACATCAATTAATCGGGGTGTATGATCATGAGTTTGCTAAAAAGCTTGCTGAGACGTTAATAAGATTAGGTACCTCTAGAACCCTATTTGTAACAGGTGGAGAAGGTCTCGATGAATTATCGATCACTGGCGAATCAAAAATAGTTGAAGTAAATGGTGACAATATTATGGTTTATACGATCACACCAGAAGAAGTTGGATTAAAACGAGGAGTGTTGGATGAAATTCAAGTTCAAACTCCAGCTGAAAGTGCTGAATTGATCAAACAAGTTTTAAAAGGGGAGGCAAATCATTCAGCTTGTGGAATTGCAACGCTTAATGCAGCAGCTGCTTTATATGTAGCAAATCGTGTTTCGTCGATAAAAAAAGGCGTTGAACTTGTTCAAGAGGCGATTCAATCTGGTTCTGTATACGATCATTATCTAACATTGCAAAAGGAGAAACAGCAATATGCTTAATAAAATCTTGGAAACTAAACGTGTAGAAATTTCTGAAATGACTTTACCGGAGCAAGCAAATGTTCCTCATTACTCTCTTTACGAAGCTCTGAAATTTTCAAAGCGTTCAGTAGGTCTTATTGCTGAAGTGAAGAAAGCTTCTCCTTCTAAGGGTGTTATTTGTGAGGAGTTTGAACCAGTCTCTATTGCTAAAGGATATGAAAAAGGTGGAGCGGATGCTATATCTGTATTGACAGATGTCAGCTATTTTCAAGGTCATAGGAAGTACCTTACTGCTATTAAGCATGAGATAAACCTACCTGTAATGAGAAAAGATTTTATTATCGATAAAAAGCAAGTTGATGAAACAGCAAGAATAGGAGCCGATGCAATGCTACTTATTGTTGGCACGGTGCCTATAGAAGAGTTAAAAATGCTATATGATTATGCATATTCCCTTGGATTAGAATGTTTAGTAGAAGTGCATGCAAAGGAAGAACTTGAAGAACTTCTTGCATGTTTCATCCCACAAGTTATTGGTGTGAATAATCGCAATCTGAAAACATTTAAAACGACTTTGACTCAAACGGAAGAAATGGCTAAATTAGTGCCAGAAGGAAGCCTTTTTGTGAGTGAAAGTGGTATCCATACGAACGCCGATATTGAAAGGGTAAAAAAAGTTGGGGCAGCGGGTGTATTAGTCGGTGAGTCATTAATGAGAGCAAAGACACCTGAAGTTGGTATTAAAGAATTGTTTGGAGGAGAAACCATTGCAACCTCTTCTTAAATTATGTGGCAATCATTCGGATAGCGACACACAGGTAGCACTTCAAAGCAGCGCTGATTATATTGGCTTTGTTTTTGCGAAAAGTAAAAGACAGGTTGATCGCGACAAAGTGTCTGAATGGCTAATTAAGAATACGAATACAGATAAAAAACTAGTCGCTCTTTTTGTCAATGCAAATCCAGAGACAATACAAACTTCAATTAAAGGCTTACCCATTGATGTTATTCAATGTCATGGGAGTGAAACAGCAGCTGATATTGCAGCTATTAAAGAGGTGGTTTCTCTTCCGATTTGGAAAGCAATTCATCATAATGATCATGCTCTTGAACTGATGCAGAAGTACGACGGGGTAGTATCTGGCTATATAGTAGATTGCAAGGTCGGCAACCAATGGGGAGGAACTGGTGTATCATTTGATTGGAACTATATCCCTTATTATCTTAAAGAAGGTAAAAAACAAGGAGTTCCAGTTTTCATTGCTGGAGGGATTCGCCCAGATAATGTTGAGAAGGTGCTTCAGTATTCCCCTGATGGAATCGATGTTTCTAGTGGTATCGAGGCAAACGGCAAGAAATCTAGAGAATTAATAAGGCAACTAGAGGAAAGGATGAACCGATATGACAATAACATACCCAGATAAACGAGGGCGTTTTGGTGATTTTGGTGGGAAGTATGTTCCCGAGACATTAATGAGCGTAATTGAAGAACTGGAAGTAGCTTTAGATGAAGCAAATGCTGACGAAGAGTTTCAGCGTGAATACCTATATCACTTACAAGAATATGCAGGGAGGCCTACAGCGCTATCTTACGCTGAGAATCTATCGAATTATTTCGGTGGAGCGAAAATTTATTTAAAGCGTGAAGACCTGTTGCATACTGGAGCTCACAAGTTAAATAATGCAATGGGGCAGGCACTTCTAGCTAAAAAAATGGGAAAAACAAAGATTGTAGCCGAAACGGGTGCGGGGCAACATGGTGTTGCGTCTGCTACAATTGCTGCAAAATTCGGTCTTGAATGTAAAGTTTTCATGGGAGCAGAAGACATGGAGAGGCAAGCTCTTAATGTATTTCGGATGGAATTACTGGGTGCAGAAGTAGTACCTGCTACATCTGGGAGTCAAACATTAAAAGATGCAACAAATGAGGCGATCCGTTATTGGGTTGCAAATGCGGAAGATACGTTTTATTTAATAGGTTCTGTTGTTGGACCACATCCTTATCCTAAGATGGTTCGCGATTTTCAACGAATTATTGGTGATGAGGCAAAAGAACAATTTGTTGATCGAGTTGGCCAGCTTCCTACTGAAATAATTGCTTGTGTAGGTGGTGGGAGTAATGCAATTGGTATGTTTTATCCTTTTCTTGAAGATTCAGTTACATTAATTGGCGTTGAAGCTGCTGGACTTGGGGTAGATACGGATAAACATGCAGCAACAATGACACACGGTAAAAAAGGAGTTATACATGGTTCTTTAACGTACTTGCTTCAGGATGAAGCTGGTCAAATAACAGAGCCATATTCCATATCTGCCGGTCTTGACTACCCTGGAGTAGGACCTGAACATGCCTACCTAGCTAATAGTGGACGAGTTTCATATCAAGGAGTTACAGATCAACAAGCACTTGATGCTCTAAAGTTACTATCTGAAAAAGAAGGTATTATTCCTGCAATTGAATCTGCACATGCATTGGCAAAAGCGTTTGAACGAGCTCAAGATCTTACACCGGATGACACTATCCTTGTTTGTTTATCTGGTCGTGGTGATAAAGATGTCCATACGTTAATGAAAAGATTTAGAGGTGAGCAAAATGGCCAATAGCCGAATGGAAGCAGCAACTAAGACGGGAGAACGTTTATTTATTCCATTTATTACAGCAGGCGATCCTTCAGACGAAGCGACTGTCGAGATTGCTTTATCATTAGAAGAAGCTGGGGCAAGTATTTTAGAGCTTGGGATTCCTTATTCTGACCCACTTGCAGATGGACCAACGATCCAGGAAGCTTCTAAACGTGCATTAAGTGGAGGTATGTCATTAGAAAAGGCTTTGCAGCTTGTACCTCAGATGAGAGAGAGAGGGCTAACGATTCCTGTAATCATTTTCACCTACTTTAATCCTCTTTTGCAATATGGTGAAGAGCGTTTAGTGAAAGAAAGCAGTGAGCTTGGAATCGATGGTTTGTTAGTCCCAGACCTTCCATATGAAGAGAGTGAATATTTAGATCGTCTTTGTGATGAAAATGGATTATCGCTTATTTCACTCGTTGCACCAACTTCACAGCAACGCATGAAAAAGATCGCAGAACGGGCAAAAGGATTTTTGTATTGTGTGTCTTCATTAGGAGTAACAGGAGTTCGTAGCGAACTTGACCCTAGAGTTTATGACTTCTTAAAGACAGTCCGTGATGCTAGTAATATACCTACAGCAGTGGGATTTGGAATTTCTAGCGGAGAGCAAGTGAAAATAATGCAAGAACATGCCGATGGTGTTGTAGTTGGAAGTGCGCTCGTCAATGTAATTGGAGAGCATGAAGCTGCTTTAAGGGATGAAAAAACAAGACCACAGGCACTTCAGGAAATAAAAAAGTTTGTCTCTTCGCTCATTTCATCGTAACATAAAGAGATAGAATATAATCCCAGAAAAATGAGGTGCTATCATGAAAGCAAAATCGCAATTGTACGGCTTACCTTCATATAAACCCGGTAAACCTATTGAAGAAGTTAAAAGAGAATTAGGCTTAACGAAAGTTGTTAAACTTGCTTCTAATGAAAATTCATATGGAGCCTCACCAAAAGCAAAAAAGGCAATTCAAGAGGCTGCCGGTCAAACAACTATTTACCCTGACGGCTATGCTGCTAATATTAGAGAAAAGGTTGCGACGAAAATAGGTGTAGATGAAAACCAACTTGTTTTTGGCAATGGATCTGATGAGGTTATTCAATTTTTATGCAGAGCATTTTTATCACCAGATACTAATACGGTAACAGCCGATCCAACATTTTCACAATACAAATTAAATGCAACGATCGAGGGTGCGGAAGTAAGAGAGGTACCTTCAGTTGAGGGTGTGCACGATTTAGAGGCTATGCTAGAAGCGATAGATGATAATACAAAGATTGTTTGGGTTTGTAATCCGAATAACCCTTCAGGTACATATGTTGATGAAAAGACGTTTATTAATTTCCTAGAACGTGTTCCATCTGACGTACTTGTTGTTTCAGATGAGGCTTATTATGAATATGTAACAGCTAAGGATTACCCAGAAACATTACCGTTATTGAGAAAATTTGATAATTTAATAGTGTTACGTACATTCTCAAAGGCTTACGGACTTGCAGCACTACGTATTGGGTACGGGGTAGCAAATCCGTCGCTTATTTCACTTATTGACCCAGTTAGACCACCATTTAATAATACGACATTTGCTCATCTTGCGGCTGCTGCATCATTAGACGATGATGAATTCATTGCATCATGTGTCGCCAAAAACACTGAAGCTTTAAAGCAATTTGAGCAGTTTTGTCAAAAACACAATTTAAAATATTATCCATCGCAAACGAATTTCATTTTAATAGATTTTAATATACCTGGAGATGAAGTGTTTGATTACCTGTTGAAGAAGGGCTTTATTGTTAGATCTGGACAAGCACTAGGATTTCCAACTTGTGTGCGTATTACTGTTGGGACTGATGAAGAGAATAAAGAATTGTTTTCTGTCTTAGATGAGATGCTCGTTTCAAAAGTGGTAAAAAAATGAAGCTTTTAGGAGAAATCGTCTTTCATGATTGATGAAGGGCGTTTTTTCTTCACAATGGAGGAAGGGAGTGCATCATGAAGCGAACGGTATTTATCATAGGTCTCGGATTAATTGGTGGTTCCATTGCTCTTGCAATTAGAAAGGAGCATGATGTTCACATTCGAGGTTATGATATCTCAGAGCAACAATTAAAAATGGCAATATCATTAAAAATCATTGATGAAGATATATCTACGATTGAAGAAGGGGTTCAGGGAGCGGACTTAATTGTTTTTGCTACACCTGTATTGAAGACAGAAACTCTAATAGAAGAACTAGCACATTTTGATTTGAAAGCTGGAGCTATTATTACAGATGTTGGAAGCACAAAGTCAAGAATTGTTGAAAAAGCTAGCTGTTTAAAAGATAAGGGAGTCACGTTCATCGGTGGTCACCCGATGGCAGGCTCTCATAAAAGTGGAGTAGAAGCAGCGAGATCCCATTTATTTGAGAATGCTTTTTATATTTTGACACCGGCTAATGAAACAGATATGCGATATATTATTCAACTTCAAAATTGGTTGAAAGGGACGAAGGCGACGTTCATTGAATTAACAGCTAAACAACACGATCGGCTCGCTGGGGCGATTAGTCATTTTCCACATGTTATCGCCGCAAGCCTAGTTCATCAAATTGCCAAGATAGAAGGTGAAGAACCACTTGTAGCCCGATTAGCTGCGGGAGGGTTTAGGGATATCACTCGTATTGCATCTGCTAGTCCAACCATGTGGCGTGATATCTTACTTCATAATAAAGAAAGTCTTTTGAATCTGTTAGATACATGGACAAGTGAAATGAGTGCAATTAGGTCGTTAATTGAAGAAGAAGATGCTGAGGCTATTTATACATATTTTCAGGAAGCGAAAGATTTCAGAGATGGATTGCCTGTTCGTAAAAAAGGAGCGATTCCTTCTTTTTACGATTTATTTGTTGATGTACCCGATCATCCTGGAGCAATTTCTGATGTTACAGGTATATTGGCTCAGAATCATATAAGTTTAACGAATATTCGTATTTTAGAAACGCGCGAGGATATAATGGGTGTTTTAAGACTAAGTTTTCGTTCTGAAGAGGATCGAGAACGTGCCCAAATTCATTTGAAACAAGAATTATATGACACATATATTTTATAATATTTTATAGAGTTGTTCGTAGTTCTTAAATACTTTTAAATACCAAAAGGAGAATGATTATGGATATCGCTATTGTGAAACGTTCACAAATTGGCTTGACTGGAGCAATTCGAGTACCTGGTGATAAATCGATTTCCCATCGTGCTGTAATGTTAGGAGCCATTGCTGAGGGAACAACAACGATTGAAGGGTTTCTGCCAGGTGAGGATTGTTTAAGCACTATAGCTTGTTTTCGTAAGTTAGGTATAACAATTGAACAAGAAGGTGAGAAAGTAACTGTTGAAGGGCAAGGGTGGGATGGTCTTACTGAGCCAAGTGAGATTCTTGATGTTGGAAATTCAGGCACAACGACACGTCTTATGTTAGGAATTTTGGCTACTCGACCTTTTCATTCTGTTGTAATTGGAGACGACTCAATTGCGAAACGACCAATGGCTCGAGTTACGGATCCATTACGGCAGATGGGGTCTATCATTGATGGACGCGATAATGGAAACTTAACGCCACTATCCATTCGAGGTGGTGCAACAAAAGGGATTCATTATCAATCGCAGGTAGCTAGTGCTCAAGTGAAATCAGCTATCTTGTTGGCTGGATTACAAAGTGATGGTATAACATCTGTTACAGAACCTGCTCTGTCTCGTGACCACACGGAGCGAATGCTTGAGGCATATGGGGTCGAAGTAAAACGTGATGACTTAACGGTATCTATACAAGGAGGACAATCCTTAAAAGCTGGACATATTATTGTACCGGGTGATATTTCTTCTGCGGCATTCTTCCTAGTTGCTGCAGCAATCGTGCCTGAAAGTGAAATTACGTTAGAAGGAGTGGGTATAAACCCGACACGTTCAGGGATTGTTGATGTCCTTAAGCAAATGGGTGCTAATATATCGTTACATAATGAACGAATCGATGGTGGAGAACCACTTGCTGATATCAAGATTTCTACATCAGAATTGAAAGGGATCGAAATTGGGGGAGAGTTAATTCCAAGGCTAATTGACGAAATTCCTGTTATTGCTGTTTTAGCGACGCAAGCAGTAGGAAAAACTGTCATTCGAGATGCAGAGGAATTAAAGGTCAAGGAAACGAATCGAATTGATACAGTTGTAAGTGAGTTAAGCAAATTAGGAGCAAATGTTACAGCTACTGAAGATGGAATGATCATTGAAGGGGGAAGTACATTAAATGGTGCCACAGTAAATAGTTATGGCGATCATCGGATTGGAATGGCAATGGCGATTGCTGGACTAATCTCAGAAAATGATGTGAAAATCGAACGTAGTGAAGCGATTGCTGTATCATACCCAACTTTCTTTGATCATATTAAACAACTTCAACAAACCTAGTATACAAAATTATAAGAGGTTAGCTCTAATTTTTAATCTTGCCTATTTTGTAGGGAGGAGGAAAGGGGGCAGCCTCTTTTTTATTTAAAAAAAAGCCCTTATCCGAGAAAACGTAAGCGTTTTCAAAAATAAGGGTTTAGCAAAAGCTAAATATTGTATGGATAGGAGTGGAGAGAAACCATACGCTTACTTTTATTATAACTAGAAACGATTTATTGTCAATATATATTTTGAAAAATTCTGATATTATATTAAGAACAATCTATTCGGTTCTCTTTTACGATTTGCTTTCATAGCTTGTCTATATCTAATCATTTTAGGGAGGAATGGTAATGTATTTATTAGACAATGCTACGAAAGTGGATGAAAAAGAAAATATACTACGTTCCTATTTAATTAAAAATGGGCAAATTCAATATGTGACAAGCTCTTTTGATAAGTGGAACAAGCAGCGTATCAATATGAAAGGTATTCTCATGACAGAAGGTCGTATTATGTTTGATAATCAGTTATTGGCCTGCGCTGATTTTAAAGCTTTTCAAGAACGGCAAAGTCAACTTATCAAAAGGGGTTGTACTAGTGTAGCTGTGGCACCTGAAGTTCGGTATGAAGGAGATATCGAAAAGGCTTTCAAAAGAGCTAAACATGAGTTGGCAAGTAGTACATTAGATTTTATTATAGGGTTAACATTACCGATATCATTGTTGCGACCTACAGTGCTACGCCTTTGTCAAAATCTTAAGATACCATTCGTACAAATTGAAGTTAAGTCTTTCAAAGAAATGAATTCGTTACCATGGACACATGTTTCACAAACACTCCTAACATATCCAACTGTTATAATTCCCAGTATAGCCTCTTCTACAAGAAGGTATGAGGCTACTTTATTGCAGCAATGGAATATGTTGTGTAATCATTATCAAATACACACCACGGAGCCTTTAGAACCACTTGTAGCTTGGGGGAAGCCGTTACTGCAAAAAGTTGGATTGTACCCGAGAAAAGGGAGGTTACTTACTGGAAGCGATGCAGATTATCTTCTGTTCCTCTCTGAACAAGAGCAGCAAGAGGATCCCGTAAAGCAAACAGTTGCAACGAATGGTGAGATTGTATATGATGAAAAAGGTCCAGCAATTGTTGTCTCCAAAGGTGAAATAATTAAAGCGAATGATACGGTTTCTTTAAAACCAGGATATGGGCGTTTGATCGATGTTGCTAGACCGGGGAGGTTTTTGCCATTACCTACTATTGTAGAGGATTTGCAACCTCAAAAAGTAGTTACACATAGGTAATGAGTTCCCTTTGGTATTCTACCGTCATTCAGTTTGAATGATGGTTTCTTCTATTTTTATAAAGGGGATTATAGCTTGTTGTCGAAGAGGAGTAATAGATGGTGAATAATGGGGGACTATACATGGATGTACTTGAAAAAGTCGTAAAGGATATAGAGAGTGGGAGCGTCGAAAAAGGGTTAGCAGAATTAGCACGTCTTGAAAAAGGTGCCAATCATCAATTGAAACACGACATTGCTGAACTTTACCATGAATTAGGTCATGTTGAAAAAGCAAAACAAATTGTTGATGAATTATTAATGCTCTATCCTGATGAAGGTAGTTTATTTGCATTTGCGGCAGAGCTTTTAATAGATATGAACGAAGAAGATGAAGCAATTGAGTTATTGTTAGAAATAAAAAAAGATGATCCTGTATTTTTACAGGCTCAACTACTACTTGCAGATCTTTATCAATTGCAATCTCTTGATGAAGTCGCTGAACAAAAATTGCTGCTTGCATACGAGGCTGCACCAGATGAACCGATTATTTATTTCGGTCTTGGGGAATTTTATTTAGAGCGTGGAGATTACATAAAAAGCATTCCTTTTTTAAAAAAAGCAGTTCATTCTGGTGAACATATTCCTAATGTACACATAGAATTGTTGTTAGCAGACGCATATAGTGCAACTGGACAATTTGAAGATGCGTTACTATATTACGCAAAAGGAATAAAAAATCATCTCGACGCGAATGCGTTATTTGGTTACGGATTTACAGCTTATCAATTAGGTGATATGGTTCTGGCAATAGAACAACTTGAAGCATTAATGGCATTAGATCCTGATTACTCAAGCTTATATACGTACTTAGCAAAGGCCTATGAAGCAGAGGGCAGGCTTGATGAAGCGATTGAAACGTTAGAGAAAGGGTTAAGTGTCGATGAATATAATGAAGCTCTATATATTCACGCAGGAAAATTAAGCTTCAAACGTCAACAACCTACTGAAGGAGAGATATTTTTAAGAAAAGTAATTGCCCTTAATCCTTCGAATGTTGATGCTGTTCAAACATTGGCAGCTTATTTAAAGCATACTGAATCGTTTTCAGAGTTACTTGACTTAATGGAGCATATGCGTGAGTACGGTGAAGAAGATGTACTCTATTCATGGTATGAAGCAACAGCTTTAAAAGAAGAAGACGATTACGATCGAGCCTACAATAGATTTAAAGAGATTGAGCGTGCTTTTGCTGAAGATATCGACTTTTTAGAAGAGTATGGTTACTTTCTGCTTGAATACGGAAAAAAAGCGGCGGCGATTGAAAAGTTTAACAAGATTCTTAAGCTTGAACCTGAAAGAATGGATATTGCAGAGTTGCTTCAAAATTTAACTTGATCTTGCTCTTTTTAAAGGGAATATAAATTATTTAGCGAATACTAACATCATACAATCTACCTAATGAATAGTCATGAATGGAGAAGATATAAGGAGGGGTGAAGCATGGGCAACATCATTCCAGTTGTAGATAAGAAAGAGTTTCTTAAAACTTTTTTGCAACAGTTTGAATTAAAAAGACGAGAATGTGCTTGGTTATTAAATTATTTGATGAGTGATGATGAATTAATGGAAAGAGTGCATTTTGTTGAACAGGCTGCGCATACTCCAAAAGCTTTAATTATATCGGCTAAAGGAGTCGATAGCATTCCGTTTTCGTTTCATAAGGAACAACATATTACAACGGATGCGGAAAAAGCTTTTCATGATATTCGGCTAAACTACAAGGAGGATATCTATATCGAACTTCATTTTAATGGTTCGAAACAGTATCCACCTTATCTAGTGGTTCTTGAAGAGAATCCGCATGTTCCTGAAGATTTAGAACTTGCCGTTGTTTTTCAAAAAGAAACGGAATGGCTTCTGAAGCGCTCAATAAGTAAATTTAAGAAAGAACAACTTTTACAGCAGATCGATCAGGCGTTGGATGAACAAAATCAAGACCGATTCAATAAATTAGTTGATAAATTAAAACAATTAGAAGAAGACAAATAAAATACAGGGTGACTTTCATGAATTTCTGTTGGGTGAGAATGTTCGCAATGAGAAATTTATGGGAAAAGTCACCCTGTTTTATTTGTGCTTATTTTGCGTTCAAGGTAAAATAAGAGCAGACTGTTGGAATTGGAAGGTGTTTACTATGAAATGGCAAGCGAATGAAATTGATACATATTTACAAGCGAAAGAGTATGTGGACACAGCTATCATACCTCTGGTCCCATTGGCGTGGCAAAAGGAAGTGAAACAAACAGTTGCGATGGGTGAATTTATTTCGATAATTACTCTTGAAATTGAGAAGCAATTTCGTGGACGAGTTGTCCAGTTCCCTGCTTTCACTTATTTAAAATCAGAAAATGTATCAAGTCGAATAGAACGAATTCGAAGCTGGCAAGAAGAGCTAAGCAAAGGTGGTATTAAGCACATTGTTTACTTGACATCCGATGGCGAGTGGAAATCTGTAGAGAGTGAATTGGAAGGGATGTTACTTTGGCTTCCTACGATCCCTCTTGAACATATGGAAGCGAGTTATAAAAGAGATGTCATCTCTGATCAATTGAAACAACTTATCCCGATCATGACAAATAAATGGCAAAGTGAGTAGAAAGTAACATTGAAATGAAATTAGGAGCTTCGTAATTAGGTTTGTTTTTGTAGGCCTAGAGAAGCTTCTTTTATTTCAAAAGACTGTTTTCATTTCGTAATGATTGTTGCTATTAGAAAGTTTTTACTCGTGTGAAATGAAGTGGAAGTCACTCGACTCCTGTGGGATTTAGAGGTAGGGGCGAGACCCCACAGGCGCAGCCGAGGAGGCTCGGCACCTCCCCACGGAAAGCGAGTGACTGGAGCGAAATGAAACGAACATGTGAATACACGCAAGCCCCAAAACAACAAAGTAACAGCC
Organism: Halalkalibacter sp. HAAS-P014; assembly: GCF_056619965.1. Lineage (NCBI taxonomy): Bacteria > Bacillati > Bacillota > Bacilli > Caryophanales > Bacillaceae > Halalkalibacter > Halalkalibacter sp. HAAS-P014. Next base: position 157,302 of record NZ_JBWQTV010000006.1, on the reverse strand, counting down.
TTTCAAAAAGATCAATAAATACTGGTACTTTTTTCAATCTAATTATTGTTAGAAATATATAGCAAAACCTGTTATGATAGTCAAGGATGTTTTTCACACATATACCCATGTAATTTTGCCGATTTTGTGCCAGAATGCGGAAATTGTTGCTTATTATTTCGTGTTGTATTATTATGGGTATGTCCTAGTATTATATGTGCTAAATTTTACCCATTTATGGGTCGACCTTAATGTGTAAGGGGGGAAAACGAGTGAGTGAAAAAGACCACAGAGTTTCACGAAGACAATTTTTAACATACACACTTACGGGTGTCGGCGGCTTTATGGCAGCAGGTATGTTAATGCCAATGGCTCGATTTGCGCTTGATCCTGCTTTAAGGGCAGGGGCAGAGTCTGATTTGGTTTACGTATGTGATGTGGAGGAACTAACGGAGGATCCACAAAAGTTCAGCTTCTCCTTTGAGCAAGTTGATGCATGGTATGAATCTGAAGTGACTCGTGAAGCGTACATTTATATTCGGGGTAATACAGTAACGGCTTTATCTCCGACATGTACGCATTTGGGATGTACAGTAGCCTATGGAACACAGGATCCAAATGAATTCTACTGTCCATGCCACTTTGGAAGATTTGATAAAGAAGGGATTAACGTTCCTGGTACACCTCCACAGCGTCCACTAGATGCTTATGATGTTGTAGTGGAAGATGGAAAAGTATACTTAGGTCAAATTAATCAGCGAACATAAGGAGGGGCGTAATCGATGCTTCAAAAAATTTACGACTACGTTGATGAGCGTCTCGATATTACGCCTATGTGGCGCGATATTGCCGATCACGAAGTACCAGAGCACGTTAACCCGGCTCACCACTTCTCTGCGTTCGTTTACTGTTTTGGAGGATTAACATTCTTTATTACAGTTATTCAGATTTTATCTGGTATGTTTCTTACAATGTATTATGTACCGGATATCGTCAACGCTTATCAATCAGTAGCATACTTACAAAATGAAGTCGCTTTCGGTGTGATTGTACGAGGTATGCACCACTGGGGCGCGAGTTTAGTTATTGTTATGATGTTTTTACACACATTACGTGTCTTCTTTACGGGATCGTATAAGAAGCCTCGTGAATTAAACTGGGTAGTTGGTGTCCTTATTTTCTTTGTTATGCTTGCATTAGGGGTAACGGGTTACTTATTACCTTGGGATATGAAGGCATACTTCGCAACAGCAGTTGTACTTCAAATTGCTGAAAGTGTACCGATTATTGGTGACTTTACGAAGACGTTGCTTGCCGGTGGAGAGATTATTGGTGCTGCAACTTTGGCTCGTTTCTTCGCGATTCATGTCTTTTTCTTACCAGCAGCACTGCTTGGTTTATTGGCGGCTCACTTCTACATGATCCGTAAACAAGGTATTTCTGGACCGTTGTAAGATTTAATTACTCAATATGCGTTTAGCTGACAATTGAAAAGGAGGGAACGAGATGGAACGTGGTAAAGGAATGAAGTTTGTCGGTGACTCTCGTGTTAAGGCAAACAATCGTAAACCTAACATTCCAAAAGACTACTCGGAGTATCCAGGTAAAACGGAAGCGTTCTGGCCGAACTTCCTCTTAAAAGAGTGGATGGTTGGAGCTGTATTCTTAATGGGTTACCTTCTCATCACGGTTGCTCACCCAGCGCCGCTTGAGCGAATGGCTGATCCTACTGATGCTGGATATATTCCATTACCTGACTGGTATTTCTTATTCTTGTATCAGTTACTTAAATATCAATATGCATCTGGTGACTACAATGTTATCGGAACGATCGTTATGCCAGGACTTGCTTTTGGTGCGCTGTTACTTGCACCATGGTTAGATACTGGAAAAGAGCGTCGTCCACTTAGACGCCCGATTGCTACTAGTATGATGTTGCTTGGTTTTATTTCTGTATTCTACTTAACGTGGGAATCAGTTGATCAACATGACTGGGAAGCTGCTGCAGAACAAGGAGCTATTGTTGAAGAAGGTGACATTAATACCGATGCCCATGGGTATGAAATTTACACTGCGCAGGCATCATGTATTGGTTGTCACGGTGATACAATGACAGGTGGAGCAGGTGGACCATCCTTACTTGATACAGAGAAATCTGCTGAAGAAGTAATGGATGTAATCCTTCATGGTATTGGCTCAATGCCTGGTGATTTGTTTGAAGGTACAGATGAGGAACTAGAAATCCTTTCTGAATACATTGCTGCTCATGGTCAACCTGAAGATGAGTAGAAGAAAAAGCTGACTATTATGGTCAGCTTTTTTCTTATCAAAAATAAAAAAGGCAGGTATGTTGATGATAAGAAATATATTATCTATGTTTGGTTATAAATGGATCATTGTCTTTTTATTGATTGTCAATATTCCTGGAACGATATATGGGTATATTTGGTATCAAGATCAATTGGCGATTACACCTAATCAGTTCTTACTGTTTGTCCCGGATAGTCCAACTGCTAGTTTGTTTTTTGTCTTTGTTTTACTTGCATTTTTAATGAAAAGAAATTGGCCTTTAATCGAAGCGTTGGCTGCAGTGACATTGATAAAATATGGGATCTGGGCAGTCGTAATGAATATTGCCGGTGGAGTAGCTGGTGATAACCTTAATTGGCAAAATTATATGTTGATCGCTTCTCATGCTGGTATGGCATTACAAGCGATTTTATATATGCCGTATTTTCGCATAAAGCCATGGCATTTACTTATTGCTGCCGTTTGGACTTTACATAATGACGTTATTGATTATGTCTTCATGATGCATCCATGGGTATCCTCTCGTTTAATGCCCGATATTGATCTAATTGGATATTTCACTTTTTGGCTTAGTATCTTATCAATCACCATTGTATATTGGTTAGGTGTGAGAAAGAACCGGTTAAAGTTAGAAATTCAATAAATAATTTGTCTCTCTTTCTTGGTCTACTCTTGTCCAAACAATCATAGGATGTTATGAGAAGAAGGAGGGACAAACATGCGTCAAGTTATCATGGCAATGGTAGCCGTATTCGTTTTAAGTAGTCCGATGAATATTCATGCAGATGAAACGACGTTGCTACATACATGGAAAGAATTAAATCACACATCAGACCAAATCCTTCAGTTAGTCAAGCAAGAACAATTAGAGGAAGCTAAGCAATTGTTGGATTATTTCTCTGTCACCTTTTTGGACGTTGATTTTCAAGAAGAGGGTATCACGATGAGCTCGCTCAGAACGGTTACTACAACGTTTGAAGGAGCGGTTGAGGCTGTAACTGCAGTAAATATGGGAATCGACCAAAGGATTAACAAAGTAACAACCTTTCGTTTGGCAGTGGACGCTCTATCTAGTGAACACCATCCATTGTGGTTGCATACCGAAAAGACAATAATGACCTCTTTAGCAAACATGAAGGAGGAGGTTAAACAAGGAGAGAACCAAGCTTATCAACATCGTTTAAATGAATTTATGCGTCATTATGATATGGTTCGACCTGCATTGTTTATTGATATTGAACCTCAGCTTCTTCAAAAAATAGAGTCGCAAGTAACATATTTGGATCGTATGAGATCAGAAAGTGTGGATCAAGATAAAGTTATGTCTCACATAGAAATGATGGAATCTGAGTGGTCGAATTTATACAATCGTGTAAAAGAAGACAGTGCAGATCCTTCGCTTTGGTGGGTGATGTTTACGATCGGTGGTATGATCACGATGTCGTTAACATATGTTGGGTATCGAAAGTACAAAGCTGAGAAACAAAAAGTAAGGGCGAAAGAGTAATGTGACGAAAATGTGATAAGTTTGCGTAACTACTGTAATTACAGTGTTTTTGTTTGACTTTGTTTGATGTTCACTTTAAAATATTAGGTAAGAACAAACAACAGAGGTGGTACATTCGATGGCTTTTCTCGTATACTTTATTTTGCTACTTATCATCCCAATTTGGGCACAGATGAGAGTGAAAGGCGCTTATAAAAAGTATTCTCAAGTGCATGCCTCATCAGGCATGACAGGGGCACAAGTGGCTAGAAAGATTTTAGATGATAACGGTTTGTTTAATGTTCGAGTAGAGGAGACACGTGGGACACTGACAGATCATTATGACCCACGTTCAAAGATTGTTCGCTTGTCTACAGACAACTACCATGGTACTTCTGTAGCGGGTGCTGCTGTGGCAGCTCATGAAGTTGGGCACGCTATTCAAGACGCTGAAAATTATGCTTTTTTACGTTTTCGTCACGCGCTTGTTCCAGTTGCAAGCTTTGGATCCAATGCTTCCTTCTTCTTAATCTTAGCCGGTATTTTAATGGGAGCTTCGGGTTTCATTTTATTAGGTATTTTTGCAATGGCAGCTGCTGTTTTGTTCCAACTTGTAACATTACCAGTTGAATTTAATGCATCAAGCCGTGCGATGGAACAAATTGTTTCAACCGGTGTCATTCGTAATGATGAAGAGCGTGATACTAGAAAAGTGTTAAATGCAGCGGCATTAACATATGTTGCAGGTGCACTTGTTGCTCTACTTGAACTTGTACGCTTTATCTTAATGTATATTGGTATGAACGGCGATGATTAAAAAGAGGTTATCTCAATAAACCTAACCCGAAAGAGGAGACACAGTGGTGTTTACTACTGTATCTCCTGGGAATGGTTTAATTGCAGATAAGCCTCTTTTTTTTGAGTAGGTCAGGTTACAATTGTAGTGGTTTTTTATTTTCATCTAAAGTAAAGCCTTCACCAATAACGTCTTGAACATCATTCACTGTAACAAACGCATGAGGATCGATTCGTTCTACTAATGTTTTTAAGCGAATCAACTCATTACGACCCACCACGCAATAAAGAATTTCCTTATCAGTTTTCGTGAAACTCCCTTTACCTTTTAAAATTGTTGCTCCTCGGTCCATTTCATTCATAATGGCATCAGCTATTTCTGGAACTCTATCAGAGATAATATGAGAAGCTTTTGCTGAATAAGCACCTTGTTGAATGAAATCAATGACTTTCGCTGCGATAAAAACAGCAACAAGAGTGTACATTGCTTCTCGATAGTTTAGATAAATTAGCGATGATGCAATCACTAGTGCATCAAACAAGAACATTGTTTTCCCCATACTCCATCCAAGATACTTAAAACCTAGTTTGGCTATAATATCAACTCCTCCTGTCGTACCCCCGTAACGAAAGACGATTCCAAGGCCAACCCCAATAAATGCACCTGCAAATAGCGCAGCTAACGTCATATCATCTTGAAGTGGAATACGAACAACCGTGTATCGTTGAAAAATCTCAAGGAAGATGGAGACTCCTACTGTACCTATTATTGTATAGATAAAAGTAATTTTCCCTAAAACCTTCCAACCTATAAAAAAGAGTGGGATGTTTAAAATAAGGTTCGTAATTGCAGGGTTGAATAGAAACAAGAAATAAAGGATTAAGGTAATACCTGTAAATCCCCCATCAGCTAGATTATTTTCCATATTAAAATAAACGAGACCGAAAGAAAGGATAGCAGAACCTAATAAAATAAAAAGTATGTTTTTGAACTGAACCTTGTAAGCCATAAAGCCCTCCTTGTGATAATATATAGGTACAAATGAAACATAAATGGTTGTTAGAATTTCATGCTTATTATAAAGAAAGTGTTAAATAACGGCAACTGAGCTTTTTTTATTTGTCAAAAACGTAACATTTCGATAACATGGATTTGTTAGGAATGTGAGGTGAACGACATGGATGAGAAGTCGATTAAACAAATGCAAGATGAAGTTGATCAATATATCGGACAGTTTAAAGAAGGTTATTTTAGCCCGTTGGCTATGTTGGCTAGGATGAGCGAAGAAGTCGGTGAGTTAGCTCGCGAGGTGAATCATTACTATGGTGAAAAGCCAAAGAAATCAACTGAAGAAGAACAAACAATGGAGCAGGAAATGGGCGATATCTTGTTTGTCTTAATTTGTTTTGCGAACTCTTTACATATTGATTTAGAAGAAGCATTTGATTTAGTGATGGAAAAATTTTCTACTAGGGATCAGAATCGTTGGACAAGAATCGAAGGAGAAGGTGTAACAGATGAATAAAGTAAAAATTGTTGTGGCTGGACCACGAGGAAATATGGGTAAAGAAGCTGTGAAAATGGTAACGGCTACAGAGGAATTTCAATTAGTGGCTGCTGTGGATTCGAAGCATGAGGGTATGAAACTAAACGAATTAGAAGGTTTTCATGAAATTGAAGTACCGATCTATACAGACATGCAACGTTGTTTTGAAGAACTTGAAGTTGATGTCCTAATTGACTTAACTGCACCAGCCTTTGGGAAAAAACATATGGAGATCGCTTTTGCAAATGGTGTTCGGCCAGTAGTGGGAACGACTGGTTTTAGTGATCAAGACATTGTGGAATTAAGAGCAACGGCAGAAGAAAAAGGAATTGGGGCAATTATAGCACCTAACTTTGCAATTGGGGCAATTCTAATGATGAAATTTTCGCAAATGGCTGCAAAATATTTGCCGGATGTTGAAATCATTGAACGTCATCACGACCGTAAGTTAGACGCACCATCAGGTACTGCTATAAAAACGGCCCAGCTTATTTCTGAAGTAAGGGAGCAAAAGAGTCAAGGTCACCCGAATGAAATTGAAGAAATGGCCGGTGCACGAGGTTCAGATCATGAGGGGATGAGAATTCATAGCGTTCGCTTACCAGGCCTAGTAGCTCACCAAGAAGTAATATTCGGTGGTGTTGGGCAGACACTAACGATTCGTCATGATTCAATCAATCGTACGTCATTTATGCCAGGAGTTAAATTAGCTGTTGACACAGTATTACGATTAGATACGTTAGTTTATGGATTAGAACAAATTATTGAATAAGAAAATAACAAACTAGAATAAAAAAGGGGAGAATTCGGATGAAAATCGCACTTATTGCTCACGACAAGAAAAAAGAGGACATGGTTCAATTCGCAACAGCCTATGAACACATTTTAGCTAAACATGAACTATTTGGAACAGGGACAACAGGAACACGTGTGATGGAAGCTACTGAATTGACTGTAACACGTTTTAAATCAGGTCCACTAGGTGGAGACCAACAAATAGGAGCACTAGTTGCAGAAAATAAGTTTGATTTAATTTTATTCTTCCGTGATCCATTAACTGCACAACCACATGAGCCGGATGTAACAGCGCTTATTCGTTTGTGTGATGTCAGAAGCGTGCCACTTGCAACGAACCTTGGAACGGCAGAAGTCCTGATTAAGGGATTAGAACGTGGAGACTTTTCTTGGCGTGAAGCCGATAAGGACGAATATAATGGCTAGGTTAGACGTCCTTGCTTTTGGTGCCCATCCCGATGATGCAGAAATTGGGATGGGAGCTTCATTAACTAAATTTGTACAAGAAGGCTATCGCGTAGGAATATGTGATTTAACAAAAGCGGAATTATCTTCAAATGGTACGGTTGATATAAGACAACAAGAAGCGGCGATGGCAGGGAAAATTATAGGATTATCAACAAGAATTCAATTGAGCTTACCTGATCGAGGGTTGAAGACAATAACGGAGAACCAATTAGCTGAAGTGGTTTCAGTTATTAGAAGGTATAAACCGACTATTGTATTTGCACCTTACTTTGTAGATCGTCACCCGGATCATGGGGCTTGTAGTGAAATTGTCAAAGAGGCATGTTTTAATGCAGGTATAAAGCGCTATCAATGTAAAGAGCGCCTTGAAGCATATAGACCAGATGACGTATTTTTTTATTTTATCAATGGCTATGAACATCCTGACTTTGTTATTGATGTTACTGAACATATGAAAACAAAAAAACAAGCATTGTTAGCTTATAAAAGTCAATTTATAAAATCAGCAGATTCAGTTGACACCCCTTTAACGAATGATTATATATCTGTAGTGGAGGCTAGGGAACGTCTATTTGGAAGAGAAGTTGGACTTACATATGCAGAAGGCTTCAAAACTTCTAAACCGTTAGTCGTAACAAACTTATTTGCCAGAAAGGATCACCGTCTATGAAATTAAAAATTGGCATCAGTTGTTACCCAACTGTGGGGGGATCTGGAGTTATTGCAACGGAACTTGGGAAATTATTAGCGGAACGGGGGCATGAGGTACATTTTATAACCTCAAGCGTACCTTTTCGTCTTGATCGAGTCTATCCAAATATTTATTATCATGAAGTTGAAGTGAATCAGTATTCTGTTTTTCAATACCCACCTTATGATTTAACACTTGCAAGTAAAATGGCTGAAGTGGCGAAGAGGCAAGAGTTAGATCTTATTCATGTACACTATGCTGTTCCACACGCTATATGCGCTATTTTAGCAAAACAAATGTTAAATAATAATCTGAAGATTATTACGACCTTACATGGTACAGATATTACGGTACTTGGCTATGATCCGTCGCTAAAAGACATTATAAGATTTGGGATTGAGAAGTCAGATCTTGTTACGGCGGTTTCAAATGATCTTGTTATACAAACAAGGGAACTTGTTTCAACAGATAAGCCAATTGAGACAGTATATAACTTTATTGATGAACGTGTGTATACGAAACGAAAAGTTGATGAGTTAAAAGCGCATTACGGTTTGGCGGATGATGAACACGTGATAATCCATATTTCCAATTTTCGACCAGTGAAAAGAGTGTCAGATGTTGTGCGAAGTTTTGCAAAGATTTCGGGGCAGTTGAAAGCAAAGTTACTTTTAATTGGAAATGGTCCTGATTTAGTGGTGGCAAGGCAATTAGTAAAAGAGTTAGGAGTCGAGGAGAACGTTTTGTTTTTAGGGAACCAAAAGCATATTGCGGAACTGCTCTCGATGAGTGATCTCATGCTACTACTAAGTGAGAAAGAAAGCTTTGGTCTTGTCGCATTAGAAGCAATGGCTTGTGGAGTTCCGGTTATCGGTACATACACAGGAGGAATTCCTGAGGTTGTGCTTGAAGGTGAGACAGGATATCTTTGTGAAGTTGGCGATATAAACTGTGTTGCAGATAAAGCGATTGAGCTGCTTAAGGATAAAGAAAAGCATGAAGCATTTGCTCTTAGAGGTATGGAAAGAGTGAAATCTGTATTTCATTCTCAATTAATTGTATCTGAATACGAGAAACTTTATCATGAAGTTTTGAAGAACTAGTAACGAGAAATGAGGAAACTTTTTGGGGAATGGATGGAAGAAAGCTAGAGAAGTTATACATACTTTAAAAGAAAATGGCCATGAAGCCTATATAGTTGGTGGTGCGGTACGGGATTTTCTGTTAGAGAGAGAGATTGCTGATATTGATATTGTTACAACGGCAACTCCAGATAAGGTGTGCGCTATCTTTCCAAACTCGTATATAATGAATACACAACATCAAACCGTGATAGTTCGTTCTCAGATGGAATCGTTTGAAGTGACAACAATAAGAGGCACAACACTAGAAGAAGACCTTGAACGACGCGATTTAACGATAAATAGTTTAGCAATGGATAACAACGAGCATTTGATTGATCATGTGAACGGAAAGGTTGATTTAAAAAAGCAACTCTTGAGATCAACTGACTCAATGAGTAGAATGATCGAAGACCCTTTAAGGATGCTGCGTGTTATACGTTTCGTTAGTCAGTTAGGGTTTGATGTTGATGATGCTTTAATCAAAACGATAAAAGAAGAGCATCAACTTCTTGAAGCTGTCGCTGTTGAGCGAATTGTAAATGAATGGATTAAATTGTTAAAGGGTGAGTATCGAAATAAAGCGTTAACGTTAATGAAGGAAACGAGAATGTATCATTCTCTTTCTCAACTTGCTTTAACAGAATTAACTTTGAATCAGTTAAGTAAGTTACGTACGTTAAAGCTGGAATCGGATACAATTTGTTGGTCTATTTTTTGTATTTGCGTACAAAAGGAAGATGAATTATTTTTGAAACAGCTTACACTATCTAAAGAATTGACCCGTGAAGTACGGGTTAGACATAGCTATTTCATTAAACGAAATAAAATGGACTGGAATCCACTCTCTGTTTACGATGCATCGGTTCATGTTGCGATTGACGTAGAAAAATTACGCTTTTTAACTGAAAAAGAAACGCAACCGGTTGATCAACTATTAGCGATACATGAGTCTTTACCAATTAAAAAACGATCAGAGCTTGCAATAACAGGAAGAGACTTATTAGAGTGGAATCGCAAGCAAGGCCCGTGGATTAATAAAGCATTAAGATTAGCAGAGACGTTAGTGGTGACGAAGCAATGTGAAAATAAAAAGTCTGAATTATTGAACGTTTTGGATGAAAGGAGGGAAGAGCTGTGAAGGAGAAGGTCTTAAAAGTTTTTGCCGAAAATCCAGGTCAATTTGTATCAGGTGAGAAAATTAGTCAACAGTTAGGCTGTTCAAGAACTGCGGTTTGGAAACATATTGATGAACTTAGAAAGAATGGATATGAGCTCGAATCTGCCCCAAGAAAAGGGTATCGATTAGTAAGCAAAGGTGATGGTATTCATGCGCATGAGATAAAAGTGGGTCTTAAAACGAATCGGATTGGAAAAGAGATTACGTATTTTGATACGATTGATTCAACCCAGCATGTTGCCCACAAATTAGCACAAGAAGGAGCACGAGAAGGCCACGTGATCGTTGCGAATGAACAAACTGCTGGAAAAGGAAGGCTCGGAAGGAAATGGCAATCAAGACTTGGAACAAGTATATCAATGAGTATCATCCTTCGGCCGGAGCTCCCACCTCAAAAAACACCACAATTAACACTGCTTACGGCTGTTGCTGTCGTTCGAGCTATAAAATCATTAACAGGAATTAGCTGTGATATTAAGTGGCCCAATGATATTATGTTGAATGGCAAAAAACTTGTCGGTATTCTAACGGAAATGCAGGCAGACCCTGATCGTGTTCATTCAATCATTGTTGGGATTGGGATTAATGTCAATCAAAATGAGGGTGAATTTGAAAAGGAGATTGAGAATTTGGCCACTTCATTAGCTGTTGAAAAAGGAAGTCATATTGAACGAGCCCAAGTGATTTCATCGATATTAAATGAATTTGAACAACTTTATGATATATACCTCTCAGCAGGATTTGATATGATACGGTCACTATGGGAAGCAAATTCAATTAGTATAGGAACCTATATCTATGCCAGGACAATACGAGATGTTATTTATGGTTTTGCAAAAGGAATTACCGATGAAGGTGTCCTCCTTTTGGAAGATGAAAATGGTACCATTCATCATATCTATTCAGCAGATATTGAAATTGCTTCCCAATCCTAAAGAAGATCTGTTATACTTTTTACGTATGGGTGGTATCCGATTTGGAACTGCACCGATTGATTCATGAATAGCGGATCTGCCTTGATCCATTTAAGGACTAGGACAGAGGGGTTCATCATAATGACGTCAATTTATTTATAAGGGACTGACCCCTACGTGACACGTTTGTGTTCTTTTAGGTCAGTCCTTTTTTATATGACGAGTATGAAGCCCTCCTCTAAAATAAGGAGGAAGAAGAATGAAAACAACAGCTAGTTTTATGAAAATGAAGAAAGCAAGCGAGAAAATTACAATGATGACAGCGTACGATGCACCAGCTGCTAGACTGGTAGAACAAGCAGGAATGGATATGATTCTTGTCGGTGATTCTCTTGGTATGGTCGTTTTAGGTTATGATTCAACCGTTCCTGTGACGATGGATGATATGGTGCTTCATACAAAAGCAGCACGTAGAGGTGCTAAGGACACCTTTATCGTTACAGATATGCCTTTTTTGACGTATCATAGTAGCGATGACGAAACATTTTCTAATGCGAGGCGTTTACTACAAGAAGGTGGTGCGAACGCATTAAAATTAGAAGGTGCTGGCGATGTTATTGAAACAATTAGAAAGCTAACAGCAGCAGGTGTCCCTGTAATGGGTCACTTGGGGTTAACGCCACAATCCGTTGGAGTATTAGGTGGATATAGGGTTCAAGGGAAAGACGTTGAATCAGCAAGGCAGCTGTTAAAAGATGCAAAAGCGTTAGAGGAAGCTGGAGCTTTTGCCATTGTTATTGAGTGTGTTCCTGAACAAGTAGGTGCAATGCTTTCAGAGAAGTGTAATATCCCTATTATTGGAATTGGTGCTGGTGTAGATACTGATGGTCAAGTACTTGTCTATCATGATGTACTTGGTTATGGTGACGTTCATGTCCCTAAGTTCGTAAAAAGTTATGCCCAGTTATCACCAATTATTAACCAATCATTACAAACGTATGTGGCCGAAGTGAAAGAACGTAAATTCCCAGCAAAAGAGCATTCGTTTACAATGAGTGATGAAGCGTTAGCAGGCTTATACGGAGGCGTTAATTCGTGAAAGTAGTTGAAACCATAGAGTCTGTTAGAAATATAGTTAAAGAGGCGAAAAAGCAAGGGTTCTCAATAGGCTTCGTTCCAACTATGGGATATTTGCATGAGGGTCATGTAAGTCTAATTGAAGCTGCAAAAAAAGAGCATGATTTTATCGTTCTAAGCATTTTTGTAAACCCACTTCAATTTGGTCCGAATGAGGATCTAGATCGTTATCCTCGTGATTTTAAAAGGGATGAACAAATTGCTAAAGAGGCTGGCATAGACCTTATCTTCTATCCAGCTGTAAGTGAGATGTATCCTACAAAAATGCCGATGACCATCCATGTCACGAGTGGTGTAGATGTACTTTGTGGAGCAAGCCGTCCTGGGCATTTTGATGGAGTAGCAACTGTGGTATTAAAGTTATTGCAGATCGTTCAACCAGATGCAGCCTATTTCGGTCAAAAAGATGCCCAACAATTAGCAGTCATTATGAATATGACCAATTCATTCAATATACCGGTTAGTATAAAACCTTGTCCAATTGTTCGTGAGGATGATGGATTAGCAAAAAGCTCTCGAAATGTATATTTATCAGATGTAGAAAGAAAAGAGGCTCCATTTCTTTACCAAACACTTAAGGAAGCTGTAGACCTGATTCGCTCAGGAGAAACGAATCGGTTGACGATTTTAAATGAAATGAACAATCAACTCAATAAAGGTTTAGGGAAAGTTGACTATGTCGAAATATTACAATATCCAACTCTTGAACCAATTGAAAAAGTAAGTGGTCAAATTATAATCGCCCTTGCTTATCACTATGAAAAAGCACGTTTAATTGATAATTACATTTTGGAAGTGTAGGGGGAAAACTATATGTATCGTACAATGATGAAAGCAAAAATTCACCGTGCTCGTGTGACAGAATCTAATTTAAATTATGTTGGGAGCATCACGATTGATGAAGACATTATGGATGCTGTTGATATTGCAGAAAATGAAAAGGTGCAAATAGTAAACAATAACAATGGACAAAGGTTTGAAACTTACGTTATTAAAGGCCCGCGAGGCAGTAATGTCTTTTGTTTAAATGGCGCTGCAGCTAGGCTTGTTCAAGAGGGAGATGTCATTATTGTCATTTCCTATGCACTTGTAGCTGAAGAAAAGGTGAAAAATCACAATCCTAAAATTGCTATTATGAATGAAGATAATAAAATTGTTGAAATGTTAGGACAAGAGCCAGCTTCTACCGTCTTATAATTCGCATATTCCCTTCCTCTTCGATAAACACTTTTACTATAGGATCGAGAGGAGGGGTTTTTTTGAAGGACTGGTTATCATCGTGGAATGCCATTTATGAGAATATAGAAAAAAAATGGCCATATTTGCCTGAAGCAGAACAGGAAAATCAACTTGCTTATTTAGAAGAAACAGCGGGTATGCTGTTAGATAAATGGACAGAATTAGATGAAAAGATACATGATCTTAAAAGTATAGAAAATCAAGACATTAAAAAAACATCATATAAATCTAAAGGAACAAATTTTTATGAATTGGACATGTTCGAACAAGCAGCTAGTACGTTACAAAAAGAATATGCAACAGGTGAAAAAGATGACTTGCGTAGACTATATTTAGGATTTGCTTATCTTTTTTCTAACCAATTTGAAAAAGCAAAAGAAACATTTATTTACGTCATTCAAGCGAGTTATCAGCCATATTTTAAGCATTTTGCTTACGTAGGTTTAGGGTGTGTGCATACAAAGCAGGAAAGAATAGATGATGCAATTGTTGCTTTTGACAAAGCTAATGATCTAACTTCGTCTACAGATGTTATGTATAATTTAGGGGTGTGTTATTACTTTATTGAAGTATTTCACATAGCAGAAGAATACTTTTTAACATATATTGAACAAGTACCGGATGATGGTGAAGCATTTTTCTATCTCGGCTGTTGCCAGTGGCATGCAGGAAAAAAGGACGAAGCTTTTATATCATGGACAACGAGCATTTCCCTTCTAGATACAACAGAGGCTTTATTCGCTCTTGCTTACGTATGTGAGTGGCATGGTTTATATCACACAGCTATTCATTGTTATAAAAGGATACAAGAAAAACAGGTAAATTCCGTACAAGTTTTACATGGGTTAGCGTGGAATCATGCTTTGTTAGATGATAAGAAAAATGCGATGAATTACTTTCAGCAAGCAATTCAATTGGAACCTGAAAACAAAAATATTATTTATTCACTGAATTGGTTAAAAAAAAGTTGGCCGGAAATTACCCGATTTCAACTTATATAGCAGGTACGGTTATAAACGAGGTGGACTATGAACGAGCGTTTTATTGTAGTTGATGTTGAAACCACGGGTCACTCGGTGTCAAAAGGTGATCGAGTGATCCAAATAGGTGCGGTTGTGATTTGTGAAGGGGAAGTTGTAGAAACGTTTGCTTCTTTTGTGAACCCTGGGCAAGCCATTCCACCTTTTATTGAGGACTTAACGGGCATTTCCGATAATGTTGTAGCAAATGCCCCTTCTTTTCATGAGATTATTCCTGAATTATTACCATTATTTGAAGGAAGCATCTTTGTTGCTCATAATGTTGAATTTGATCAGTCTTTTTTAAAAAAACAAATCGAATTGGAAGGATATAAATTCCCTGAAATGCCAGTGTTTGATACAGTGGAACTATCCAGGGTTTTATTACCCCAACAAGAAAGTTATAAACTAGGGCATTTGGCGGATCAGTTAGGCTTTTCTCATGATAGGCCACACCAAGCTGATAGTGATGCAGAAGTTACTGCAACACTGTTGTTAAGCTTATTACATAAATTAAAAAATTTACCAGTTTTAACTCTTCAACAGTTAGTTCCAATATCAAGAAAATTTAAAAGTGACTTAGAGCCTATGTTAGAATCCTTAATTCAGGAAAAGCTAACAAAAGGGATAACGGATGATCAGAAATACGATTGTTATCGTCAAATCGCTTTAAAGAAAGTGAATGAAGTTGAGCGAGAGGAAAATAAAAAAAACGATGTAGAATTTACTGATTTTATGAAAGAGCTATTTAACCAAGATGGAATTATAAAAAATGTTTTCATGAATTACGAGCTCCGTCCTGGTCAACAGCAAATGATGCTTGAAGTCAATGAAGCCTTTGTGCAAAGTGTACATAAAATTATTGAAGCAGGAACGGGAACCGGTAAATCATTAGCCTACCTTTTGCCTGCTGCTTATTTTGCCCAAACAAGTAATGAACCAGTTATTATAAGTACACAAACTATTCCACTCCAAACACAATTATTATCACGTGACTTACCATTACTCGAAAAACTACTTCCTTTTAACGTGAAGGCTGCGCTATTGAAAGGTAGAAGTCATTATTTATGTTTGCGCAAGTTCGAACAATCAATAGTGCAAGTTCACGACGATAGTTACGATGTAGCACTAACGAAAGCTTTGATATTAATATGGTTAACGGAAACAGAACATGGTGATATTGAGGAATTGAACCTTCCATCCGGTGGTAGGGGCTTTTGGTTTGAAGTTCAAAGTGATGCTAAATCCGACTTAGGTCGTTATAGCCCTTGGTTTTCTCGGTGTTTTTACCATAGGGCTAGAAGGAGGGCGCAAGGGGCAGACTTAATTATTACGAATCATGCATTACTATGTACCGATTTAGTACATGATCAACGATTATTGCCAACATACTCCTATGCCGTTTTAGATGAGGCTCATCATTTAGAAGATACTGCTAGTGATCATTTAGGCGTGAAAGTTGACTTTATTACGTTCTCTTATTTGTTTCAACGTTTAGGATTGGGTCAAGAAGATGGGATGATTGATCAGTTTGAACAATTAGTTAATGATTACCAAATTCAAAATAATCTAAAGGCTGATGTAATATCAGAAAAAGTCCAACAGTTAAAAGAAGAAGTGGATGATTTATTTACAATGCTTCATAGTTATGTTGTGCAAAAGAATAAGGCAAGTGCAACTGATGTAGGTCGTCTACGATATCGCTACGAAAGCTATAAAGAGTCCGGTGCAAAATGGCAAGCAATTCTCGAATGTGCTATGCGTGTCCATATGCAAACAAAAGACTCTCTTGGTCAGATTAATGCATTGTTAAAGTCATTTACTGACAAAAAAGAAGACATGACCTATAAGGGTCGTGGATTTATTGCAAATTTTGAAAGTGTTGTTGAATCTATATATGAAGAAGAACAAAATTTATACGAACTTTTATTGGAATATGACCCAAATATAGTCTATTGGATTGAAGTCGAACCAAGAGGAGCTAGAAACGCAACGTTTTTATATAGCAAACCGATTGATGTATCGGAATTGCTTGCAGATCAGTTTTTTGCTAAGAAAAAAAGCGTTGTTATGACTTCGGCAACCCTTTCTGTAAATGGAACATTCGATTATCAAGAAAAGCGTTTAGGTTTAGTTGATTTTGGTGTGGAAAAGAGTGTTATCCCTTCTCCCTTTTCTTATAAGGAGCAAGCTAGGTTACTTTTACCTACTGATATACCGGCTATTAAGGAGGTATCAGAGAAAGATTTCGCTATTGAAGTTTCCATTAAGTTATGGAGAATGATGGAAGTCTCAAAAGGCAAGATGCTCGTGTTATTTACTTCTTATGAGATGCTAAAACAAGTGTATTCCCATGTGAAAAAATATAATGAACTAGGAGCTTTTCAATTAATTGGTCAAGGGGTTACAAGTGGAAGTCGTATGAAACTGATGAAAATGTTTAAACAAAGCAACCAAGCTGTTCTTTTTGGGACAAGTAGTTTTTGGGAAGGTATTGATTTACCAGGTGATGAATTACGTACACTTGTGATTGTTAGGTTACCATTTTCTCCACCTGACCAACCCTTGCTTCAAGCACAATATGAAAAAGCGAAAGAGGAAGGCCGGAATCCTTTTATGGAAATAGCCTTGCCACAAGCAATCATTCGTTTTAAACAAGGGTTCGGTCGCCTTATTCGAACCACACAAGATCGTGGTTGTGTATTTGTTTTGGATAGGCGTATTTCTGCAACTCGTTATGGGAAGCAATTTATAAAGTCACTACCGGATGTTCCAGTACATGAAGCGAAGTTAGAAGTGCTGCTTGAACAGTTCGAAGACTTTATGTAAATGTTCAATCTTCACATCAAAACTAATGGAAGGATTGAAAGCTATGCGAAACATTCTTATTGGGCTTGTGTGTTTAGGCATAGTTGGGATATTACTTGGTCTAGAGGTTCGTATTACTTCAGGTGAAAAGGAAGAAGAGGTAGAACTAGACCTCCAACTTGAGGAAGAAGATGTTGGTTTTGTTTTTTTTGACCTTCCTAATGGTGAATCGACTTTGATTGAATTACCTAGTGATGAATCGATTATGGTTGGTACAGGGGCAAAGGATTCAGCAGAAGCGTTGTTTTTACGTTTAAAGAAATTAAAGGTTACAACGATTGATACGATCGTCTTACCAAGGTTTGAAAAAGAGTATAGTGGAAATGTAGAGGAAATCGTTCTAGAAATGGGAACTCAAACATTGATTGTGCCAGAGGAAGGGCTTGAACAAGCAATATCGCAATATGAGAAACTTGATGTTGATATCATCGCCTGGTCAAGTGATCAGACTGAAGAGCTAACAGACTTTGTTTCCGTAGAAATATTACCTAGTCCTTCAACTTTAATGCCGATGTTATCTTTCATTATTACCATTCACGAAAAGCATCATTTTTTCTTTTCTGCTGAAGCAAGTGAAGAGGTAGAATTAGAATGGGTTCAGCAAGGGTTAACACCGATTTCTATTTTGAAAGTGGCTGAGTTTGGGATAGATGCAGGAACGTCTCAACGTTTTCTAAACGAGATTGATCCACAAGTTGCAATTTTATTTACAAAGCGTAACGGAGAAGTAAGCAATCAACTACTAGAACGTTTGCAAGAGACGTGGATTGATACGTATTATACAAAACAAAATGGTTCAATTATAGTAAAGGTTAATCAAACTAATTATGATCTAATGACTGTCCATGTTCATGATTAAGGAAAGGCTAGTGCATATAAGAATGTGGATGTTATAATTGAACTAAGGATTTTAAAAGCGAGTATGAGAAAAATAATGTTCTGCACGAGGCATTAGTGCAGAACATTTTGAGGTGTGAGTAGGCAGGTTTTTTATTGTGTTCAAATGTCAGTTTTGTTTATTTTTCCGAAAAATGAAGGAAATATTGTTTGACGGATTGAAACTGGCAAAGTTTGATACCATTTAAATCCGTCGCGACTTAACAAAGCAACTTCATCTTTTTCTTTTTGATATCGCTCGCTTGTCGATTGAAAATGGTTAGACATTGTGTACGCCCCCTTTCATCGGCGTACTGTTATTATCACCACATTTTTGTTCGGCTATGTTTAGCAATACTTGTGCTAATAGGAAAGAATACTTATTTATTTTTGGAGGAGTAAAGATGGAACAAAAGATGGTTGTCTTATCAACAACACGAGTGAAGAAAGCACCTGATACATATAAAATTGTTGATGCTCTCAATCGTACGTTAAAAGAAAAAGATCTTTTATTTGGCCTTGCTTTAGATGAGAAAGATCCAGATACGATGGTTTTTACAATCTATCGAACATAATGAGGTAAAATATGAAGAAGTGGATTATTTTTATATTTATCATTTTAGTGATTATGGTTACTACTGCAAGTGTGTATGCATATCAAACAGTTCGTGAGAGTTTAATTCAAACTTATGAGCAAGCTGAAAAGTATGTAGTCGAAAAATCATTAGTAAGAGAGATTACGGATGTTATATACTATCACGGTACTGAGGCTTACTATGTGATTAGTGGCTTAAATGAAGAAGATGAAGAAGTGATTGTTTGGGTAACTGATGAATTTGATTCTCATCATTTGGAAAAGGCAAGCGATGGGATATCAAAAGAAGAAGCAATTGAGATCGCAATGAATGAAAATGACATTAAGCAGCTTCAGGAGGTTAAGCTCGGCTATGAAAGAGGATTGCCGGTATATGAGGTTGTTTACGTTAATATTGAAAACAGAAAAGGATACTATTATCTAACATTTGAAAATGGTACTTTTCTGAAAAGATATCTTTTACGGACAGAATAATCTGATTTGACACTTGAATGATTGGTTATGACAATTTATAGTGTATAGTATACTACTCGGGAGGGACATACATATGAAGTTAGCAAAACGCGTTTCAACATTAACACCTTCTACAACGCTTGCGATTACAGCCAAGGCAAAAGAATTAAAAGAACAAGGTCATGATGTTATTGGTCTTGGAGCTGGGGAGCCAGACTTTAATACTCCTCAATACATAATTGATGCAGCTGTACGCTCAATGGAAGAAGGACATACGAAGTACACTCCTTCAGCTGGTTTACCAAAGCTGAAAGAAGCGATTATTGGTAAATTTGAGAGTGATCAACAAATTACCTATACTGCTAGTGAGATTCTTGTAGGATCAGGTGCGAAACATGTACTCTATACATTGTTTCAAGCGATTTTAGACGAAGGAGATGAAGTCATTATTCCAACGCCTTATTGGGTAAGTTATCCTGAGCAAGTTAAGCTTGCTGGTGGTAATCCAGTTTATATTGAAGGGCTTGAGAGTAATGATTTTAAAGTAACGGCTGAGCAACTTGAAAAAGCAATTAACGACAAGACAAAAGCATTTATTTTAAATTCTCCAAGCAATCCAACAGGCTCAATGTATTCAGAGGAAGAACTTCATAAGCTTGGTGAAGTTTGCCTTAAGCATGACATTCTTATTGTTTCTGACGAGATTTATGAAAAGCTTGTTTATGATAAAGCTACGCACACATCAATTGCACAACTTTCAACTGAATTAAAGGAACAAACTATCGTTGTCAACGGCGTATCTAAATCCCATTCAATGACTGGATGGAGAATTGGTTATGCAGCTGGTAATGCTGATGTAATTAAGGCAATGACGAATCTTGCTAGTCATAGTACATCCAACCCAACAACAAATGCTCAATATGGAACAATTGCAGCCTATACAAAGGATGACGGCTCTGTTGAAAAGATGCGACAAGCTTTTGAAGAACGTTTAAACGGTATTTTCGAGAAACTTATCGCTATTCCAGGTGTATCGTGTGTAAAACCTAAAGGGGCGTTTTATCTTTTTCCAAACGTTAGTGAAGCGGCAAAGCTTAATGGTTTTGCAGATGTAGATGCATGGGTTAAAGCGATTTTAGAAGAAGAAAAGGTAGCTTTAGTACCTGGTTCAGGGTTTGGTTCACCTGACAACGTTCGTTTATCTTATGCAACGTCGTTTGACGCATTAGAAGAAGCGTTAACTCGTATTGAAAGATTTGTTCAAAATCATACTAAGTAAGAGAAAAAGGTTGACTCGGTTGAAGAGTCAGCCTTTTTTGAATATTAAGATAATGATGTAAAGCAGTTTTTTGAACGAGGTTTAAGTGCAATCTGAAAGAGCAAGTAAAGAAATGTTACGGTCAGTTGACTGAACGTTGACTTAAATTTTTATAGAAGGGTATAATGTAACATGTTATACATAGTAGGAGGTATAAATAGTGAAAACAACAATCGCAAAAGTCGGTCAATATGTAGATAAAGAAGTGATTATTGGCGCATGGCTTGCTGGTAAACGTTCAAGTGGCAAAATTGCTTTTTTACAATTGCGTGACGGGACTGGCTTTATTCAAGGGGTAGTCGTAAAGGCTGAAGTGGATGAGGAAATGTTCCAACAAGCAAAAAACTTAACTCAAGAAAGTTCTTTATATGTTACAGGAATTGTAAGAGCTGATGAACGAGCTCCTTCAGGATACGAATTAACGGTTACAAAGATAGAGGTAATACATGAGGCAACGGATTATCCAATAACACCGAAGGAACACGGTACTGAATTTTTAATGGATCATCGCCATTTATGGTTACGGTCAAAACGCCAACATGCGGTAATGAAAGTAAGGAACGAAATTATTCGATCTACATATCAATTCTTTAACGAGAATGATTTTGTTAAGGTTGATCCACCCATTTTAACAGGAAGTGCTCCTGAGGGCACTTCAGAATTGTTTGCAACAAAATATTTTGATGAAGATGCTTATCTCTCTCAGAGTGGCCAGCTCTATATGGAGGCTGCTGCAATGGCTTTGGGTCGTGTTTTCTCCTTTGGTCCGACATTTAGAGCAGAAAAGTCTAAAACACGTCGTCATTTAATTGAATTTTGGATGATTGAGCCAGAAATGGCATTTGTTGAGTTTAATGAAAGTTTAGAGATTCAGGAACAATATGTAGCGTATATCGTTCAATCAGTACTAGAAAACTGTCAATTAGAGCTGAAAACATTAGGACGAGATGTAACGAAGCTTGAATCCATTAAAGCACCGTTTCCTCGTATAACATATGATGAAGCCCTTGAATTATTAAAAGAAAAAGGATTTGATGATATTTCGTGGGGGGATGACTTTGGTTCTCCACATGAGACGGCTATTGCAGAACATTATGAGAAGCCCGTTTTCATTACACATTATCCAACAACACTTAAACCTTTTTATATGCAACCTGATCCAAATCGTGACGAAGTCGTGTTGTGTGCAGATTTAATTGCACCTGAAGGATATGGCGAGATCATCGGTGGGTCAGAGCGTATTTATGATTATCAATTATTGAAGGATAATATTGAAAAGCACAATCTATCTCTGGAAGCATATCAATGGTATTTAGACTTACGTTCTTATGGAACTGTGCCACATTCAGGATTTGGGTTAGGTCTTGAGCGAACAGTTGCTTGGATTGCTGGTGTTGAACATGTTCGTGAATCAATACCGTTTCCACGCTTGTTAAACAGATTATACCCATAAATATGTGTATTCTTTCAGGCTTAGCAGGCAGCTGCTAAGCCTGGTTTACCTTAAAGCTCGTTTGAACTATTTTTAGGTGGCATAAGAGTTAGGAAAAGGAAACGACGAGCCGGGACTCTCATGGTATAATAATGCGTAGAGGTGTTTAAAGATGGATCAGAATTTACTACTTAAATGGACAACTCAGAGACAGCTATCCGTTCCAACATTGCTCCTTAAGCATTACAAATATTTGGGACTTAAAGAAGATGAGCTTGTTGCCTTGTTACATGTGCAGTCCTTCATTGATGATGGGGATGGTTTTCCAACACCTGAACTATTAAGTGATCGTATGACTCTCTCCATGAATGATTGTGCTGAAATGTTAGGTCGCTTAATACGTAAGGGATTTCTAACCCTAGAGAAGAAGTGGGACGAACAAGGGATTTTATTTGAATACTATACTTTAGACCCATTATGGCTTCGATTGATTCAAGTGTTAAAAGGGGAACAAGTGCAATTACAAGAACAGAAAAAAGAAAACCAGGAAGGGTTATTATATAAACGTTTTGAGGAAGAATTTTGTAGGCCACTCTCTCCAATTGAAGCTGAAACGTTAGGAATGTGGCTCGATCAAGACCAACATTCACCAGATCTTATTACAGCAGCTTTACGAGAGGCGGTTGTGTCGGGGAAATTAAACTTTCGCTATATTGACCGGATTCTCTTTGAATGGAAACGTAATGGAGTTCGCACAGTTGAACAAGCCCGAACACAAGGTGAAAAATTTCGTAAATACAATCAAATGCCAAAGCAAGAACCTAAGCGTGTAAAGCCAGACGCCTATCCGAGTTTTAGCTGGCTTGACCAATCATAACTAGCTTGAGAGAGAGGAAAGATTAATGTTATCAAAGAAACAAACGGTTGAAGCTCTTGATGTAATTGCAGGTATGTACCCGGATGCAGAATGTGAATTAACGCATTCTAATCCATTTGAATTGGTTATAGCCGTTCTTCTATCAGCCCAGTGTACAGATGCATTGGTAAATAAGGTTACACCTGGTTTATTTGCAAAATATAAAAGACCCGAAGATTACATTAATGTACCATTAGAAGAACTTGAGCAGGATATAAGGTCAATAGGGTTATTTAGAAGTAAAGCAAAAAATATCAAGAAGCTCGCCCAAGCGCTTATTGAAGATTATAATGGGGAAGTACCAAAAGAGCGTGATGAGTTAGTTAAGCTAGCAGGCGTAGGAAGAAAAACAGCGAATGTTGTAACTTCTGTTGCTTTTGGCGTTCCAGCTATTGCTGTTGATACACATGTTGAGCGTGTTTCAAAACGATTAGCAATATGTCGATGGAAAGATAATGTACGCGAAGTAGAAGAAACTTTAATGAAGAAAATTCCGAAGGAGCGTTGGTCCGATTCACATCACCAACTGATTTTTTTTGGAAGGTATCATTGTAAAGCGCAATCTCCTCAATGTGATTCATGCCCTTTGTTTGAAATGTGCCGTGAAGGGAAGAAACGTATGAAAGCTAGGGAGAAGAAATGAAAATCACGATTCCAATAGCATTTCAGCGATTCCCATTTTATAATCAAACAAGTATAGAAGTAGAAGATTCTAGAAATTCGTTTAAAGAAATTTGCGAAGTTGTCCCATTTTATTATGATATAACTGAGGAAAGAAGACCGTGGGAAGAAAAAGAACTCTTTATTCCTATGCTTCTTGAATGGTGGGAAGTGGAAGAAGCAATACTTCAACAGTTTTATAATAAACGGGATGCACAGGCAGCTAAAAGTCAAACAATTATCATGATTGCTGTATTTATAAATGGGTTGTTTTGGATGAATGGAAAAAAAGTTGATGGTTTAGATACATTAGAAGATGAAGTGAAGCAATTACATTATAAGCCCTTAAATTGTCTGGAACGACTTGGTTTCTTACTTGGTGGACCACCACGTTATCATACTTTTGTGCAACTTAGAGCATTATTTTTAGAACTCAAAAAGTTGTATGCGAAAGCTAAAGTTATTGAAAGAAATAAAAAGTCAAAATAATGAAGGGACGTAGAGTCTAGATAGTCCCTTTAAAACTTTATTACATATTATCAGAATAGATAGAATGTTACTAGGAGCAGGTGAAAAAATGAGTAAAGTCGTTAATTTGGAAACACCGATTCACATAAGTGAAGTCACATCTAAAGAAAAAGAACGAAAACATTTGATCGAAGAAAAGAAGCAAAAAGATAATTTTCAAGTTTCTTTTTGTGGACATTTTTCAGCTGGAAAATCAACTATTTTAAATCATTTACTCGGAGCAGAAATGCTACCAACAAGTCCAATTCCGACTAGTGCAAATATTATTGGTATCAAAAATGGTGAGCTTGGACTTACTGTTCATTCTCTAAACGGGGAGAAGAAAGAGTGGCATGGGGAAATCCCTTGGCAACGAGTGAGAGAATGGGGAATGGATGGAGGAGAAATTTCCTCTTTAACAATTGAAGCACCATTACCGTTTTTAGGAAATCATAGTACGATTTATGACACTCCTGGTGTAGATTCAACGGATCCCACGCATCAAGCAGTTACGTTAGAAGCATTGTATACGACCGATTTTATTGTATACGTGATGGATTATAATCATGTTCAGTCCGAAACGAATCTTACGTTTTTAAAGCAATTATCAGATGAGAAAAAGCCACTATATTTAATTGTCAACCAAATTGATAAGCACGATGAAAATGAATTGTCATTTCAGACATTCGATCAGTCTGTACGTGACACATTTCGGGCTTGGGGAATTAATATCATAAAGTTAACTTATACGAGCATGAAAAAACGTCACCATCACTTAAATCAATTAGCTCAGTTTGAACAAGATATGAAAGCCATCTTGTATTATGGTGGAGAGCTTTTACCCTATGCAAAGCAACGCTTAGAGCAAGGTTTCTATTTAAGTATTATTAATCGACTTGAAGAGGAAAAGGAAGAAGAGTTAGAACAAGTTAAAGAGCAGATGAAAGCGGCAGGTTTTTCAATTGATCAATTAGAGAAACGGCACGAAGTAGCTTCTCGTTATGATGAGATACTAAATGCGAGTAATCGTCTTGAAGAAAGATTTGAAAAAGAATGGAAAAAGCTTGTTAAAGATGTCACAATTTTCCCCTATACAACAACTGAATTAGTTCGAAATTGGTTTGAGTCCATCCAACCAGGGTTTAAAGTAGGGTTTTTATTCTCTAAAAAGAAAACAGAAGAAGAACAGGAAGCTAGATTAAAGCGTCTAATTGAAGAAGCACAAGATAAGGTGAAGAGCCAACTAGAGTTTCATCTCCACCGTATATTTCAATCTTATGACTTTACGAAACTATCTAATCGAGAAAGTGTTGAAAAAGAATTAGAACAATTATCTGTGACTATTGATCGTGAGTTCTTTCTGCAAGCGGTTCAAACAGGTCCTAAAAATAGGGAGTATGTTTATACTTTTACAAAAGACAGGACAGCAGAAGTAGTAAGGCAGTTACGTCAAAAAGCGGCATCGGTGCTTACTCTAATGGCTAAAGGACTGGAAGCTTACTGGGAACAAGAGAGAGCAGATCTTGAACGTGAACTTGAGGAACTACATGAGTTAGATGAATATGTTATTCGTTTAGCCACAATTAAAGATAGATTTAATGAAGTTATAGAACAACATCAAGAAAAAGTAACTCAGCTACAAGATGCTGGTACATTTGAAAAAGTAATTAATGAGACCATGCAAAAAACGTTACCTACATTTAAAGAAGTCGAATCGTTTGATTCTATTACGTTACCTGAAGAAACAGTTATTGATACGGATTGGGAACAGGTTGATAATAATGAAACGGCTTATTTTGACGAAAAACAAGCAGCTAAATGGACGAATCAATTTAAAAACACACTTGAAACATTTATGAGTGAAGAACGTATGAGTTATGAGCGTACTATACTTACTAAACGCATTCGCCGTTTTCAAGAACAAACCTTTACGATTTCATTATTTGGTGCGTTCAGTGCAGGAAAGTCGAGCTTTGCTAATGCTTTGCTCGGTGAAAATGTCCTTCCTGTATCACCACATCCTACTACTGCAACCGTCAATGTCGTGAAAAAGTCAGATGAGAACCATCGCTCAAAAACGGCAGTTGTTCAAGTCAAATCAAAGCAACAATTATCAGCAGAAATTAGATCAGTAGCAGAGCAGTTAGATAGTAATGTAAGTATCGAAACAATTCACACATGGAAAGAAGATGTAACTGTTACGACTAGCTGGCAAAAAACCTATCAATCATATTTAACGACATTGAAGAATAGTTTAGCTGATGGTAAATGGGAGCTTGGTAGCTCGTTTGAAGTAGAATTAGATGAGTTGCAACCATTTGTCGCAAACGAACATGATGCATGTCTCATTGAAAAAGTTATACTTTACTATGATTGTCCTTTAACCGAAAAGGGAATTATTTTAGTTGATACACCTGGTGTTAATTCAATTCATGGTAGGCATACAAATGTAGCATTTAAACAATTACGAGATTCAGATGCTATTTTCTATTTGACGTATTACAACCATGCATTTTCTAAATCTGATCAACAATTTCTACAACAGATGGCTAGAGTAAATGAAGGCTTCCGAACAGATAAGCTGTATTTCATTTTAAATGCCGCAGATTTAGCTAGTAGTACGTATGAATTAAATGGTGTGAAAAAGCATGTTTATGACCAACTTGTCGCAAATGGTATTGAAACCCCTAGACTTTTTCCGCTTTCTAGTAAAAAGGGTCTTAAAGGGAAACAAAGTGGTGAATCCGTTGATAAGCTATTTGATGCGTTTGAGAAAGCATTTTATCAAAGTACAATTAATGAACTGAAGCGATTAAGTTATGAACTAGTAAGAGAAGAAGGAAAACGCTACAAAACTCTTCTTGAGAAAGGGTTGGTGTTTGCTACAGAGGCAGAGGAGACCAAGGTTGATAAAAGAGAGCAGCTAGTACAAACGATTGAGGAATGGAATCAATCAATTAATACACTTAAGCCACTAAGTGCTGAACAAATCAGTAAACAAGAAGTATCACAACTTTTCTTGTATTTGCGTGAACGCATACGCTTTGTCTTAGGTGATCAATTTGGCGAATCAATAAATGTCACAACAGTTGTTGGAAATAGCAAACGAGTTCAGCAGCAAGCTCTTTTATCTTCATTGAAAGAATGGAGAAGTGAGGGGGAGCATTTCTTAACTCAAGAATTACAAGCTACTTTTGTACGAATTGAATTAGCTCTCCAAAAGGCGATTGAGGATTGGGTAGCTGAAACCGTAGACAAAATCCGTTTTGAATTCCCTAACTATTCTCTATCTTATGAGCCAGAAAAACTCGACCTTATCCAAACCGTAACGGGACGTGTTATCCCGATTGAGGTTGAACCATACAGTCATTATTTCCAATCGTTAAAGGCTTTCTTTGAGCAGGGGAAAGTAAAAGAATTAAAAGAGGATATTATCGAAGAAGCAACTAGAAAATCGAGTGAGGTACTCAGACAGTTAGAACAGAGAACAGAACAACAAGTGGAAGAAGGGTTTGAACGATTAATACGAAAGGCAAAGGAGTCAATGATTGAAGCGTTAGGTCGTGAATTAGACCGTTTTGATACATTATCAGATCCACAACATTTAGAATCATTAAAAGCAGAACTTGAAGCAATAAAATCATTACAATAAGTTAAAAAGGTGACTCCCTATTTGGGGTGAGTCACCTTTTTACTGTGTACGTTATTCTTCTTCAGCCTCATCTTCAGTTGAGGTTGTTTCAACTTCTTCTTCTGAAGTCTCTGCTTCTGGCGATGAGTCGCCGTTACCATTATTACTATTGTTATTATTGTTATTTCCGTTTCCGTTATTGCCGTTATTATTTTCGTTGTCTTCAACATCTTCGAGTGGATCAGGAATGGTTTCTTCAACTTCTTCTAAATCTTCTTCAATCTCCTCTTCAATTTCTTCTTCCTCTTCTTCAATTTCCTCTTCCTCTTCAGGTTCTTCCTCAATTTCCTCTTCTTCTATTTTTACATTTACAGAGACAGGGTCGCTGCGTAAGCTAGAATCATCATCTGAAATGGCTCTGACACTGAAGGTATAAGTAGATCCTGGTTGTGGATCACCGTAAATATACTGCATGTCTTTTTTTCTATCTAACGTTTGTGGACTGCCACCATCAACGGCTAGTTGGATTTCAAATGTTACATTATCTGCTTGATCATCTGGATAATTCCATGTCACAATAATTTGATTTGCGCTTTCTTCATAGCTAGCCTTTAAGTTTGAAGGAGCAGTGAGTTCTTTATACTCGTTAGAAACGCGCGTCGGTTCATTTCCTCTAACAAATAGTTCATAAATAATCTCGCTTTGAGGTGTAAAATCACTTGGTAATAAGCCAGTAGAACGTTCCACCCCTACGCGAACAACTGAGTTAGGCATCACGAAGTCTTCGGTTTCAACACTAGCTGAAATCTCTTGCATAACAGCTTTAAAGATTTGTTGTGCAGCCTGACGTTCATTCGAGCCACTAGGGAAGTAGTTATTACTATGATCATCAGCAGAACGAGAGAAACCTGTCCATACGGATAAAGTATAATTAGTTGTATAACCAGAAAACCAAATATCAGGTACGGCCCCTTCTGGGTAACCACGTTGCTCACGAAACTCACTAGTGAAGTTTGTTGTCCCAGTTTTCCCGGCCATCGGTAATCCTGAGATATTGGCAACTCCACCTGTCCCGTTTGTGACAGCAGTTTTTAACATGTCTGTTATCATGTAAGCAGTATAATCACTCATCGCTTGAGTAGATTCCGGTTCCAAGTTGATAATGCGCCCATCAGGAAACTCTACTTTTCGCACCGTATATGGTTCTGTGTAAGTTCCGTTATTTCCAAATGCAGCATAAGCACCAGCTAATTCTTTTGTTGTGACCCCGGTGTGGAATCCACCGAGTCCATATGATTCCGGCATCTCAGTAGCATCATCAGGCAGATCAATTAGAACCCCTAAATCTTCAGCAAAAGATTGTGCACGACCTACGCCAACTTCTTGAAGAGCCTTTACAGCTGGAATGTTTCGTGAACGTGCTAATGCAGTTCGAATTGACATAGGGCCTTGAAATTGGCGATCAAAGTTGTTGAACTCTACTCCATTTGAATACGTATGTGGTTCATCAACAATTCGGTGTGCAGTTGACCATTGTAAGTATTCAACAGCAGGGCCATAGTCAAGTATTGGCTTGATCGTTGACCCTGGTTGTCTGCGTTCTTCTGTTGCTAAATTATATCCTCTTTGATAGCCCGTATCTTCCCGTCCACTTCCGAGTGCCTTAATTTGTCCAGTTTTTGTATCAAGAAGTGTTACAGCAGCAGTGAAGTCTTCATTATCAGGGTAGACTGTTACATACTCATTTGTTTGAAGCACTTGGTCTACATGCTCCTGTGCGTTAACATCAAGTGTCGTATAAATTTTTAGTCCGGCATTATAAATATCGTTAATCGTAACTCCATCCATCGCTTCGAGTTCGTTTAGAACTTGATTATAAAACGCTTCATATTTATAAGATTCACGCTCGGTAATATCTAATTGATCTTCTATTGAAACAGCCATAGCTCGTTCTGCTTCCTCGCTCGTAATTTTTCCGTGTTGTTTCATTAATGAAATAACAAGGTTACGTCTGCTTTCAGCTGCTTCAGGATTTTTTGTCGGGTCGTAGAAGCTTGGACGACGTGGAATCCCAGCAAGCAAGGCTGCATCTTCAAGTTCTAGTTCACCAACAGATTTATTGAAGTATGTTCGCGATGCTA
Organism: Halalkalibacter sp. HAAS-P014; assembly: GCF_056619965.1. Taxonomy (NCBI): domain Bacteria; kingdom Bacillati; phylum Bacillota; class Bacilli; order Caryophanales; family Bacillaceae; genus Halalkalibacter; species Halalkalibacter sp. HAAS-P014. The sequence goes on along the minus strand of NZ_JBWQTV010000006.1, from coordinate 127,224 downwards.
ATTCAACACCATAAACACCTGAACCGAGGTAAATTTGGTTTAAATACATTTCAAGTATTTGATCTTTTGAAAATTGTTGTTCTAACTTAATTGCTAAATATTGTTCTTGTACTTTTCTTGTTATTTGTTTCTGGTCATTAAGGAATAAGTTTTTTATAAGCTGTTGTGTGATAGTACTGGCACCTTCAGCACCAAACCCTTCCGTAATATTAGCTCTTACAGCACCGAACAGACGACGGACATCTATCCCAAAATGCTCTCTAAATCGAACATCTTCAACCGCAAGAAAAGCATCTTCTACAACTGGAGGGATATCTTGAATCTTGACATTTTGCCTGCGCTCAGTTGATTCTAACTGTGAAACAAAAGTATCATCCTGGTCGTATATTTGAGACCCTTGTGTAAGCATTAATTTTTCTTCATCAAGAGGAGGGGCTCCTTGAATGATAGCAAAGACAGCAATACTTCCTGCAATCATTGCGATGGCGCCGATCACAACAAGTGTTAGGGCTATTTTTTTCCATAGTCCTTTTGTATTCTTTTTTGATTTCTTTTTTGACTGACGGGCCTGACGACGGCCTTGTCTAGAATTAGTCGTTTCATTTGACATGATGTTTCTCCCTTTCTTCATCAACTAAACTTCTCTTAAAAATAAACGGAGTCAACAACACGTAAGTAATCGATACGTGGATGATAACCTATTTTAATTAAAAATCCGTATTTTTCAATATCTATTTTTCGAATTGATTTTCTTTGAGTTTCTTTTTGATCATAAAAGTCGATTAAATGATGAGCATCTAGCAAGAATATTTCATCAGTAACAGCAAATCGTAAAATCACAAAAGCAATTCCGTTTTGTTGCTGGACTTGTTTCATATGGTCAATTTGATGTTTATGAAAATTTTGTAATGGGAATGATGTTTTATTTTTTGTTTCTTTTGCTTCAAAGTCAAGGTACCTTCCTTTATATACCCCGTTATAATCAGTAGTTGAAGCTTGTTTAAAGTATGCTTCCTTAATAACAGCTGCACTTCTTTTTGGATAATCAACGGAAACAATTTGAACAGGTGTTGGCTTTTTATGAACAACAGCAATTGATTTTTCGAGGTAATATTCATTAGTTTCATTTAGATCCTCTTCTAATGTCATTCCTCGATTGCTATAAGTCAATGCTTTATTAGGTAATTTTCTGTTTGTGGATGTACGCTCATTAAAGCGGCGTCCATTAGGGTAACGTATCGCCATTTTCTCACAAACCTTTCCAAACAAATTCAGTTCTATGCATGGAATCTGCAAGAAATAGAAAAAGTAGTAGTAGATTCCATCACATAATCTTACCATAAATCGTTGTGGGAAAGGTGAGAAAAATATGAAAAATAATTGAGGAGAATGTGGGAAAATGAAAAAACATGATGTGATTATAGAAATTAAGAGGAAAACAGAAGTCGCAAACAAAGATAATATTTCACGTACCGTAATGTATGAAGCTTTTTATAATAGAAATAAAGAAATTAAATGGTCCTTATTGGCCGGTATGGTGTCAAGGAATGCAGGTTGGAATATGACAGACTTACAAAGTAAATGGTTTCAAGAACTTTTAACAAAACAATTTCGAGATTTACTTTTTCAAACCTATGAGAGAGCGAACTGGACAATTTTTGCTGATGCATATCCACAGTTACTTTGGTATGAGTATGTAAAAGAAACGAAGGAATTAGATTTCGATTTACTGAGGGAGCTTGGTGTATCAGAGTTTATGTTATACGAATGGAAACATTTTTTTGAAAAGGGTGACCAGGAAAGGATTTGTACAGCGTTAATTGTTAATGAGCAATATATGGTTGAACAAACGGTAATGGACAAGCCCTTATATCGGCACAATGTATTTTCTTCGCTCGTCTATATACTTGAAGAACATGCTCATATGAGTTATGTTATTTTCCCTTCGATAACAGGTGATGTATATGGTTTGTATGTGCGTAATTTTAAAAATGTTAAATCAAGAATATGGCTTGGTAGGCAATTACAGAATCTATTGTTTCATCCCGACGTTCACAATCAGATATACAGATTTTGTATTTCAACCCCGCCAACGGGTTCAAGAGATGATTACCAACAATATATGAGTTGGTCGACAGGAAATACAAGCCCTTTTCTAAGAGACGTATACCCGGTTATTTCTCATCATTGGAAAAAGAAAGGTGATTGGTCAAAAACTAGAAAGAAGACGGATCAATACTTTTTACCAATAAAAAAGGTTTATCCGGTAGAGAGATCGAATTGGCTGCGAAAAAAGTGGATTGAACTTTATTTAGTACAGAAAATTAGCAAATTTATTCCTCAGAGTACCATTGAAAGATAAAATATTTAGTTGAAGGCTGCAAAAAAGGGGAAAAAGATCGACCTTTTTGCAGCGCCTCTTCATAGCTGTTTTAAATTGCTATTCGGCTGGACGGTTTGGTCCACCAAGTTTTTTGTCGCCCGTATAGCCTTGTTTTCTTTGTTCTTTTGTTTTGTCAGCTGTGTTTATTTCACTATTTCTCTTTTGATTTTTATCCATTGGAATGCCTCCTTTCCTTATCTCGTACATGAATAGTATGTGAGTAGTCACAGTTCGACATTCGAGGGGAGTACGATCAATTAATAACAAGTTTTGTCAAAAATCGAACTTATATCTTTTTGTTTTGAATATTACCACTTTCTTTGCCGAATCAGTTCTAGTTTTGTCAGGGGTGAAGGGATCTTTGAGGCAAAAGCGAATTTGTTTTGCAAGATCAATATAAGGAGGTACGTCTAATGGAAATGACAATGAAAACAAAAGAGGTATCAGAACAATTAGGTGTGAATCCAACAACGGTACAACGGTGGGCGAAATATTTTGGTTTGGTTTGTGAAACAAATGAACATGGTCATTATTTATTTACTTCTCATCATGTTGAGGTGATGCGTGAAGTTCAAGAGCAGCTAAAACAAGGGAAACGAATGAAAGATATACAAATTAAAGAAACAGGACTCACGAAAGAAAAACAGGAACAGACTGTTGAGCGAGTTGTGTATGAGGACAAGTTAGAGGAAGTGATGAATCGAGTACAAGAGTTGGACCAGAGACTTTCTCAAAAAGCAGATGATGTTGTCACTTACCAATTGTTAAAACATCGATCTGAGCTAGATGATATGATGAAAATGATTAAAAGTCTTGAAGAGCGCCTAATTAAGATGGAAAATAAAATTCAGCAACAGCCTATTGAAGAACCACACAAAACTGAATTAGCATTAGTATCTGGTGGAGATATTAAAACAAAAAAATGGCGCTCATTTAAACAACTTTTTTCCTTCTAACGAGATACCACAATCTCTAAATATAATATTTTTAAAAACTTTAGGTTGTTCAATTGAACAACCTCTTTTAAGTCACTAAGCTATTTGATAAAATTGGGGGGCGGGAGGTGTCATTATGAACGAAGAAAACCGTTCACGGTTGTTGATATTGACTGAAGAATTACGTCAAATGACGAAAGAAGCTCAAGACTTCTATGTTGAAAAAGTTAGAGGTGAAAAAGATTATAAGCCTGATTTCTATGGTTTGGTCAAACCTTTTGCCGATCGTGTCGATAAGGTACGGAATGAGTGGCTTCCACTAGCACAATTATATGTGCAGCGAGAAAAACCACTGCACCTACATCCGAGTCAGCTACAACAAACAGAAGAAAACCTTGAAATTGTAGCAATTAAATCATTCTATAAAGAAACCGGATTAAAACGTCAAATGGAGACGTTTAAGTCGGTTGATTATGTTTTGAATCAACTTAGTGAGGGAATAAAAACAAAGTAACGTAACGACAGCATAATAGTGCAAAAGAAAAATGATACCAATTACTCGATAGATTCTCCCACATTTTCATTTTCCTCCAATAGACTCCCTAAATGAAAAAACGTGGACAAATTGTCCACGTTTACATTACTTAGCCATTATCACGAAAAGAAAATACGACCATTGTAATCAGAGTTAGTACTGACAAGATTGTAAGTGCAGTGATAAGCATTCCAGATGGTTCGCTAGCTGCCTCACCACCATTTCCAGCACCTAAAACCTGTGTTGGTAACATTAATAAAATAAAAGTGAAAAACGTTAATAAAGAGGCTTTCTTTCCCATTATCAACCCTCCTTTAGTATGTAAGTGTATAAATTATCACATTATTTCTCTATTATAGATAGGACATCATAAATAATCAATCATAAACTGAATTAGGGTAACCGTATACACTCAATAGTGAAGCTTTGCTCTCTAGAGGGGTTACGCAAAGATAGTCGGTATGATAATATAAATATATTGCACAATTAGAGATAGTTTGAATTGAAAGGAACACGTAAATTATGGGAAGCGTACATATTGAAGATATTATTATTGCGAATCAACGATTAAAAGACGTAGTTACACATACTCCATTACAAAAAAATGAAGTATTATCAGAACGCTATGAATGTAATGTTTATTTGAAACGAGAGGATTTGCAAGTTGTTCGTTCATTCAAAATTCGAGGGGCATTTCACCAAATATCAAGCCTTTCTAGAGAAGAGCTAAATAACGGTGTCGTGTGTGCTAGTGCAGGAAATCATGCACAAGGTGTGGCGTATTCTTGTCGTACATTACGCATAACAGGAAAGATTTTCATGCCTACAACAACACCTCGCCAAAAGGTAGACCAAGTTAAGTTTTTCGGGAAGGAATATGTAGAAGTAGTGTTGACAGGCGATACCTTTGATGATTCTTTTAATGAAGCGAAGAGCTATTGTAATGAACATGAAATGGCATTTATTCATCCATTTGACCAAGAAAAGATCATTGCTGGACAAGGGACAGTCGGTATGGAAATAATGAACGATATTGATGAAAATATCGATTATTTATTTTCGTCTATTGGTGGTGGGGGGCTCATCAGTGGAGTTGGGACCTATATTAAAAGTATTAGTTCACATACAAAGATCATTGGATGTGAACCAGCTGGTGCAGCTTCGATGAATGAGTCTTTGAAACAAGGACAAGTTGTTGAACTCGAAAACATTGATAAATTTGTAGATGGAGCTGCAGTTAAAAAAGTAGGGCAAACTCCTTTTGAGATTTGTCAAAAAATTATAGACGATATTGTATTAGTACCAGAAGGAAAAATTTGTACAACAATACTAGAATTATATAACCAGAATGCAATTGTTGCCGAACCGGCGGGCGCAATGTCAATTAGTGCGCTTGATTTTTACAAAGATCAAATTAAAGGCAAGAATGTTGTCTGTGTTGTTAGTGGAGGGAATAATGATATCGGACGTATGCAAGAAATGAGAGAAAGGTCTCTAATCTATGAAGGGTTACAATATTACTTTATTGTTCAATTTCCACAACGTGCCGGAGCGTTACGAGAATTTATCCAGGATGTTTTAGGTCCAAGTGATGATATCACGCGCTTCGAATATACAAAGAAAAACAATAAATCAAATGGTCCAGTTTTACTAGGTATAGAGTTAAAATGTCCAGATGACTATTCAAGTCTTATTGACAGATTAAAGAAAAAAGGCTTTGATTATCAAGAAATAAATAAAGATGAGAGCTTATTTCATTTACTGATTTAAATTAAGCTTTGTATGGAGGAATACGGGTGAGTGGAGAACAGAAAGGAATCTTACTTGAAAGTGGGACAAATGAATTAGAGGTTATTGTTTTTCAAGTGGGGACAGGGACATTTGGAATTAATGTCCTAAAGGTAAGAGAAGTCATTCAAGCCCCTATAGTCACACCAATGCCAAATAGCCATCATCACATAGAAGGTATTATTAGGATAAGAGATGAAGTGTTGACGGTTGTTAATTTAAATAAAGTACTTGGGATTGCATCGTCAATTGAACCAGAACAGGATAAGCTTATTATTTCTGAGTTAAATCAAATGAAAGTTGCATTTCGAGTTCAAAATGTCTCAAGAATCTATCGCATTTCATGGGAACAAATTGAAAAGCCTACAGATCTTTCGCAAGGCTTAGAAAGCTCGGCAACGGGCATTGTTAAAATGGATGGTCAGATGATTTTGTTACTTGATTTTGAAAAAATTGTTGTTGATATTAATCCTGATAAAGGAATTAATATCAACAAAGTAAAAATGTTAGGTAATCGTGAAAGAAGTATGAAAAAATTAATCGTCGTGGAGGACTCCACGATGCTTCGAAAATTGCTGCAAGAAACGTTATCGGAGGCAGGGTATGATCAAGTTACATTCTTTGATAATGGCCAGGCTGCATGGGATTACCTAGACAATCTTGCAACTGAGTCTAATGTGAGTGATGAGGTTCAACTTGTTATCACAGATTTAGAAATGCCCAAAATGGATGGACACCACCTAACGAAGAGAATTAAAGAAGAGCAGAACTTGTCGAATATTCCTGTTGTTATTTTCTCGTCACTTATTTCAAAAGAGCTCTTTCATAAAGGGAAGGTTGTAGGAGCAGATGCTCAAGTAAGTAAGCCGGAGATCGTTAAGTTAATAGAGACGATTGATCAATTAGTTCTATAAGCTTTTTGAGGATGATATAGGCTGGAAATGAAATGGAATGTTTATTCCCTTTTGCTTCCTCCTGTGTCGTTCTCTTTTTTATTGAATAATGTATGGTGTATGTATACTTTCTTTTAGTATAATGTTCAAAACGCTCTTGAGATACAAATTTTAAATTATTCGAATGAATAAGAATTCATTAATATACATTGACCAACTCTCTTTTTTTTCGTATGGTAGTAATAGAAAAGGAGAGGTGATAGATGAAAGCTAGATTAAAAATGGTTTCATTCGTTATACTAGGCTTGTTTCTTACATCATTTGGCCTTAAGTTATTAGCGTTACATGAACTTACTTTTGGAGGAACAGCAGGGCTTGCGACTGTATTAACATTTATAAGCTCGTGGTCGTGGGGTGTGCTGTTTTTCCTAGTGAATCTTCCGTTTTTCTGGATGTCATTAAAAAAACTTGGAAAATGGTTTACGATATCAAGCTTTATGTCCATTATTGGGATTTCGGTTGTTCGTGATAGTCTAGATATGATTCAATTTGTCTCTATCCCAATTTGGTTATCGACGATTTTAGCAGGGTTAATGATTGGTTTTGGAGTTACACTTGTTTTGAATAATGGTTCATCGCTCGGAGGCATTCATATATTAGCTCTATATCTAGATCAGAAATGGAAGATTAATAGAGGAATTACGATCTTCTTCTCTGACTTATTAATAATTGTATTTGCTGGACTGTTAGTAGGTTGGAAAAATGCAATATGGTCTATCTTTGTTATCTTTGTTGCTAGTAGCATTATAGGGCGTTACAAAAAATCTCCTATTAAAATGACTGAGCAACCAGAATATGAAAATTTCTCTTCTGAACAAGCTCAAGAATCTTAGCTTTTAGAGGTTGACTCAAAGTGAGTCTGATTTATTCGACTGGCAGTGTCTGTAATATACACTAGTTCTGTGGGTCCATAGATCAGAAACTCGTTTATGAGTCAACTTTTTTATATGTAAAAAAGGATGTTTTTACTAAATTTGTTTACGTGCTATACTGATCAAGTGTAGGCTTAGGAAGTAGATTAATACAGAATAGGTGACAATATGGAATTACATTTTTTGGGAACAGGTTCCGGACTCCCTTCGAAAGATCGGAATGTTAGTGGACTGGTTGTTCGATTTCTCCAAAGGAAAAGCACACAATGGTTATTTGATTGTGGCGAGGCCACACAACATCAAATATTACAAAGTCCAATTACGCTAACGAAGATTGACCGGATTTTTATTAGCCATCTTCATGGAGATCATATATTTGGTCTGCCAGGTCTGTTATGTTCACGTTCTGCGCAAGGTGCGAAAACACCACTTGTTATATATGGGCCTGAAGGGACAGAAAATTTTGTGCAAACTGCACTTGAGGTATCGCGTTCTTATTTGTCTTACCCAATTGAATATGTGATTGTTCAGGAGGGACTCATCTTAGAAGATGAGTCAATAAGTGTTGAAGCTTTGGAATTAGATCATGTCATGCCGAGTTTTGCTTTCAAAATTAAGGAAGCAGACCGTCCTGGTTCACTAAAAGTTAAAAAACTTCAGGAGATCGGTCTTGAACCTGGTCCGGTTTATCAAAAGATTAAACGAGGAGAAGTTGTCGAACTTGATGATGGTCAAACTATTAACGGTTTGGATTATCTTGAAAATAAAAAAGCAGGAAGAACGTTAGTAATCGCTGGTGATACGAGACCTTTAGCAAAGATGGTTTCCTTCGCAGAAAATGCAACGTTACTTGTTCATGAAGGGACATTTCTAGCTGAGAAAAAAAAGCATGCAGAGCAATTTGGACATTCGACGATTCCAGATGTAGCAACTATTGCAAAGCGAGCAAGTGTAAACCAATTAATTATTACCCATATTAGCTCACGCTATGTGGGAGAGGAAAAGGAGTTAGAAAAGGAAGCGAAGTCCTATTTTTCTAAGTCACTGATTGCTCATGATTTTATGGTTTATAGGTTGATGCATAACGAATGATTTAGTTGCGCAAAGTAAGATCAAGGCTCAAACAACTTTAGGAGGAATGGTCATGACAGAGCGCACAAATCTTGAACACTTTTTAGAAAAGGCAGAAGCATCACTTGAAGAAGCTCAAAAAACATTTGCTGATTCTCAGCGAGTTCAGGCAGGTGATCCTGAAGATTACATACAAACACAAATTCATTTAGAAGAATTAGGATCAGAACTAGATGCTTTAATGCATGCCGCAACCCCTGAACAAAGAGACCAGCTATATCGCACTCAAATTCAAATTCGTCAATTGCAAAATCGCTTTATCTTAAAAAGGTAACAGACGGCGAGCATCTGAAAAGATGCTCGCTTTGTTACGCTATGTGGGAACAGACCCTATACATCATTCGTCAACTTCTGGTAAAATAGGAAGTGATGAAATGAGGGGAATAATATGGAAGAGATTTCAAGCGGCACACTGGAGAATATGTTGATCGCGCGTGATCCGATAACGATTGTCTTTGTTTATACACCTTTATGTGGGACGTGTAAATTAGCTAAGCAAATGATGACGATCATGGAATCGACATATAAATCAATACCTTTTTATTCTCTAAATATCAATCATTCACCAGACTTTGCTCAAAAATGGAAGATCAAGAGTGTACCATGTTTACTTTTATTTCAAAAAGGCTTAGGTGTTGAACGGATATATGCTTTTCGATCGATCGCTTATATCCATAATGCTCTAAAGCCCTATGCAGCAACATCGTCCATACCAAAAAAGTAGCATACTGAAAGGAGATTAGAAATATGTCAATGGCTTATGAAGAATACATGCGACAAGTTGTTTTGCCGATGCGAGCAGAATTAACAGAAAATGGTTTTAAAGAGTTGACAACTGCTGAAGAGGTTAATCAATATATGGAGCAAGCTGAAGGAACGACATTAGTTATGATTAACTCTGTTTGTGGATGTGCAGCTGGTCTAGCTCGTCCAGCTGCTGTCACGTCACTACAACACGACACGACACCCGATCAACTAATTACGGTATTTGCAGGACAAGACAAAGAGGCAACAGCACAAATGCGTTCATATTTTGCTGAAATCCCTCCATCTTCACCTTCTATGGCATTGTTAAAAGGAAAAGAAGTTGTCCATTTTATCCCACGGGAGCATATCGAAGGGGCGGCACCTGAGGATATTATTCGTAATTTAGCTCAAGCATATAATGAGCATTGCTCTAAATAAATCTATCCATGGTGACTCAAACTAAACTGAGTCACCATATTTTATTTATAAAGGATGATCGATATGAAACAAGCTCCTAATTTTAATTTAAGACAACTACATACAGCAGAAAATTGGTCTCTGCATAATGTCACGAAAAAGGTGACGATGCTTACATTTTGGACATCATGGTGCCCTGATTCCCAAAGAGATTTGCAAGCAAAACAACATTTATATCAATCGATGGATTCAGATCAAATGGAAATGGTAATGGTCCATGTAACAGGACGTGATCCTGATGTAGATCTATCTACATTCTTAGAGAAACATGAATATACATTTCCTGTATTAGTCGATGAAGGAACACGTGTTTACGATCTTTATCAATGCATGGGTGTACCGACAACAATACTCATTAACAATAGAAAAGAGGTTGCCTTCATGTATCATGATAAGGCAACCATAATGGATATTATGAAAGGTGTAACATCATTGCTTACTTAACCATTTTAGGGTCTAACACCATAAAAAATAACTCGTCCCATTGTTTCAATATTCGGATAGCCACCTTGCTTGTAGATTTCGACTACGTGCTCTCTATTATATGGAACACGATTTAGATGAAGACGATGTCTACCTTCTTGTATCTCGGCAACTAAATAAGAGGCAAGGGGGTGTCCGTCAAAGGGCATACCGACACTACCCGTATTGACAACATTTTTTCCATGTAACGAACGAATAAATGGCTGATGGGTATGACCATATACATATAGATCAGCATCATCACGCTGCATGAGGTTATTCTCAATTTCAGCCGTTTGATCGGGAAGAACAACATCAAATAAACTAGTTGGTGTAGCATGAAATGCATGAACAATGGAATCTAATCCATCTTGTAATACTAATTCCGTTGGTAAGTTCTTTAAGTATGTTAAATCGTCTTCGTTCAATCGTTGTAATGTCCAATCTCGCTCTTGTTGCATAATTTCAAAAGCGCTTTCAGGAACTTCATCTTGTTTAATTCCGCGAACTAGCCATTCATCAGCATTCCCTTTTATCACGTCTGCCTCAAGGTTTTGTACAATTTCTAGTACGCGTTTTGGTTCTGGACCACGGAAGCACAGATCACCTAGGAAGCAAATCTTATCTACTTGTTGTGATCTTACATCACGCAAAACCGCTTCTAATGCAGTGGCGTTTCCGTGTATATCAGACAAAAAAGCTATTCTCATTGAAAAACCTCCCTTTTATATCTATTATAACAGACAAGCTCCAATTTTCATGTTCTTAAATCGTTTTTTTTCTCTTTACATTCGAAAAAGGAGGTATAAGCCCTGTGAATGGCAGTTATTTTAGTGCTATGATAAGATCAAAGAGGTAGAAAATGTGACTGGAGGTATCATAATGCATATTACATCAATTGAACCAACACCAAGTCCCAATACAATGAAATTAACATTGAGTGAAAGTCTTGGTGAAAGTGCAAGAAATAGTTACACCGAAAAAAATAAAAATGAAGCACCATCCTATATAAAAGCTTTATTTGAAATTGAAGGAGTAAAGGCAGTCTATCATGTTGCAGATTTCATAGCGATCGATAGACACCCTAAAATAGATTGGAAAGTAATTCTCCCACAAGTTCGTACGGTCTTTGGAGAAGATGTTGAATCAGCCTCTGACCAAAATACTGTGAACGATCATTTCGGTGAGGTAAATGTATTTGTTCAAACTTTTAAAGGAATCCCGATGCAAATTAAGTTGACGGACGGTGAGCAAGAGAGAAGAGAAGGGTTACCAGATCGCTTTGTTGACGCTGTTGCAAAAGCGCAAAAGCCTGACGATAATGTTGTTATGGAACGTAAATGGGTAGAAAAAGGCGTGCGATATGGTGAATTAGATGATGTGGCAAAAGAAGTAGCTGATGAATTATCGGCTGCTTATACAACTGAACGGTTAAACGGTCTTATAGCGATGGCTAATGGCACTGAGGATATACAAGCAGCACAACGAGAACGTTTTATTAATGTGACTCTTGATATGCTTGAGCAAGAAGACTGGCGTGACCGGTATGCGATACTCGAGCGCATGGATCCGAAGGAAAAAGATATTCCTGTTTTGGAAAAAGCACTTAACGATGAGAAAGCATCTATTCGTCGCCTTGCTACGGTTTATTTTGGAATGATCGAGACAGAAGAAGTTTTACCTTATTTATATAAGGCATTAAAGGACCCTTCCGTAACGGTCCGTCGTACAGCTGGTGACTGCTTGTCAGACCTTGGTAATGAAAAAGCTATTCCTTCAATGATAGAAGCTCTAGAAGATAAAAATAAATTAGTTCGTTGGCGTGCAGCTATGTTTTTGTATGAAGTTGGAGATGAGCGTGCGATTGAAGCACTAAAGCAAGCAGAGTCTGATCCTGAATTTGAGGTATCGCTGCAAGTAAAAATGGCTCTTGGAAGAATTGAAGGTGGTGAACAAGCCAAAGGTTCAGTGTGGAAACAAATGACCGAATCAAGAAAAAATAACGATTAGGGGTGTAAGAACTTGTCAAAAGAAGAAGTCTTAGAAGAACTTAAAAAACATAAAATGGAGGACATAATTGAACTAATTGAAGACGCTGAAGCCGGCCAACTTGAGGAGTTAGAATTGGTTGAATCAATTGGTTTAGTATATGACACAACGTTGAATGGTGCTTTACTTAGCTTGTTAAAGGATTTAGGTGTTACGATTATTTATGTAACTGATGAGGATGAAGACTAACACTAAATGGTTAACGATCAAGAGAGGTTGTTCAAAAGGAGTTTCTTTTGGGCAACCTCTAAACAATGATCTTACAAATTAAAAGTGTTTTGTAACAGGAGGGTTAGATTTGCGACTCGAACCATCACAATCATTATCAAAAAAAGCATTGCCTGCATGGAGACTTCAAGCGTTTTTTGAGAGTCTTATTATCGCTTTAGTGCCTATTGGTTATGGTCTTATTGTTTATTTTTTTCAAATACCGATTTGGATCCTTTGGTTGCTTATAGGGGGATATATCATTTATACCCTTATAACAGTCTTTGTTCTACCACCAATACGTTGGAAGCGATGGCGCTATGATGTGTTAGCAGATGAGATTGACTTGCAACGTGGCGTTTTTATCGTTAAACGAACATTGATCCCCATGTCACGTGTACAGCATGTTGACACGGAACAAGGTCCATTACTAAGAAGGTATAAATTGGCAGCTGTTTCGATCTCGACTGCTGCAACTGTTCATCAAATCCCTTCGCTAACAACAGAGGTAGCAGATGAATTACGCGATCGAATTGCTGAGCTAGCGGCGGTGGCAGAAGATGAATAATCTTAAACGGTTACATGTTGCAGCTATTTTTGTTTCGTTTTTAACGGCATTAAGAAGTTTTCTGATTCCTTTGGTTTTAAGTTTCTTTTTAGGAAATACAGGGGAATCGACCGGCTTTTTTAGATTCGAATATATTTGGCTTGCTATTCTACTATTTATTATTATTAACGGGATCCTTCATTGGTTTACATTTAAGTACAGACTTGTTGAGGGAGAGCTCTACATACAAAGAGGGATCTTTGTTAAAAAAAGACGATATATTCAACAGCAACGTGTACAAAGTATAGATATAACTGCTGGAATATTTCAACGGTTGTTTGGCCTTGTGAAATTAAAAATTGAGACAGCTGGAGGGGGAGCTGAACCGGAAGTTAACTTAATAGCAATCAGCCGTGAAGAAGCAGAGGAAATAAAAGCTGAATTACGAAAGAACCATATTGCAGTGCCTCATGAAGAAGAGCTGGAAGAAGGGAGCAACTTTGAATATTCAGACCAAAGAATAGTGGACTATACTTGGAAGCTTAAAACTAGAAATTTAATTATTGCTGCTTTAACATCAAGTGGGATTGGTCTTACAGTTTCAGCTGTTGCAGCGTTATTCAGTCAAGTTGAACAATTTCTACCTGAGACCATCTATGAACGTATGTTTGGATTCTTTGCAAGTTCTGGGCTGTGGATCGTCTTTTCAATCGTTGTGTTTGTCATATTTGTATCATGGATGATATCTTTTATTGGAACTGTAATAAAATATGGTGGATTTAGGATTGAGAAATACGGGAATGAGTTAGTCATTTCAAGAGGGTTACTTGAACAGAGGCAATTAACGATCCACACGGATAAAGTTACGGCTGTTCGTGTTGTTCGTAATGTTTTTCGACAACCTTTTGGTTATGGTGCAGTGTACGTTGAGAGTGCGGGTGGAGGGACCGATGATGAGCAATTATCAACCGTACTGTTCCCTTTAGTAAAAGAAAAAGAAATGGTTGAAGTCATGACTAAGATCCTACCGAATTACGCTTTGTCGGCTAAGGTTAACTCAGTTCCCCAAAGATCATTGATACGATTTTTTATTCGCGCTTCATATATACCTATTATTGCTACGATTACATTCGGCTGGTTCGTTAATTCAATAGGCTATTATGGCTTTATATTGGTTGTCATTTGTTTATTATTCGGATATTTACAATATAAGGATGCTGGATCCGGATTTAATGATACTCATTTATGGATTCGGTACAGGAAAATAAGTCAGATGATTGTGATCTCGAAAAAAACGAAAATACAATCCGCTGAATTACATTCATCCTATTTTCAAAGAAGGAAAAATCTAGCTAGTTTTCGATTCTCAGTGCTATCAAGTGTTGTGGGGAAATCCTTTACTGCTGTAGATCTTGATCAAGCTGAAGCCAATAAAATGCTTTTCTGGTATTCAACCAGATTAAAAAAAGAAAACTAGTAAAAGCAAAAATGAGGTTGTCTCACCAGGGAGTAGTGTGGTCTGTGACTAGGTGAATACTGGTTTTTGAGCAACCTCATGTTATATTAAAAGGAATATTCATTTGTATAGGTAGCGATTGAACGTTTCCCTAGTTCAGTTGTAAATTCAAAGCGGTCATAAATCTTATCATTTTTGTCGTTGTGGAGTGAACGTTCAAAATGGTGTTGGACAAAAACAATTCCATCTTTCCCTTGATACTTTAAAAAGTTAACACCCTGATAAGTTTTTTGTTTATCTTTGTGAAGCAATTGTGCCAACAAGGAGTTATGACAGTCGATTATATCGTCATGAGAAACTTGGAAATGACCTAGTGTTGTTTCTAGTGAGGATAAAGCTGCAGGTTCAAGTTCATTTCGCAAAATTACATATGGGTCAAATTGCTCCTTATTAATTGTAAAGAGAGCACCTTCTTCTGGAGAATACCGATTACCATTTGATGATACAAAAGTTCCGTTACCTACGTAGTGACCTGACATTTGCTCTCCTTCTGCGTTCCAAGAGATTGTGAAAGGGCATCCTTCTAAGTCAAGACGATCCTCATTGTTATCTCTTAAAATAAAACGATCTCCATCATGATGAAACGTGTATGTAATATGGCTAGAGTGCAGTGTTGGTTGATCTAGTAAATCCATACGTAAACCAGAACTAGCTAAAAACCCTAATAAGCCTTCTTGCTTTTTTTTCAGTAGTTCAATCTCGTTTTGAAATTGGTCATGTCGATCCTTTATGGAAGTAATGACACTTTGGTCATATGAGGGGGTGTCATTTATCTGCAGTTCAGATAATTTTATTCCCTCACATTCAATGATTTCTTCTTTCTCATATTGAAAAGGTTTTAGCTTCACTTCATTCTCATTATCAAATAAAATCGGAACATTCAAGACACCTAATATTTTTACAATTCCTCTCCAAGGTTTTTTGGGTTCTGTAACTATATCTAGTAGTTCGCCAAAATAGGTTCCGGACTCACCTTCTTCTATTTTTACAATCTTCCCTATAATTGATTGTGCTTGTTTACGATCCATAAAACCCCTCACTTCTACAGTGTTGTAGGCAAATTCTATTCTCCTATTATAGCTAAGAGTGGATTTATTTCGCAAGTAACACGGTCGGTACTTAAGGTTACTATTTAGATTTATTCATTTTTTGAAAATAATCAAGGATTCCCATTGAACAAATTTCTAAGTCAAGATGAAGGTGATTATAGATAGAGTGACTTCTAGGAACCTTCATGGTATCTAATTCTTGTTGAACTTGCAAAAATAACCTATTACTCAGGTCTAGGTAATTACCTTGTTCGTTGTAAACAGAATGCCCTATAGAAACAAAAATAGGTAGCCATTTTCTAATCTGTTTATAGACTGTTTCTGGTTCATTAGATGCGCTATAATGCCCAAAGAAAATAGTCTCAACCTTTAAATCTTCAATTTTTTTCAGTGATTTAAGAGTGGCTTCAGGATCAAACTGATTAGGAGATGTGGAAGGGAGGACAAAGTGATGCCCTTCTTGTGCAAGTAATTCATAATGAACGCCTAGTGTATCTCCAGTGAAAATTCCTTTTGAGTAATTATCATAGATGGAAAAGTGATGGTTTGAATGGCCAGGAGTATCGTAAAAGTACAATGTTCTATTTGGACCTATTTGTAATGTTTCACAATCTTCTTTAATAATCATTCGTTCTTTTGGAACCGGAATAATAGGATCAAACAATTGATCAAACTTCTCCTGATAAACTACTTTTGCTCCTGCTATAAGACGAGATGGATCAATCAAATGTCTGGCTCCCTTAGGATGGACAACAAGTTTAGCATTAGGGCAGTGCTTGAGTAACAAACCTGCACCACCTGCGTGGTCTAAGTGGATATGTGTAACAATGAGATATTCAATGGTTCTAGGGTCGATATTTAATGTTTCTAAACCTTTTAATACATGCGTAACGGAAGGCGATGGTCCACTCTCAATTAGCGTTGGTCTTTCAGCGTGTAGAACGTATGTTCCTGTTCGATTGGAGAGACCTAAGTCAAACCCATCAATTAAAGAAATATCAGATGAAAAGTTTGTAATGTTGGACATATCTTTTTCCTCCTTGTAAAAAAAGAAAACACTTACAAATAGTGTAAGTATTTATTAGGAAAGTGGCAAGCTTCATTTTGAAATTTACGAAAAAACTATTGTTTATCATATCTTAAGGACTGTAATTTAAGGAGGTGATTCATACGATCTACGCGCAATTGTTCCAAACGTTCTACATAGCGAATTAGTGCTAGTTCCATTTTTGATAAAGCGACATAAAGTTCTTCTTTGTGTACTAATTGATGTTGTGGTGAGAGCGATAAATATGTATTAAGGATTGACGGGATGTCCTCTTTGAACATACGTCTCACGATATGTCGTTCTTCAAAATCTAGTAGAGTGAAGTCATTTTGCAATTTTTCAGCCTGCTGAATAATTCGGTGTAATCTGCTTTCGATAAGTGGATCCACTGAAAATTGTTTTACGGTTTGGATGTAGCGTCTGGATTCCTCTATTAAAAATGTTACATCATTAGTGTTTGCTTCTTTTAATAGTGTTTGTTGATTTTTAAGTAATTCTCTAGAAGGCTGTTCGGTTCCAAGTAGATCATTTGAATATGCTAAATCAAGCTGATGAATTTTATAGAACAAGCTATGGAACAATGGAGATTCACGTATGGAACGAATTTGAGCACGACCATCTTTCATATAACGTATTGATGATTCTTTACAAATGCCGATACCATTTTTAGCTTTCATATATTTTCGATAGCATGTGATGACGAAACGTTTTTTTATAGGTGATGTGGAATGTTTCTGGTCCATCAACACAACGGAAATAAATTTGTGGGTAACTTTTACTTTGATTACCCATTCTTTTTGTTTTCGACGTACTGTTTTCTTTTTATTGGAGGAAGGAGCATTTTTAGCAATTCTACTAAGTAGCTCCTCAGCATCTTTTATCATGTTTCTGGTAGTGGAATCTTTAATTAAGTGATCTTCAACTGGCTTTTTATGTGCTGGAGTAAAAAGCAGCTTAACTTTATCTGCCCATTGCATCGAAACCCTCCTTTCTTTCTAAGGTACATTATTGAAGAAGTTTCGTTTTCATTTCATTGTTTAAAGACTCTAGTTCGATAATGAATTCTTGACCAGATTTTACAATGCGTTTGTTAGATTCTTCTGTTAGTTCAATCGCTTCAAAAACATTATTATATGCCTTTTTAAATGATTCAATTGCAATTGCAGGTTCTTCAAGTGTTTTTAACGTCTCTTCTGTATTTTGTTTAAGTAGTTCAGAATTTGATAAAAGCATAGATTCTGTTGCCTCGTTTACATTTCTTACAGCTTTTATAACTTTTTGTTGATTGGATAATGCCAATTGAATAGAAGCAGAAACAGTAATAACGTTTTTGGTCATAGTAATCGCATTAAAGATTGCTTCTTCGAGCTTGTCATTGTTTTCAACGATTAAATCAACAGAAGCCAAAGACTGTTGGAGAACCATGACTGCTTGAGACATATTTTTTACGCGAGAAACAACTTTTAATTGGCCTTTTTTTATTTCATTTGGATTATCTACCCACTCTTCTTTTGTCATCTCTTGCTCGAGCATTTCATTTAACTGATTACCTATATTGATCTGTTCATTTAATTTACTTATACGTTCTTTCGCAACATCTTTTAGTTGATGGAGCATGAGAGTGTCTTCTTGTAATTTGTCTTTCCCACTAAGTAAATTTTCAACGATATTCTCAACCTGAGCTTCGACGGTTTGGTATTTACGTGCGTATTCTTCTATCGGATTACGTCGTAACAATTTGTTGATCCATTTTCTAGTTTGACTTGCTTTTAAATGACTTGGTTCAAGTTGACTAACCGTTTCTTTTAGTTGGTGAAGTTGAGTAGGTAATTGATTCGATTGGTCCTTCATCATTTCTTTCACTGGTCTTTTTAGGGCTTCTAGAGACTCACCGGCTTTTTGTTGTTCCTCTTCTCCTAATGAATCTAGGGATTTCAAAAGCTGTGAGATATCTTCGTTTTGTTTATATTGATCTAAGACGTTCTTTGAATTGTTGCTTGGTTCACTCATTTTTTACCTCCTATAGATCTTCGTTTATAATGTAACTATTTATGATACGTTTATCCTTTATTTTCGTTTCAGGTTATGTAATATTATGATGGAATTTAGCGATGAATACAATCATTGTCTATTTGAAAATAAGAAGGGTGACAAGAACTTTAAACATATAGCGTAATTACTAGGTAGTTATTATAAGGATGTGATAAATGTGTGTTTATTAGCTTTAGGACTAGATGTACATTCTGATTATAACCTGATTTTGTGTAGCAATAGAGATGAATTCTTTCACCGTGAAACGAAGCGAGTTCATGTTTGGGGGGATGAAAACGACATTATCGCTGGCCGTGATCTTGAAAAAGGTGGAACTTGGCTTGGAGTTACTCAAGCAGGGAAGCTTGCTGCAGTAACTAATGTCAGGGAATTGCGAGAGGTTGAAAACCCAAAATCTCGAGGGAAGTTAGTAACCGATTACTTAACTGAACATTTAGATTCTAAGTCATTTCTGAAAAAGCTTGAAAGTCAATCTGAACAATATCAGGGGTATAACTTAATTATCGGTGAAGGGGACGAGTGGTATTATTCTTCAAATCGCTCTAAAACGGAGGAATTAACTAAAGGTCTACATGTAATTAGCAATGCGTACTTAAATGCTAGCTGGCCCAAATCTATAAAGATAAAAGAAAATCTTCATAAAATTTTTCGAAATTCAACGGATGAAGAAAAATTGATTACTGAATGCATAGCGATACTTAAAGATGATGAATTAGCTAAAGATGAACATCTTCCAAACACCGGGTTCGACTTAGAAGTCGAACGGAGGCTATCATCGATCTTTATAAAAGGAAAACATTATGGAACTCGTGCATCTACAATTGTCCTTTTTCACCGGAATGGCAGTATTCGAATTGTTGAGCAAGGTTATGGACCTAATGCGAAATTGTTAAAGAAAGTTGATTTAACAATTTAGAGTGAAGTCGTTTTTATAGAAAAATAATTCCTGAATTCAAGCATTGAATTTTTATTCATATTAATTAATAAAAATTCAATGCTTTTATGTATTTTTTTGGAACCTGTCAAAAAAAATACGTTGAAAAGCTGAAAGGTAAGCGTTTTCATAGAAAAATTAAACAAAAAACAATTTGCCGAAATGTCAGAAAAATGATATGATCCTGTATATTGACTCGGAATTATTGGGGAGAGTTGATTGATTTTACTTTTTTGGAGAAAGGGTTGATGTACAAATGCAGTACTCACAATTACCGAAAAAACAAGGCTTATATGATCCACAATTTGAGCATGATAATTGTGGTATCGGTTTTTTAGCCCACTTGAAAGGGAAAAAATCTCATCAAGTAGTTGAAGATGTACTACAAATCTTGCGCAACTTAGAACATCGTGGTGGGCAAGGTGATGAAGTAAACACCGGAGATGGTGCGGGGATTTTATTACAAGTACCACATCGTTTTTTTGAAAAAGTTTGCTTGGCAGATGGAATAATGCTTCCTGAAGCTGGCGACTACGGTGTAGGGATGCTGTTTTTGCCACAGGATGAAGAAGCAAGGGTTAATTGCAAACAAGGCTTGGAAGCGATTATAGAAGAAGAAAAGATGGAGCTTCTAGGCTGGCGCGATGTTCCTGTTGATGATTCAATGCTTGGTAATGCGGCAAAAGCAGCTATGCCATTTATACGTCAATTATTTATCAAACGTAACTCGGATTTAAAAACAGAGCTCGAGTTTGAACGCAAACTTTATGTGATTCGTAAACGCGCAGAAAATGAACTGGCTTCAATGGTTCCTGAAAACGAATCATTTTATTTCGCAAGTTTTTCGAGTCGCACGATTGTTTATAAAGGAATGCTTACAACAGTACAAGTGGATCAATTCTTTCTAGATATTCCTGATCCTGATTTTGAAACTGCGATTGCACTTGTTCACTCAAGGTTTAGTACAAATACTTTTCCAAGCTGGGAAAGAGCTCATCCGAATCGTTATATGATTCATAATGGTGAAATTAATACGGTTAAAGGAAATGTGAATTGGATGCATGCGCGTGAAGCAATGTTTGAATCAGATGTTTTTGGTAAAGACATCAAAAAGATTTCCCCAGTTGTCGATAGCGATGGATCTGACTCATCTATGTTTGACAATACAATTGAATTCTTGTCACTTGCAGGCCGACCGATGGCTCATTCAGCTATGATGATGATTCCTGAACCGTGGCAAAATGACGAACAAATGAGTGCTGAGAAGAGAGCTTTTTATCAATTTCACAGTACACTTATGGAACCTTGGGATGGACCAACGGCGATCGCTTTTACTGACGGAAAACAAATTGGTGCATGTTTAGACCGAAATGGTCTACGTCCATCTCGTTATTACGTTACAAAAGATGATTATATTGTTATGTCTTCTGAAGTAGGGGTTCTTGATATTGATCCTGAAAATGTATTGTATAAAGAACGCTTGCATCCAGGACAAATGCTTCTAGTTGATACTGAAGAAGGACGTATTATCCCTGATGAAGAGATTAAACATCAAATAGCTAGTGAACATCCTTATGAAGATTGGGTTAAAGAAAATTTAATTCAACTGGAAGATGTACTTGAAACTGCCCATGTTGAGAATACCGATTTTAAGAACTTAACAACACGTCAGCTAGCCTTTGGTTATACGTATGAAGAATTATCCAAAGTACTTCAACCAATGGTAAAAGACGGTGTAGACCCTATAGGCTCAATGGGTTATGATTCACCACTTGCAGTATTATCTAAGAAACCTCAACTTTTGTACAACTACTTTAAACAATTATTTGCTCAAGTAACGAACCCTCCGATTGATGCGATTCGAGAGGAGGTAGTTACTGCAATCGGGACGACTATTGGAGCAGAACGTAACTTGTTGGACCCTGAACCATTAAGTTGTCGTCATATTCACCTTCCTTATCCGATTTTGGATAATGAGGAATTAGCCAAATTACGACACAATAAAATGAACGGCTTCAAGTCTATTACGCTCCCAATCTTATTTGATGTTTCAAAGGATGACAGTCAACTTGAAGACGCCCTAGACTCCTTGTTTGCTCGCGCTGATGCTGCTATTAAAGCTGGACATACGCTTATTATTTTAAGTGACCGTGGGATGAATCAAACGCAAGCAGCTATTCCTGCATTACTTGCAGTTTCAGGTTTGCATCATCACTTGATTCGTCAAGGAACAAGAACAAAAGTAAGTCTTTTAGTTGAATCTGGGGAGCCGAGAGAAGTTCATCATTTTGCATGTTTATTAGGTTATGGGGCAGAAGCTATAAATCCGTATCTTGTGTTTGATTCCATTGATGGTCTCATTCAAGATGGCCTCTTAGAAGACATTTCGTATGTAGAGGCAGTTAATAAATATGTAAAAGCAGCTGCTAAAGGAATTATGAAAGTCCTATCAAAAATGGGTATTTCAACTATCCAAAGTTATCGTGGTGCACAAATCTTTGAGGCGGTTGGTGTTCATGAATCGGTTGTTGATCGTTATTTTACTTGGACAACAACTAGAATCGGGGGAGTTAATCTAGAAATTATTGAAAAGGAAGTGCGAACCCGACATGGGCGTGCTTATTCAGATCAAGAAGGCATAGACAAAGCATTAGATGCTGGGGATGATTTACAATGGCGTCGTAATGGGGATCCGCATCAATATAATCCACATACGATTCATATGCTTCAAAATGCTTGTCGCAATAATAACTTTGACTTATTTAAAAAGTACTCAAAAGCGATTAATGAGCAAACAAAGGAACAAACCAATTTGCGTGGGTTAATGACCTTTAAAGAAGGGCAGAAACAGATTCCATTAGAAGAAGTAGAACCAGTCGAAGAAATTTTCAAACGTTTCCGTACAGGTGCAATGTCATTTGGTTCAATATCAAAAGAAGCTCATGAAACACTTGCAATTGCCATGAATCGTATTGGTGGGAAGAGTAATACGGGCGAAGGTGGAGAAGATCCTGACCGTTTTACACCTGATGAAAATGGAGATTTACGTAGAAGTTCCATTAAACAAGTTGCTTCAGGGAGATTTGGAGTTACGAGCAATTACCTTGTGAATGCTGACGAGATTCAAATCAAAGTGGCACAAGGAGCTAAGCCGGGAGAAGGTGGTCAATTACCTGGAAACAAGGTATATCCGTGGGTAGCTGAAGTTCGAGGATCTACTCCTGGCGTTGGATTAATCTCACCACCACCTCACCATGACATTTATTCAATTGAGGACTTAGCAGAATTAATTCATGATTTGAAAAATGCTAATCCTACTGCAAAAGTTAGTGTCAAACTTGTTGCAGGTACAGGTGTAGGGACTATTGCGGCAGGTGTTGCAAAAGGTCGCGCAGACGGAATTATCATTAGTGGATATGATGGTGGTACCGGAGCTGCAGCTAGAACAAGTATTAAGCATACAGGGCTACCTTGGGAGATGGGGTTAGCAGAAACACATCAAACTCTATTGCTGAATAATTTACGTGATCGTGTAACTCTTGAGACAGATGGAAAACTGATGACTGGCCGAGATGTTGTCGTAGCTGCTTTACTTGGAGCAGAAGAGTTTGCGTTCTCTACAGCACCACTCGTAGTGTTAGGCTGTATCATTATGAGAGTTTGTCATTTAGATACGTGTCCTGTTGGAATTGCGACACAAAATCCAGAGTTACGTAAGAAATATATGGGTGAGGCTGATCATGTTGTTAATTTCATGCATTTTGTTGCTGAAGAAATTCGTGAGTTAATGGCGGAGCTTGGGTTTAGAAAACTTGATGAATTAATTGGTCGCACAGACCTATTAGAACCTAATAAGAACGTAGAAAATTGGAAAGCTGAACACGTTGACTTGTCGAATCTATTGTACCAACCAAAACCTGAAGATCACAAAAGAAATTATTGTACAAAAACTCAAGATCATCAACTTGAGTTGTCATTGGATAGTCGTGAATTATTAGCAGCGAGTAAACCGGCTCTTGAAAATGGGGAAACGGTGAATGGTAGCTTCATGATTAAAAACACTGACCGTGTAGTTGGAACAATTGTAGGAAGCGAAATTAGTAAGCGTTATGGAGCTGAAGGATTGCCTGAAGATACGATCACGTTTGACTTCAAAGGTTCAGCAGGTCAAAGTTTTGGGGCATTTGTTCCTAAGGGTATGACGTTGCGCCTTGAAGGTGATGCGAATGATTATACTGGAAAAGGATTATCAGGTGGGAAAATGATTGTGTATCCACCAACAACTTCTTCGTTTAAAGCAGAGGAGAACATTATAATTGGTAACACTTCTTTTTATGGTGCAACGAGTGGTGAGGCGTATATTAATGGAATAGCTGGTGAACGCTTTGCTGTTCGTAATTCGGGACTAAACGTTGTTGTTGAGGGTGTTGGCGATCATGGTCTTGAGTATATGACTGGTGGCATCGTTGTAAACCTTGGCTCGGTGGGTAAAAACTTTGCTGCGGGTATGTCTGGTGGTATCGCATTCGTATTAGATGAAGAAGGAACGTTTGCTTCCAAATGCAACAGAGAAATGGTTCTGCTTGAAGAAGTTAGCGAATCAGAAGATATCGAACAACTACGTACATTATTAGAAAATCATTTTGCTAATACGAAGAGTACTCGAGCGGCGTTTGTTCTTGGTAATTGGAAGGAATTATTACCAAAGTTTGTGAAAGTGATTCCAAAGGATTATAAGAGAATGCTTGATGCAATTAATCGCGTTAAGCAAGAAGGTCTTACAGATATTGACGCTGTAATGGTTGCCTTTGATGCTAATAAAAGTGATAAGTCTCGTGTCAGTGGGAAATAGATAGTAGTTTGACAGGTTAACTCTTAAGGGACGATTTTGGTCTTAAGCATCCGATAAAATCATGAGGATGTTTAAGATCTAATCGTTACTGTTTAGGGCCTTCTTAGATAACAAGAGAGAAGAGATTGGAGTGAGTGCGATGGGGAAGCCGACTGGTTTTATTGAATATAAAAGAGAGAATCCAAAGAAGCGAAATCCGTTTGAACGGACAAAAAGTTGGAAAGAATTTCAAATATTGATGCCTGAACCTGCTTTGCGTCAGCAAGGCGCTCGTTGTATGGACTGTGGGGTTCCATTTTGTCAAACGGGTACAACTTTGGATGGCTCTGGTGAGATAGGATGTCCAGTATATAATTTGATACCAGAGTGGAACGATTTAGTCTATAGAGGTAAGTGGAAAGAAGCGCTTGATAGACTTCATAAAACAAATAATTTTCCGGAGTTCACTGGAAGAGTTTGTCCTGCACCTTGTGAAGGGTCTTGTACCGTTGCAATAAGCGATGAATCAGTTTCGATTAAAAGCATCGAATATCATATAGTTGAGCGAGGGTTTCAAGAAGGATGGATTACACCACAACCGCCGTTAAAGAGAACTGGAAAAAAGGTTGCTGTTGTAGGATCTGGACCAGCAGGTCTTGCGGCTGCAGCTCAGTTAAACAAAGCTGGTCATTCTGTTACCGTTTTTGAACGTGAAGATCGTATTGGTGGTCTATTAACATATGGTATTCCTGATGTGAAACTTGCAAATCAAACAGTTGAACGTCGTGTGAAGATCCTAGAAGAGGAAGGAATCACGTTTAAGACAAACGTGGAAATCGGTAAGGATGTTTCTGCGACTGAATTAAAGAATGATTTTGAATCTGTTTTGTTATGTACTGGTGCTACAAAGCCGCGTGATGTAGAAGTAGAAGGTCGTGAGTTGAAAGGGATTCATTATGCAATGGACTTCTTAACAGCTAATACGAAGAGTCTTTTAAACTCAAATTTTAAAGATGGTAATTATATCACTGCCAAAGATAAAAATGTTATTGTAATTGGTGGTGGAGATACGGGAGTTGATTGCATTACAACATCAGTTCGTCATGGTGCAAAATCAATTACTCAATTTGATATTAATCGTAAAAAGCCTTATGAGCGTAGTGATAAAAATCCATGGCCACTTTTCCCGATTGTTCATTCAGTAGAAGATGGTCAAAAAGAAGCAACTGCTGTTTATGGGTCAGACCCTCGCAGTTACCAAGTGAGTACGACAAAGTTTGTTGGTGACGCAAACGGAAATGTTAAAGAAATTCATACAATCGGAGTTGAAACGACGATTGACGAAAAAGGAAGAAAGATCCGTACACCGATACCCGGAACTGAAAAAGTGTGGCCTGCAGACCTTGTATTATTAGCGGTTGGCTTTACTGGTCCTGAAGAACGAATTATAGAAGAGTTAGCACTTGAAACGACTTCGCGATCAAATATAGATGCAAAATACGGTCAATACATGACCAGTGTTCCAGGTGTTTTTGCTGCAGGTGACAACCGCCGTGGACAAAGCCTAGTTGTATGGGCTATTCATGAAGGGCGTGAAGCTGCAAGAGAATGTGATCGTTATTTAATGGGAAGTTCAAATTTACCATAGAATGTTCAAATGCTTGTAATGGGATTGTAATAGCGTTTTCATAGATTTCATGAGAAAATAGATGAAAGACTGAAACTATGAAAGGACGTATGTATATGCTTCGTTCAGTGAAGCGTGGCCTCGTCATTTCATCAGCTCTTCTAACGTTTGGACTATTTGTTCCGTCGATGGATTCTGTAAGGGATATACAAGCAGAAGAGCCACAGAAGACGCAAGATGAAAGTAATGATAAGCCACTCATTTATCAAGTTAATGAAGATAGCTATGATTTATTTGTTGAAGTTCTACCGGCTAATATAGATCAGTATATTCACCGTAGTGCATCCTCTGCCAGTTTGCTGACCAATTTTATATTAAAGCAAGCAGAGGAACAGAGTTTGCAGAAGTTTGGTTCTGTAATTACTGAAAAAATAAGTACTCCTTTCAAGCAATTGATTTTGCCACGTTTAGATGAAGTGCTTCGTGAAACAACAAGTACATTAGCGGATGAAGAATGGGAGAAAATTAAAATGTCCTCATCCCCAACGGCTGGTTTGGGAGAAAAAATTTTCCACCTTTATAATGAAGAGACTGGAAAAGATTACTTAAGATTTCATGTGAGAAGAGATCAACCACCAAAGCAAGGATATACATTTAACTTCCATTGTCATACTTATTTAGACCATTATGAAAAGCATCATACGATTGGTAATATTTATTGGGGCAAGGACATGCCTCCTAGGTGGAATAGCATTGACCGTGTATAATTGATATACACGGTTTTTTTCTGTGAAAAGACGAAAATTATTGTCACAAAGATATTCCTCACTGGGCAAAAAATAACAATGTTTAATTGTTTAATATCGTTACATGCCTCTTCGATAAGAGTGTTTTGCTTTTAACAAAAGACAAAAGTTCAATATGATAAATTTTTAGATAGATAGGTAATGCCAAAATCTTTGTTAAAAAGTGTTTAGCAGTATATATATAAGCTTTTGATATGATATGATAATTAAAAAGAAATAATAGATAAGTAGGGAGACGATGATTAAACCAATAGCAGTCTTATCACTGGTTGTTTTGATGTTTATGACCATTTGGGCTCTTGTATTTGCGCAGTTCAGTAAACCTTTAGAAGTTGATGTATCAAATTTTAGCTATATTGAAAATGTTGAAGGTGAGACAAGTATAGAAGAGGATGTACTAGATGATGAAGAATTAAAAGAAGATTTGAGTGCTCCGACTTCCACAGATTTAATTGACTTTGAACAGAATGATCGTAAACAAGAGATAAATAACGATTTAGATGAATGGATAAACCTTGAAAATTATGACTTCAGTGATGTTTCGACCTCTGAGGGAGTGCCAATTGATGCTATTCTAAAGAGGCTTAATTTAGAATAAAGAAGTTCATTATTTTTTCGTAAATCACCTTCTATTTCTTCCTCGTTTTTTGGTAGGATTAAGGAGGAAATAAGTTTTTGATGGGGGGGATGATTTGATTTGGGTTCACATGTAGAAGCAAAAAAACGTCCTGAATGGTTAAAATGGACGTTGCGAATCATATTAGGCTACGCTATTTTATTAGCAGTTATTTTAACCATTACAATTATTGCTATTTTAATAACATTTACATTAATTATTATTGACAGTTTTTCAGATACGAGCTCATTAGGGGCCATTTCAGAACAGTATTTAGTTCCTATTTCTGAATCAATGTGGCAGCTTTTTACTTGGTTAGTACCAGGTCTATAGAGGAGGAGCTATGCAGGAAATATGGATTGTGTTAACAGTGTTTTTATTATTTATTTTAACAGGTGTGTTTGGTGGTTTAGGAATTTACAATTTACTACATCATAATAAAAAGAGGGCTATCTGGAGTTTTGTTATTGGTTTTGTTATGATCGTTGTATATTTAATGGTAATGTTTGGGTTAGGTTTAGGTTGAGTAAGGAGTGTATGAGTATGGCAAATACCAATTATGTTCGAGCTTTTTACAAAACGGGTGTGTATGTTGCAGAGCTAATAGAAAGACAAGAAGAGGATGGACGTGCTCTTGTAAAAATTGTTGCGGTTTTAAAGCATCCAACTCAGGGAGATTTGCATAATCCAAAGCAAATAAATGTTCCTCTTTTTCATCAACGGAAGGCCTTAGCTGAATTTGAAAAAACTTGGGTCCCGCTCTCTTCCTTAAAAGGTTATGATGATGAGGTTCCTCCTTATAAAGAATCATTGCTTAAAGCTGTTGAAGCTCAAATTAAAGAACTAAAAGAAGAGCAAACAGAATGGGCAGCTAGTTCATTAGAACAACTAGCTGAGTGTAAGAAAGATTATGGGTTTGAGTGATCAATACAACAAAGTGAAAGAAACCGAGTGCCATTAATTTGCGCGCTCGGTTTCTTTCATTTCCATCCCGTTTAACCATAAGCGTACACTTAGGTCTAATAAAAATAGATCATCTGCATTTTCCAAAGAACAACTTGTTAAGGATTCGATTTTTCGTAGTCGATAAAGCAACGATTGCCGGTGTAGATTTAATTCGCGAGCTGTCTGGCTAACGTTACCCCTATTTTTGTGATATGTCGTAAAGGTATGAAGTAGATCAATCTGTCGTTCTTTTGCATAGCGTAATAATGAATCTAGAACGCCTTTTGCAATGTCAACTAATTCTTCATTTTTTAATAGGTTTTCCATTACTCTATCAACTTTAGTATCAGCATACACTGATATCGTATTCGGTCCATTTCTTTTTCTTCCGATTTCTAATGCTTTTTTTGCTTCTTCATAGCTGGTCGAAAAACAAGAGTAGCCATATTGCTTGGCAATTCCCCATCTAATCCTAATTGAAGGGGTTAGGAACTGATATCTGCTTTGTAACTTTGTGATGTACGTTTTCACTTGTTTGATGACATCATGATGATTTACTTCTAGGAAAATAATGAGTTCTTCATTTTGGTAGGTGACCATGGATTTTAAAGCCATAGACTTGGCGATATTTTCAGCTTCTTCTTCCATATGACGAATCCATTCGTGTAACCAATGATCAAACGTTATTGAAAGATGTTTCATGGAATGGAAGCTTTCTTTTAACTGTTCGGCTTTTGCAACGATACATATATAGGGTAAATTAATTTGATAGTTGAGTGATTTCGCTCTTGAAGTCATATGCTCTGCAGAAGGAATAGCATCTCTAGATAATTCCCATACAAAGTCATCACGTAAACGCCATTCGGCTTCTTTGGCTGCTTGTTCATGTAGGAAATGAATCGCTACTGCAGTAGCTACATGTTCAAGTAACATTACCCATTCGTTATGTTCTTCTTCACTAAAAGGATCGGGCCCAAAACCTCCAACGACAATATACCCTTGAATGTTACCAGTTGAATGAATTGGTAATTGTAAGGCGTGGCCATCAGTATATTTGATCCATTCAAAGGTTGGTTCTAATGAGTGGTATATTCCATCCTCCTCCAACTGTGAACGCAAAAATTCAGCCCATTTGTTAAGTAAGTTATCAGGGAAAGGACTTGATTTTCCTCGAATACCACCACGTTTGTCAGCAATTAAGACTGGACAGTCTATTGACTTTGCTACATGTTTGGCTACAAGAGTTAAAGGTTGGCCTGATAGGATGAAGTCCAATAAAGATTTTCGAATGTTTTCGACTTTCTCAAGATGCTTATGTTTTTGTTCGTGGATTTCTCCAAGAACTTGCTCAAGTATGTCAGAGAAACGAATTGCCCAGTCGATCTCCATTAAAATAAAATTTTGCTTAGAAGCAAGGTTAATAACTGATTGAGGAATCTTCTTGATGAAAGGGCCTATTGCAACAGCTAATGCTGATGCACCAGATTCTATAATTTCTTTTACAAATTCATAAAATTGTTGATCATTGTGGGCGCATCCAACTCCAGATGTTAAGACTAGCTCTTTCTTTCGAACAAATGTCTCCACAGGGGTTTCAATGACAGAAACCCAGTTCACAATTGTTGATTCTAGTATCGTTTCTCCAGTTCTGATAGTTGCTGTATTTAACGTATCTAAAGAATAAATATGCTTCATCGTAAGACTCATATACCCTTCCTCCTTACTTCAACGACCTTACTTCACGATATTTCCTTACTTCAAGAAGATGAGAATATCCTTATTGTAAAGTGTTTTTCTGAATATTTAGTGAAAACAGGTGGATAGATCTGATTAGTTTTCATACAAATTGTTGAATGTTTTCCATATCTGGTTTGAATAAGATAAAAGTAACAAAAAGAAAGGGGTGGCAACATGGAAGCAAATAAAAAGATTGGCATGAGTACTAAGTTGGTTTGGTCTGGAGATAGTGAGTATCTAGTGCAGGGGGAAACTCAAGTTCCATTCGTCTTTAGTGTTGCCTGTAATTATGATGAATTTTATGAATGGTATAGGTAGCATAGGGAATCACAAAGGCCATTGATCCGACCGTTCAATTATATGAAGATAAAATAAAACACTTAATGTGCGAAGCTGCTACAAGCTTTACTACAGGTATGATGGCATCTCGAACTCACTCCCTATATTATTATGGCGAGATGACAGGATTGTCTTTATTAAAGATACCTATGGAGGAACACATAAAATATTCTCTGAATTTTTATCTCAGCTATAGAGCAAGAACTTGATTATATTAACGTAAGTGGGTGATGCGTATATGGAAACAGAGAAATGGCTGAATCGTCTAATTAAATGGAGAAGACATTTGCATCAAAACCCTGAGCTTAGCTTTCAAGAAGTGGAAACCACGAGCTATATTATGAAGCAATTACAAGGATTACCAGGGGTGCACATTCAATCCGGTACTGGACAATTAGGTTTTAATACTGGAGTACTCGTGACTGTAGGAGATGGAGAGCGTCCGGTAGTAGGGCTCAGGGCGGATATTGATGCTTTGCCGATACATGAAGAAACGGGAGCACCCTACCAATCTTGTAAACCTAATGTGATGCATGCCTGTGGGCATGATGGTCATACAGCAATGCTAATAGGTGCGATTCATTATTTATCTAATTTATATGAATCTAAATCATTGCGAGGAACAGTTAAGTGTTTATTCCAACCGGCCGAAGAAACAGAAGACCATCATGGCAAAACAGGCGCGCAATATGTATTGGAGAGTGGGGCTTTACATGATATAGAAATGATCTTCGCTCTTCACTTAGACCCAGAGATTCCTTTAGGAGTTGTAAAGTTACATTCTGGAGTAGCGATGGCTAACGTAGATACATTTGCCATTACCATTTCAGGTACAGGTGGGCATGGGGCATATCCAGAACAAACGATAGATCCGTTATGGCTCACTTCGTTAGTGTTGCCGTATTTTTATAGTATGACTTCAAGGCAACTTTCAGCGTTAGAGCCTTCAGTATTGAGTGTTTGTGAAATAAAAGGAGGAACATCCTCGAATGTTCTTCCGTCAACTGTTACAATTCGAGGAACGATGCGAACGTATTCAGAATCAGCTAGAAAGCACTTAGAATTAGAACTTAAGAAAGGTTTAGAATTAATAACTTCAGTAGGAGGATCCTACCAATTGAAGCTACATCACGGTGAGCCTGCTTTGGTAAATGATCGAGAAGCCGTTAATGTATTAGCTGAAGCAATCCAAAAAGTTGATCCAAATGTTGAGATTCGATCAGTTCCATATGGAATGGGAGGAGAGGACTTTAGTCATCTGACGAAAGTTATTCCTGGGGCGATGATGTTCTTAGGTGCTAAAGAACCAGCTATGAATACAAGTTTACATCAACCAACGTTTTGCTTCGATGAACGTGCGTTAGAAAGGGGTATGCATACTCTTGTAAATGCAGCGTTACTTTACATGAAAAAGGGAGGAAGCAAAAATGTCACATAAGCTAGCTTTAATTGGTTTTGGGGGAGTCGGTCAAGGATTTGTTGATATTCTGAGAGAAAAAGATGCAAGCCTAACGAAAGGCAATAATTTGCATTTTAAAGTCGTTTCTATTTGCGATTTATATAAAGGCTCAATTCACCATCCTGAAGGACTATGCTTGGATAAGGTGATGGCCTCTATTAAAGAATCAGGTACTTTAGATGGGTATCCAGATGAACCAGGTCTTGTACGTGGGTGGTCGAGTAAAGAGACAATTGAG
The DNA here is from genome assembly GCF_056619965.1 of Halalkalibacter sp. HAAS-P014. Taxonomy (NCBI): domain Bacteria; kingdom Bacillati; phylum Bacillota; class Bacilli; order Caryophanales; family Bacillaceae; genus Halalkalibacter; species Halalkalibacter sp. HAAS-P014. The sequence goes on along the minus strand of NZ_JBWQTV010000006.1, from coordinate 94,941 downwards.
AGAACGAATGCTGATTCGGTAGTGGAGATGACATTTACTGATGTGAATACGGGTCAACCAGCCATTGATCATTGCACGTGGGCATTTAATAATAAGAGAAATGTCGTGATGACTAATAAAGGTCCTGTTGCACTAGCTTATGAAACATTATCAAACCTCGCAAAGGAAAATAGTGTTCGTTGGTTGTTTGAAGGAGCCGTGATGAGTGGTACACCAGCTTTACGTTTGCCTGAAGCAACTCTAACAGGAAATGAAATTACGGAAATTAGAGGGATATTTAACGGTACTACAAACTACATGTTAATGCGCATGGAAGATGGGTTAGATTATCATGAAGCATTAAAAGAAGCGCAAACTCTAGGTTATGCAGAGGCAGATCCGACTGCTGATGTTGAAGGGTACGATGTTTTATACAAAGTGTTAATTTTAGCTAATGTCGTGTTAGGTTATCCATTAAAGCGAGAAGATGTTGAGTGCTTTGGTATATCAAAGTTAACAAAAGAAGATTTAAAAAATGCAAGTGAGCAGAATAAACGATGGAAACTAATTGGGTCATTGAAACAAACTTCTAACGGAATTGAAGCTGCTGTTAAACCTGAAATGATTTCACTTGATGATCCTTTAGCAGGGGTGTCTGGTGCAATGAATGCAATCACGTATTCGTGTGATTTATCTGGGCCTATTACACTAATGGGAGCTGGTGCTGGAATAAAAGAAACAGGATTTGCTGTTTTAATTGATTTAATTGAGATCGAGCGCAATCAATAAGTAATGGAGGGATAAGATGGCCAAACAAATCGTTAAAGAACGCATGTTAATAGGGGGAAAGTGGATTGATCGGAAAGCTGGATTAGAGGTGCATGATCCAGGTACAGGAGAATTAATTGCAACGGTTCCAGAAGCGACAGTTGAAGATGTGAAATTTTCAATAGAAAGGGCCAAAGAAGGGGTACAGCAATGCTCGAGCTTACCTGTACATGAAAGAATGAGAATTCTTCATGATGCAGCATCCTATATTGAAGAAAATAAAGATGTTTATGCAAGGACAATTGTATTAGAAAGTAGCAAGACAATTCGTGAGGCTAGAAAAGAAGTATTACGTTGTATTGAAACATTGAGATTGAGTGCTGAAGAAGCAAGACGGATTGCTGGTGAAACAATTTCATTCTCTCAAATGCCAGGACATGAAAACCGAGTTGGGTATGTTTACCGCTTTCCAATTGGAATCGTTGCGGCGATAACACCATTTAATGATCCTCTTAATCTTGTAGCGCATAAAGTTGGGCCTGCGATTGCAGCAGGTAATGCCGTAATCGTTAAGCCGGCGTCGCTTACACCATTAAGTGCATTACGATTAGCAGAAGCCTTTTTACATGCAGGCTTGCCTGCGAAGGTACTCTCTGTCATTACTGGCCGTGGTTCTATTATATGTGATCCACTAATAGAACATGATGATGTTCGCTTTATATCTTTTACTGGAGGCTATGAAACTGGTAAGGAGATTATAGAAAAAGCAGGTGTGAAGAAAACAGCTATGGAATTAGGGTCCAATTCACCAACAATTGTACTTGAAGATGCTGATCTAGGTGAAGCGATATCATCAACAGTTTCTGGTTCATTCGGAGTCGCCGGTCAAAATTGTATTGGGGTGCAGCGAATTTTAGTAGAACGCTCTGTTTATAAACAATTTATAGAGCGATTTGTAGAGGAAACAAAAAGGTTAAAGCTCGGATCAAAAGTAGATGAAACAACCGATATTGGACCGATGATATCGGTTAAAGAAGCAGAACGAGTTGAACAATGGATCAATGAAGCGAAGAAGTTAGGGGCAACAATCTGCTGTGGAGCCAAACGGAAAAAAGCATTTTTAGAACCGACAGTATTAACAGATGTTCCTGAAGATGCAACCATTGCTACCCAAGAAGTATTTGGGCCTGTTGTAATCATTGAAGCGGTTGATTCGCTTCAAGAGGCCATTCAGAAAGCTAATAGCAGCAGTTATGGTCTCCAGGCTGGTATCTTCACGGAGAAACTAGAGCAGGCTTTCGAAGCAATTCATAACCTGCAATTTGGTGGTGTCATGATTAATGATAGCAGTGATGTGAGAATTGACAGTATGCCTTTTGGAGGGATAAAAGGTTCAGGAATAGGGCGTGAAGGCGTTCGCTATGCGATAGAAGCGATGACAGAGCAAAAGGTTGTAGCGTTTAAATTACAAAAATCGCCGTTCTTGTAAAGAGAAAAGTACGGGGCGAGAAAGAGGGTGAAAAAATTGTTCGCATTAGAGGAGTACACTAGAAGGTTGGAGGCTGTCAAAAAGCGAATGGTCGACGAAGGGGTGGATGTTCTCCTGATCTCGAACCCGTCAAATATGTACTACTTGACGAATTATTCAGCATGGAGTTTTTATGTTCACCAGGTGTTAATTGTAACGTTAGAGGATGCACAGCCGATTTGGATAGGAAGACAAATGGATGCAAATGGAGTCGCAAAAACAACCTGGCTTGATGAACATCATATTATTGCGTACCCTGATTATTACGTTCAATCAATAGAGAGGCACCCGATTGATTTTGTAACAAATATTTTAACGGAAATTGGTCAAAGTACGAGAACAATCGGCGTGGAGATGGACGTTCATTATTTTACCGCTCTTTGTTATGAACGGTTAAAATATGGCCTCCCTAATGCTTCTTTTAAAGACACTTCAAGCCTAGTGAATATGATTAGGCTAATTAAGTCTAAGAATGAAATTAAGTATATGAAAAGAGCTGGGAAAATTGTTGAAAATGCAATGAAAGCTGCATACGAACGCGTTCAAGTAGGGGTAAGGGAATGTGATGTTGCTGCAACTATCTATCATGCTCAAATTCAGGGAACTTCTGAATTTGGTGGAGATTACACTTCTATTGTACCAATGATGCCTACAAATGAAAATACCTCTTGTCCCCACTTAACATGGACAGATCGTAAGTTTGCGAATGGTGATTTTTTAACATTAGAAATTGCAGGTGCTTATAAACGGTACCATGCCCCAATGGCTAGAACAATGTCAATCGGTACAGCACCACAGGAAGTAAAGGAGTTATCTAAAGTAGTAGAAGAGGGAATTGAATCAACTTTAGATTTTATAAAACCGGGAGTTTTGGCGGAAGATGTTGAACGTATTTGGAGTAAGGCTATTGGGAAACATGGTCACCGAAAAAGTTCAAGGCTTGGTTATTCAGTTGGTTTAAGTTTTCCACCAGATTGGGGAGAGCATACAGTGAGTTTTCGCCCGGGGGATCAAACGGTCTTACAAAAGAATATGACGTTCCATCTAATGCCAGGAATATGGTATCAAGATTATGGGGTCGAAATAACAGAAACGATAAGAGTCACAGATGATGGTGTAGAACTATTAACGAACTTCCCGAGGGAATTGTACGAAAAGCCAATGCTATCAGTTATAACCGATGAGAACCTTTCTTAAAAAGGTGCCTGATGTTTGTGAGGCTGTCTCAAAGCAGCAATTTTTGAGATAGGCTCACACTTTTTATGAGATTCCGTTATGTAATTGGTTGTGTATACATAAATGTAGAAAAATACGTGACCAAATATAGAGGTGATGGTATGATACAATTCAAATGGGAGTGAGGAGACGGTATTAAGTGAAAGAAAAATCATTGCTATTTACATACTTAATGATCCTTTTTGTAATGATTGTTTGGGGTCTTAATGTCGTAATGCTAAAGGTTCTTGTTGATTATTTTCCTCCTATAACGATGACGTATTTTCGAATTTTGGTTGCGGGCATTGTAACAATTTCTATTGTTATCGTCGGGAGAAGTATGAGAAGTTTAACAAAAAAAGAATGGGTATATACAATTGCAGGTTCATTGTTAGGGGTTGTTGGACACCAATACTTCTTAGTAAAGGGACTAACGTTAACAGATGCCTCTAATGCAGTTTTGATTCTTGCGCTGCTGCCGCTTACTACATCGATCTTTGCAATGATCTTTCTCGGTGATCGCTTAACAAAATGGAGGATACTAGGGATTGGTTTAGCGTTTATCGGAGTTGTTTTTATTCAAGGAGGGGGAGGTCAAGGGATTATTAGTCTTGGGGAGTTTTATGTATTTATTGCAATGATCGTCCAAGCGCTGAGCTTTATCTATATCAAAAAAGCAACTGCAACTCTTGATTCCAAACAAATGACTAGCTTTATGCTTTTGGTTGGCTCTGTTGGCCTTTTTATCATTAGTTTAATGCTCGAACCTTCTGGTACTGGAAATCTCACTAGTGCACCTATTAGTGTGTATATCATCTTTTTCGTATCTGGAGTCATTGCCACGGGCATAGGTCATTTTCTATTTAATGCAGCTATTGAACGGATTGGTGCAGGACAAACAGCTATTTTCAATAACTTTGTACCATTTTTTGGATTAATCAGCTCAGCTATTTTTCTCGGTGAACGGGTATATTGGTATCAGTCTTTGGGCTTCATGTTGATCGTTGTAGGAGTGCTATTTGGGACAGGTTATTTAGAGAAGACTTTTTTCAAAAGTATAGCGGAGGATAAATGCAAAGTTATTCAGGGAAAGAGCATGTAGGTGTCTAACACTACATGCTCTTTTTAATATCGATTAACTAACAAAGAAATTCATTGATGGTTGAATCACCGTTTGAAGTTCTTGTTGTTGTTCAGCTGTCAATGGGACAAGAGGTAAACGTACTTGTCCTGCTTTAATCCCTTTCATTTCGAGTGCTGCTTTGACGGCAGTAGGATTAGGTGCCATAAATAAAGTCTTCATAACCGGAAGCATTTGCCGATGTTGCATCGCTGCTGCTGTCACTTGACCTGCTTGATAGTTACGAACCATTTGTTGCATTTCGTTTCCGATAATATGTGAAGAAACTGATACGACTCCTGCACCACCAATAGCGAGTAATGGTAATGTCAAGCTATCGTCACCACTATAAACCGTAAATCCTTCAGGTGCGTGCTCGATGATTTCAGCCATAACGTCCAAATCACCACTTGCTTCTTTTATTGAAGTAATATTAGGAAGCTGTGCTAATCGTAATGTTGTTTCTACACTCATATTTACTCCTGTTCTGCCAGGAATATTGTAAAGCATAACTGGAAGCTTTGTCTTATTTGCAATCGCGCTGAAATGTGCAAACATTCCTTCTTGTGATGGCTTGTTGTAATAAGGTACTACAAGCATAATACCATCTACACCAATTTCTTCAGCTTGTTTAGTTAATTCTATCGATGCCTGTGTATTATTTGAGCCAGTTCCTGCAATAACAGGAATTTGGCCATTTACAGTTTCTACAACGGTTTTAAAAAGAGTAAGTTTTTCTTCTGTTGTAAGGGTAGGAGATTCTCCAGTTGTTCCTCCTACGACTAATGCGTCTGTTCCATTTGAGATAAGATGTTGTACAAGCTCTTTTATTCCCACAACATCAAGTTGTCCATGTTGATTAAATGGTGTAACCATCGCTGTAATAATTCTTCCAAAATTCATCCAATTCACCCTCAATTCATTTAATTTTCCTTGTACGTATGGGGTTAGATGGGCTCCTGTGAGGCACAAAAAAACAACAATGAGGCCTCTACTCATTGTTGTTAGGTTAAGCAAAATTAGCAAAACCAATTCAATGTGTGAGATAGCCCTCCATATAGCTTGTTTGCTATATGACAGTACTGTCCTTATTCAGAACAGTCCCAGCTAATGAGAAATGAGAACTCATTAAACTTCGGCAAATACCCCTTTCAGTTAGAATCAACGGACCTCATTCTCCTCAACTAACTTACTAATGATATCTGCACCTCTACCCTCACTTCAATGTATGAAGTAAGATATAACGTAATTTGAGTTAACCTTATCAAATGTTTTATTGGAATGCAATGGTTTAACGAGAATTTCTTTGTATTAAATTTAACAGCTTATCTAATTCTTGACTACATTGGATCGTAACTTTTGCAGTCATTCCGTATTTTTTAGCAAGATTCAACATTTGTAACCGTTTTTGTTCTATCTCACATAACATCTGTAACACTCCACCTCAAATGAACTAAAACAGACATCTACGCTATTATGGAGTTTTTCGTTGATGTGCCCTTAGCAAATATCTATTTATAAAAATTATTATAACCGAATGAAATATGTTGAAAAGTGATTCTTGTAAAGTTGTCATAAAAAGATGAAATTAGCAAAAAATCGACAAGTGTCGAGTGTCTTTGTGGATTGTTATATTTTTTCAAGAGTGAGAAAAGGTATTAAGTTGCACAATAAGTGTAGGAGGGAGATTATGATGAAAATTGTTAGTTATCTGTTCGTTTCAGCCTTAATTTTATCTGGCTGTACGGTATCGCAGGAAGCAGAAATGGGAGCGAGTTATGACCGTCATGAAGGATTTAGTGGGTATGGAGTGGAGCAAGTTCGCGATTTAGAAGGGCCTCTTTCCGATATGATGGTACCTGATGAAATGCCTAAAGGATTAACGGATTCTGCCCCTCATTTAACAGACGAAGGATCCTATACGACAAGAAAACGTAATTTAAGTATGAAGCATGAAGGAGTTAATCGACAAGGTCCAAGAATTTTAAGTAATCGTCCTGGTGTATTACGTGATAAATACGCACTTAGCAATGACCCAAATGTAGAAAAAAAAGAACAGAGAAACCAACATCTTCAAGCGACAACGGAATTAACCAGAGAGATCGAAACTCGAGTTGAATCGTTGGAAAACGTAAGAGATGCACATGTAATCACGGATGGACAACGAATTGTAATAGGTCTAGAGTCAAGTGAACAGGATAAAGGAAAGCTACTCCATGCAGTTGAACAGGAAGTGGAGGACATAACAGAACGAAAAAATGTTTATATTACAACTAATCGCAAAATGATTAATAGAATGAATGCTCTTGAACATCACGTTGGTCTTGGGAAGCCATTTGATTCAATCGGAGGAGCGATAGGGGACCTCGCTGATTTGATTGATGACGCAGCTAATAATCGTAGATAAGAACAGGGATAAACGTACCCTGTTCTTTTTTTGTAGCTATTTAAGGAGTTTTATCGGGGACTCTTTTTAGTAACTTAATGAATGCCGAACTCTTCTGTCACAGAAAGGTATTCACGTTCCATTAGCTTATGTGACATAACGGCATTCTCATAGTAAACTCGTGCGTTGGTAACCTGCATTGGATGAATTGGATCTTTTATGTCGTTTAAAACTCGTTCTAATGAATCAACTTCAATAAGTGTTGATAAATGAACATTATGAAATCCGTCGAAAACTTCAGGACGCTCCTCTTCCATAAACTCAGAACTTTTTTCTCTAAGTATGGCGAGTTTTGCTTGAGCACTATTGATATCTGAAGTATCAACCTCTTTTTGGTCGAATAAGTGAGCAATATCCTCTAATAATGTTGCTGTTTCACTTATATAATGACCTGCATCATCAGCATATGATTGTAGTTGCTCTGTGCGTTGAACTCTTATCTTGTTTTGATCTCTGTTACTAGATGGCTCCGGGAAAGCATGATAATCGCTCGTAAATTGTTGAGCTTCTACATCGTTCACAATATCTGTTTCTGTATCTGCCCCACAACTCGCTAAAACGAGACTTGCACCTGTTGCCAAAATTAGCAAAGATTTCTTTTTCAAGGTACATCAACCTCCGATATACAAACGTTTCCTTTAGTATGAAGCTAGAAGGAAAAAGTATGCATTAACTGTGAAAGTACTTCGTATGATGTAAAAAGGGAACGAGGAGGGCTTCTTATGTATATGGCAATATTGATTATTTCTGTCTCGTTGTTTTTCTTACTGTTTTTTGGGGTTATGATGCTAGGAAACAAATTGGCGCACGATATTCAATATTGGCAAGCGAAGGAAGCAGACCAAGAGTTAGAAGAAGTTGACGAAATGATGAAGAAATTATAATAAATAATAAAGCTGGGAGAATGTATCATTAATTTGAGTAAACTAATGCTCAAATTTACTAATACAGATTCTAGGTTGACTCAAGTCAGCCTATTTTTTTTTTTGAAAAAAGAGAGAAAATATGTATTAATACAATAATAAAAAACTGTTGACTATTATATTACAGATGCATATAATAAAAACAAGAAAAGAAAATAACTATTCAAACTATTCGAAAAGGAGAGAGGGAAATGAACAAAATTAAAACGAACAATGATAACAGATCAGTAGAAATTCAGGAGGATCAGTCCATTCTTGAATCAATTAATGATTATTATAGCCGTAATTAAAGCAGGTATCATCACAGGATGGCTTGAACATGACTCCGGGTATAAAACACACATAAAAAGAAAAAGTGTTTTGACCGGGGTCTTGTCTAAGTGAAATATACTGTTATGAAACAGTTGGCTTTAATAGATAATGGAAAAGACAAAAAACAAGAAAGAATTGGAACGCACTTGCAATTCATCATTGTATAGGTTATAGTTAAAACAAGGTCGAAAACTTCACTTATGATAGTGCTTTTCATTCAGCTGGCGCGACTAAAGAGTCGCAAGGATGAACGAGAGGAAGGGCTTTCATCGTTTGGAGATTGATTATAGGATTCTTATATGATTCCATTTAGAAAAACATGCATCAATAGGCAACACTTAGGAGAGTTTAGTATTCACATGTTATAAGGGATATTCACTCGAAACGTGGTTGATGTTCCTTATAATATGTGAATTTTTATTTACCTCGGATTGTAAATACGATTGCATATTAAGAATAATTTTTAGATTGGGGTTTTAAAGCATGGCACAAACAGGAACAGTAAAATGGTTTAACGCAGAAAAAGGATTCGGTTTCATTGAAGTAGAAGGCGGCAATGACGTATTCGTACACTTCAGTGCTATCACTGGTGAAGGTTTCAAATCTCTTGACGAAGGTCAATCTGTTGAATTTGAAATCGTTGAAGGCGACCGTGGACCACAAGCATCTAACGTTGTAAAACTATAAATTGCTTATTTAAAAACAATGTCTCTTAATGGAGGCATTGTTTTTTTGGTTTATAAAAGAGAATGGATCACAATAGGAACTTTTATAATTAGTGTTAAAGGAATTAAGTCTAACGTGGGAATTGAGTTAGATGTCTAGATATGTGGCATGAAATTCAAATCATGAATATAATGATAATGTAAGGGCTTACATTCGAGTTTGTGTTTTGATAATGTCTATAAAAAGTTGTTTTTGTATACACATTACTAATGCTTCTGTTTACTAATATCATGTAAGGGGTGTTTAACAGATGAAAGCAACTCATTATGATGATCTATCTATCTATGTTCCTAAAAGTCAATTAGATAAAATGATTACTGGTGTGCTTCAAGATAAATACCGAATATTTTGGGGGTTTAATAAGGGAAAGATGATTCTAAATATATACAATAGTGAAGTAAATAATAAATTGATATTCAAACGTCATAAAGGATTTTTAGAGTTAGTTGAAGCAAAATTGAAATGTCCTACGATTCTTAAAGTGTTAGACAACGATATAGATTTTACGATTAAAGTAGCTGCCAAAAACAAGGAAGCTATACAAAGAGACAAAGAGGTTGTTTACAGTGAAATTGATCATTATTTAGTTGAATTATCACAATTAAAAAAAATAGGTGATGAGGCCTCTTCTCAAAATATCAAAGATAAATTAGCTGAATTAACTCATGAATTGAATAAATTATCACTATAATTGATATCTATGAGGAATTTAGGTATTAGTTCAATTAAGAGTTGAAGCTGAATGGCTACTTTCGTCTTCAACTCTTTTTTGAACTGAACCATTTGGAGTGCATTTCAGGAAGTTTTTCTTTTAGTCTTAAGGTGTAGCATAAGTCTAATCCTTAACGCCTAATTCTTTTTTTATCCAAGGGATTGAGCTGATTAAATCTGGAAATACAGCATCAGCTCCGGTGGTATTATTATCTTCATTTCCGATAAATACTGTTTTACAGCCTGCTTTTTTTCCTGCTCCAATATCCGGCTCGCGATCTCCGACCATTATGCTTGACTTTAAATCGATTTTATATCGAGAGGCCAAACCAGTTAACATTTCTGCCTCTGGTTTTCGGCAAAGACAACCGGCATGTGGCTTATGTGGACAATAAACCACATCATCAACTTTGGCATCGTGTTTTGCTAATTCTTCTCGCATTTTGTTATGAATTTTTTGCAAGGAGGTTTCCTTCAGGAAGCCTAGTCCAACACCACCTTGATTGGTTACGACAAATGTTGGTATGTTTGCTTTATTAAGTAAGTGAATTGCCTCTCCAACCCCATCTAATAAATGAAATTGTTGTGGATTATTTACAAATTTCACTCGTTTTGTGAGCACTTCATTTATAACTCCATCACGATCTAAAAAGACAGCTTTCTCCATATTGACCTCCTGTATTATGTAGAAGTAGTTTTTCAATTTACCCTTTAACTATACGTGGCTTTACTCAAATAAAAGGATAAAGAAAACTTTGATTAATATACACTTTGACAAAGAATATATTTAGTCCTTCAAAATCAAAATAATCTTGGCAGGTAAAAGTTAATGAGGGAGTGAAGCTAAATTGAAATGGCAAAAAGCACTTTTAACTACGATTCAACGCCAAGAAGGAAAGAAAATTGCTCTAGCTGTTGATACCTCAACAGATGAAGTTAATACAGAACTAATAAATAACATTATTGCTCTTTTTGCACAGGTGAATCCAGAAACGCAATTAGTTCAATCTGACTTTAAGATTAGGGGTGTTTCCTCAATAAAAGAAGCAAACATCACTTTTTTTAAGCACGGAAAATCATCCTACACAGAAGTATTAGAATGGGGAGAAAAAGAAGCTATTGATGTTTTGTTTTATATTACAGATGTAACAGGTTACTTTTACGAAGAGTTAACAGTTGATTATGAAGTCATGTGGTTAGTACCAAATGACTTCGTTCCAAAAGTACCTTTTGGAAAAACCTTGAAAATAGCTTAAAACAATAAGTTAGATCAGTTCAAAACGAACTGATCTTTTTTGAAAAAAAAGAAGAGGATAAGCCTTTTGACTTACCCTCACTGAACAATTATTGTTGGTTTTGGTTCTGGTTTAACATGTCTTTGATTGGCTCCATCATGTTCATGCCACCACCATTATTACGGTTTCTCATCATTGAGTAAGCGGCAGCTCCAACACCTAAGCCAATTACAGACATCATTAACCCATTGTTATTCTTTTTGCGTTTACGACCACCGAACATTTGCATGTTGCCTTCCCCCTTTTTGGACTGACTGTTTGAATGTTTTTATCAAACATTAGTTATCTTCTGTTATTTTTCTTTGCTTATTCTAGGATATTGCTGCCACATTTTTAAAAGTATAAAGTAGTTTACATTGCAATATAATATTCGCACCCCATGCAACGGGAATAAAAAGGTATATGAAATGAATAAAGAAGTATAAGTCGTTTTTCACCTTGGCGGTCCAACGTAAAGACACTTTTAACGAATTTTAGGATCATTAATATTTAGTTAAATGAAATTGAATGAGCTGTGCACTTTCTTTTGCATATTCTTTTGCCTTTTCCTGAGAATCGGCCGCAGCGATCACATAAGCGTATCGATTCCCCATAGATAGAGGGGGAGAAAGCATGGCTCCTTTACGAGGCTTTACATATACTTCCACAACACCCGGGCATTGTAGGGCCCGTTTTTTTCCAGTTACCTTTAATAGCATGCCACTTGTAGAGATAGTAATGTATTGAGTGAAAACATGTAAATTTCTTTTTCTATCTAAAACAGGTCTCTCTCTTAGGAAAAGCTTTAGTGATTCTTTAGCATAATCGATCCCATATGCAGCTTTAATCATCCTGTTCATTGCGCCACCTGACATTCGTGGATTAACTTCTATAAGCTTCCAATCGCCCTTACTAGTATGTTTCAATTCGACATGTAAGCAGCCATGAGAAAAGCCTAATTGGGATGTAATATCTTCAAGACAATGTTTAAGCTCTTGGTAAAGTGTGGGGGGGACATCTGCTAATACGGAATAACCAGTTACAATAAAACGCTGCCACCTCGTAATTTCCTGTTGGATAATTGCCACAATTTTAACGGTATTATCATACACAATTGATTCAATTAAATATTGCTCCCCTTTAATAAATTCTTCGACTAAAATAGGACAGTTCGGGAACTCCTCCTTTAAAACATGTAATTGTTTTTTTAGTTGTTTCTTTGTTGTTACTAAGAATACATCTTTTGACCCAGTAGAGAGTGGAGATTTTACAATTAAAGGTAGATGATTCTTTTGAGATTTTGTAAATGCTTTGATTGATTTTGTGTGATCGTAGATGGCGAAATATGGATTACATTTAATGTTCTTTAACTCGATTCTTGTTTGAGCTTTATCCTCCATTTTAGAAACAGCTTTAGAAGGTATTTTACTATTGCAAAATTCCTCTGCAAGCAACGTCGCAGTGTATACATAGGAATCAACTAAGCTAACAATCGCTTTAATTTGTTTTCCTTTCGTTTGCAGCTTTTTTATTGAAGCCCTGAGCCCGTTTAGATCTGTTAAGTCTTGATAATACATTTCATGTACATCTGTATACTCTTCACGTTGTTGTAATGGCTTAAGTCTATTTGTATAAAGCACAGTAAAAAAACCCATTTCCTCAGCTGCTTTTATCGCATCTCTGCTTGAACCGGATTTGTTACTCTCGATAAATACGATTGTATGCACTTGTATGCCACCTCAACATGTGCTGTATATTCTCTTTCGAATTCCTTATTATGGTATGTTTGCACTACGAAATTTGCTTTAGTTAAATGCCCAGGACATACGCCGTAACAGAAAGGGCTTATAGGAATAGAATACAGTAGCTTACGGGAAGGGGAGGCGAAAAGCGTTGTCATTGCCTGATGTACCGGATTTTGATCCGAAAATAAAAATTTCTAAGAAAAAAGCACTTAATTTACTACTGGTTTCGATTGCCATGGAAGAGATAGCACTTTCACATATTATGAATGCTGAAGGGGAAAAGCTACAAGCTGTCGTAAAAGATTTTAAAAAAGGCCAGAAGAAAAAACACAAAAAAAAGAAAAAGCATAAGCATCACTGTAATGATTGTAGTTTTCATGAATTAATGGTTGCTAATAAAAGCGTCCAAGAAACATTACGGGGTGTCATCAAAAAAGAAATGTTACTTCAATTTAAACTAGAAGATATCGTTGATTTATACGATGTTCATAGCTTTGATGACGATGATAAATGTTGATAGCAATAAAAGGTCTTTTGTTGTGGGAAAAGGCCTTTTTTTTCTGGGAATTAACCTTACCATTTATCCTTTATTTACATAATATAAAGAGAAATAAAGGGAGGATTCACATAATGGTAAAGAAGTGTAAAGTGAGACGAATAGAATCACCAGGGAGAATATTAATGGTTCATCCAGGGCAACTAGAGCATCTAGGTGTAAGGAATCTTAAAAAGATTAATTTGCGTTTCGGAACAGAGGTATGTGATGTCGATATCTTGTATTCAAATGATATCAAAAAAAATGAATTGCATCTAACAAACAAAGTAATTGAGCTATTATGTTTGCCCCTTTTTCCTCTTTATGACCTAACTGTTAAAGAAAGTGAATTAATAATTGGGCCTGTAATTGGAATTGCAGCAACCAAGGAAAAAAAAGATTTAGATGAAAAAATAGTAAAGTTAGGAAGGTATGTACGAAACTATAAGAAAATACGAGGCGTCATTATTGCCTTTTCAAGCGAAGGAATTAACAAAGATCAGAGAACGGTTGAAGGCTATGCTTACCATCACCGTAAAAACGAATGGATAAAAGGAACTTATCCAATTCCTTCAGCTGTATTTAGAAATTCATTAATGCCCCATGACTGTTTAATTTATTTGAATTCTCTGATTGGAGATAAGGTCTTTAATGCCCAGCGCTTCGATAAATGGCAAATGTATGACTGGTTAAAAGATTTTCCCCGAATAAAGCCGTACCTTCCAGAAACGAAATTATTTGAAACTGCTAAAGACGTTGAAAGGTTTATCGATAAATACTGTGCAATATACGTCAAACCAGTTAAAGGAATGCAAGGAAAACGTGTTGCCAAGTTTGAAAAAAAAGAACAGGAAACTATAGTAACCTCTATTATCAAAGGTGAAAAAGAAGTATACCATTTTCAAAGTCAACAAGAAGTAAGAGACTTTCTAAAGAAGAACTTTTCTCCTAGCAGGTATATTGTTCAACAACCCCTCAATTTACAATTAAAACCACAGACAGTTATGGATTTTCGGGTTATTTTAATAAAAGACGAAACGAGCGAATGGAAAAATTTTGGTACTGTTAGCAGGAGTGGTCAAATCGGAAATATTGTTAGTAACCGACATCGTGGTGGGCAAGTACAAATGGCTGAACAAACATTATTGGAATTATTTAATGATGCAAAAACAGTCAGATTGTTTCTTCAGAAAATGTCTGATCTAGCCATTGAGACTGCAAAAGCAATAGAAGAATGTGGCATGCACTTCGGAAAACTGGGCATTGATATCGGACTAGATGAAAATCAAAAGATTTGGCTTATTGAAATCAATCATCGTAATCCAAATGATTTCGTTGCAAGCTTTGGAGGAAACAAAAAAATAGTAAATCAAATTAGGCTGGCAAATATGTTATACGCAAAAAAACTTGCTGGTTTTAGCGAGTAAATAGGAATTTTGACTATTACAATAGTTAGAAGGTGAGAAATATGACATTAATCGGCATGATGCATTACCGATATCACCCAAAAGACGTCAAAAAAGCTTATGCATGTGCTGCTGTAGCTAAATTAGAAGGGGAGGAATTTTTTTATTTTTCACCTGGTGCAGTCGATATTGATGATAAAAGCATTATGGGATGGCTTTATGAGTCAGGAGAATGGGTGCAAAGGAAGATGCCTTTTCCCGATGTTATTTATAATGCAGGAGGCGCAAAGAAGCAGGCTCAAAAAGAGGTTTATCGAACGTTAAAATCAATGATCCCATTTACAAGTTTTTCAGTAGGTACAAAAATAAATGTCTATCAAAAAATCCAAAAGGGTAAAGAATTTGCTGAGTTCCTTATTCCATTTAAAAAAATTGAGAGTTATTCTTCCATTATTGCGTTTATGAATACACATAAAAAAGTTGTTATTAAGCCCTCTACGGGAAGCAAAGGACGAGGTGTTTACTTCTTAGAACGAACTAAAGACAACTACGTTTTGCATGACGGACAGATTGAAAAAAAAGTAAATGAAGCAGAGTTAAGGCAATTTTATGACGAACATATAAAAGCGAATATATATATCATTCAAAAATTTATTTTGTGTAAAACGAAATCTGGATTACTATATGATTTTAGGATGCATGTACAAAAGAATGGTTTGGGTGAATGGGTGATTAATAAAATTTACCCACGACTGGCTGGTGGTAATAAGCAGATAAATAATATTAGCAGCGGTGGATTCCGGGGAGAATTAGAATCTTTTTTGAAAGATGAATTTCAGGAAAGTTATTTTGATATACAACAACTTTTGTACCGATTTGCATTGATGTTCTCACAGCATTTTGAAAGCTTGTACAAAGTAAACTTTGATGAACTAGGGATTGATGTTGCTCTAGATAATGAACAAAAGCTTTGGATTTATGAAGTGAACTGGCGCCCAGGCAGTAAAACTCGTGAACTGGATTTCGCGAAGTATCTTATTCCCTATGCAGTTTATATTGCGAAAAATCATTAAAAGACTTGAAAAAAATCGCATTTAGAACTTATACTAAATGCGATTTTTTATGTTTTTATTAACAATTTTCTTCCATTTACTTTTTATCTAGTAAATATTTTGCATAACCGATAGGGTTGGAGTGTTTTGCTTTCCACTCTAAATATCGTTTTCCTTTATAGCGAACATTCCCATATCGGCCGCGAAAATTACTTTCGATAAATAAGGGCTTTCCCTCTTTGTTAACAGCTAAATCAAGAGCTATATCGGCAATGTGGTGTGTGTATTTTTCCAAATGTCTTGCGATTGATAACGATAACGATGAAACATTGTCAAATACCTGTTTATCATCTAAATATGGATGTGATTTAAATACACGGTCAAAGCTTAAAGAACTCCCACCTTGACTTATATTCGTCACGAACCTGTCTTTATTAGGTGCTACTTTACAGAGAATGCCGGCAACAACCCAATTTGCTGTTTCGTTTTTCTGTACAACTACCCGTAAATCAAAAGGACGTTCTTGGTAGGTTGCAAGAGCAATTTGTTCTTGGATAATATACTGTTTTTTTGTAAGAGCATGATGTAAGATATCAGGGAGGTGATCTGTAAACGTAATGTTATTCCACTTTCTTCTTGCTACAGGGAAGTCTAGTTTCCAGCCTTCTTTGCCTTCTAGTTTCATTAATTTCATAATTCCTCCCCCTAAACTTCCGGAGGCTGGCTTTAGGATTAATTTTGAGTGCTTTGCCATCATTGTCCGTAAATTTTGTACAGACCCTAACAGTGTAGAGGGAAGATGTGGGGCTAGATTTGAATTCTCACTTATGATTTTATGCATCTTATATTTATTTTGACTAATTCCTTTTGTATTAAAGACGTCAATATTATTTTGATGTAAAAATGCTACTTGTTTTTTAGTCAAAAAACTTCTACTATAGATTACTTTTGGGATGGAAATCGTTTTTAATTCATAGCTACTGCCATTTTTTATAAAGCCTTCGATGTGGTGTTGTCCGGGTTTAATATTCCTTACACGTATAAAAACCGGAATAACATTGTATTTTTCGCCTGCTTCTTGATAAGCGGAAACATTAATTTGTTTGTTTCCTTTTGCTAAAACATTATAAATACCATCGGGTAAAATAACTCCAACATATTCTTTCTCCATTTTCTCAACTCCCAAATTTAAGTTTCCTATCTATAACTATTTGAAGAAAGTATTTGCTGTGTAGGCATAGCGGATATTATTTTCTAAGTCATTAGAAAGAATTGAAAAGCACCCTATCTATTAAAATAGGGAGCTAACAAAGCGTTCACGTTGTTTTTAATTTCTTTATTAATGGCTTGAACGACTCCCTCATCGAGGTTTTTACTAAAACGATAAAATTTTCATCAATTAAATCTGTGATGGCAGTTAAGACATCGGCTTCGTTATAACATTCAAAGACATTTTCTTGTTTCATGCCTGCTTTTTTGGCTTTTTGAGCAATAATGGAGGCCGTTTGGCCAATTGTTAGTAAATAGTCTACTTGGTTGTCTACAACCATTTGTCCGATTTTTTTGTGTTCATTTTTTTCTTCAATTCCCAGCTCAGTTATTTGTCCTAGTATGGCAACTGTTTTTTTACCGTCAGCTTTCTTAGTTAATACTTTTAATGCAGCTTCAACAGAGGAAGAGTTCGTATTCCATGTATCATCGATAATGGTAGCACTACGCATTCCTGTTGAAAATTCAAGATGCCGTTTCATAGGAACAAATGACTTTAATCGCTTAATCGCCTGTGCCGGTTCTATCCCATGGAAGGTAACCACTGCTAATGCAGCAAGCGCATTATACACATTGTGTATACCAAAACCGGGTACATACACATGATAGTTAGAATCCTGGTAATGTAAGACGAATTTCATACCGTTTTTAGCATATTGAATATCTGTAGCTTGATAATCAGCTTTATTTTTATGGCCAAAAAACAAAACCTTATTTTTAATATGGGATAGATCAATTTTCTTTGTATTTTTACAGTCTGCATTTAAAATTACGGCATTTTTTTTTCCGATCCCTTGGAGAATTTTCGTCTTTTCTCTAATATAATCTTCCTTTGATTTATACCTAACAATATGATCTGTACCAATTGTGGTGATGACAGCAGTAAATGGACCGAAATGTTCTCCACAGCGTCTTAAATGCCCTCTGTGTCCGACTCCAAATTCAAATATACCAAAATCTGTTTGTTCGTCAAAGCTGGAAAGAACGGCTGCATTTGAGCGAAATAAATTAAAATTTTTTTTTGTTGATTTTACGTTATGGTTTTCTGAAAAGATATGAGTAATCATTTCTTTTGTAGTTGTTTTACCTGAAGATCCCGTAATCGCAATTACTGGGATGGAAAATAGGTTTCTATAATAGGAAAGAAACCGTTCAAAGGCTTGTTTAATCTGCTTCACCATAACGATCGTGATTCCACCATTAAAATACTCGGCATATTCAACTCGATCTATCACAATTGTGCAAGGAGGAAATGAGCTGTTTTTTAACACCTCAGAAATTTCACTTTTTTTTAAAAAAAATAATATTCCATTTTTCTCAACCTTTTTTGTACGAGTAATGACTCTATTGATGAACGGATTTTCATCTCCTTTTATGACCTTACCTTGGAGAATGGGGAGGATATCTTGTAAATATAGAGGTTTCAACTGGAAACTCCTTTCATACTTCTTTTCTTTTTACTATATGTAGTAACAACCACTGGGTGCCGTTATAAGGGGCCAAAATCATTTTAGGTTGTAATATTTTGATAAATATTTTGATAAATTATTGAGTTTTGGAAAAGATAAAAACGAAAAATCTGAAAAAGGAGATAAAAAATGAAAAAGAATTATTTGATTGGGGTCATCTTGTTATTTGTTTTTAGTTGGTTGGTAGCATGTAATGGTGAGAATAACGCGATGGAACAAACAGAAGTTCCAGGTCAGATTTCAAGTGATTTTACAACAGCATCAAGTGAGGAATTTCCTCATACTAAAGCTAAATTGATAGAACACGCGAAGTATGATTATGATGTTCAAACATCAGTTCAATTGTCGAGAGAAGAAATTGCTCGTATCCTGCCAGGGAATGTATCTGAACATTTACCTGAAAATGTAAATCAGTTAACGCCAGAAGATATTTCAAGATTGTTACCTGAAGGAACAACAAGGTTAACACCTGAGGAAATTACTGAGAGGTTAAAAGTAGAGGCTCCAGAACAAAGAGAATCTCCTCAGCAAGAGCAGCCAGCAGAACAACCAGCGCCAGCACCAGAAGAGGACGAAGCACCCCAACAAGAAACAGAACAAGGGGACGCGGAAGGAATTAGTGAATTAGAGGCCAAAGTGATTGAATTAACAAATGCAGAAAGAAGAAATAATGGATTATCTGATTTACAATCAGATGCTTCATTGAGTAACGTTGCAAGAGAAAAATCCAAAGATATGCAACAAAATAATTATTTTTCACATACGAGTCCGACCTATGGTTCACCATTTGATATGATTAGGGACTTCGATATATCGTATAACTCTGCGGCTGAAAATATTGCTCAAGGCCAACGGACGGCAGAAGAGGTTGTTCAACAATGGATGAACAGTGAAGGGCATCGAGCCAATATACTAAATGGTGATTATACTCATATTGGTGTTGGGTATAACGAAAAAGGCCACTATTGGACACAAATGTTTATAAGTAAATAAATTTTTAAAACAAAAGAGCAACTATACATGAGTAAGTTGCTCTTTCGTTCTTGTTCAAGGATTCTTTGCATCTAGTATCATGTTTAATAAATGCAATCGGTTGCTATCATTAACATGGTGAAGTGTTCGATTAATAAATCGGTCTGAATCAACACGATGAACAAATACCAAGTTTTCTTCTGGCACGATATCAATGGATTGTCCGTACCTGCCTATGGCAGAATATAAGCCCAGCTCTTCAAAGTGACCAGTATCGGCAACCCACCACATATAACCATACCCATATTCTTTAGAGTTGGGAACAGGAGTATGTACAGAAGTACTCCTATTTATCCAATCCATTGGAACGATTTGCTGGCCGGCCCATTGTCCATTTTGTAAATATAATTGACCGAATCTTGCCATATCTCTGGCGGACATTCGAAACAAATACGATGGATGCATGGTTCGGTTTAACTCATACTTATAGTACGAATCTTCAAGGACATAATCTTCCATTCCAATAGGGACAGCGATTCTCTCATAAAACTCTAAAAAGATATCAGAGCCAGTCCTGTCGTTAAAAACCGTCCCTAACACATTGAAATCCCAGTTATTGTAATGGAAGTATGTACCGGGGATATGGCTGTCACGTTCAGGCCGGTTCCATTTCATCAATATAGATTCTTCCCCTGCTCTTAGGAAAATACCTGAACGTGATGTGAGTAGGTCTTCAACTCTTGCTTCTTTTTCTAACACAGAAAGGGGAAGGTTATCTGATACTTCTAACTCCTCTAATGTCTTATCTAGTTGTATACCACTTTCTTCTTCGTGAATTCCATATAGAGCACTTAAGAAACTCTTTCTTACTGAATGAACATTACTTTTTTTTGCTGTATCTCCCCATTCAAATAAGACTTTTCCATCGTACACTACCATAGCAGCAGTTGACCCTAATGAATCGTAAAATCTTTTTGCTTCGTTTAACTTTTTGGGCGACCAGCCAGCTTCTTCAATATTTTCGTGTCTTGCCCACGTTGATTCAGTCTGGGGAGCAGAATTTTTACAGCTTATTAGAAAGAGGGCTAATATATTAACGATACCAGCTAACATAAACAGCTTTCTCTTTTTCTTTTTATTCATTGCGATTCACCCTATTTGTAATGTTTTTAGATTATTTGCAGAAAATATCAAACGTTATTTAGAGTCTGCATACATTGATTTAGATTTGATAGTAAATAAAGAATTATTTTGTATGTCTACTTTTCCAACGATGTATTTCCCGAATGTAAAATGATTTAGATAATAAATGGTTAAAATGGAAGCTAAGGTACTTCCAGCAAACAGTACCAAAATTGTGACCACTCCAAGGTCGAATGAAAACAAAGCAAACAACACAATTAAAACGGAAAGGTAACAAGTATGAAGCAAATAAATTCCGTACGAGTATTTATTAATGACTAACAAAAACAATGGAATGGTTTTCATTTTCTGACCAAAGTAAAGCACAAATGCAATAACACTCATTGTATGAAATAAAATATCAATCCTTTTTGAACTATGGATTGTAAGCAGTCCGCTATGATAAAAGTACAAGAGCAGAATGCCTGTAAGAAAAGGTGCCAAAATGACTATTTTTTTGTACTTTGTAATCAAATTTGTAAAAGATTGATAATTACGGCCGGTATAATAGGCTAAAGCAAAATAAAAAATCCAGCCAGGAAAGGGAATCCAATAAAACCGTTCCCAAACATATTCACTGATTACACCATCAATAGGGGTCGTGAAATTAAAAATCACTAAATAGGCTGCATTTAGGAGTAACGAATAAAAAATGACTTTACTAGGGGCAGCCCGGTCCAGCCAATTTTTACATAGAACAAATAATATATAAAATTGGAAAATAATTAAAACAAAGTAGGCATGAAAATCACCAATGAAGATATTTAACAGTACTTTGACAGCAAATTCTTCGACAGACAATAAGCTATATGGGAGAGCATACAGGATTGCCATAAAGAAATAAGGAATCAAAATAAACTTTAACCTTTTATAGAGAAAGTCTTTGGGAATGTTGGCCTTCTCTTTATAACTATAGCCTAAAATAAAAGCAGTAATAAAAATAAACGTAGGCGTACCATAGTATAAAAAGACATTAATTGAATCTAATAAGATCTTACTGTATCTCGGAAGGTCAGATAAAAAGCTGATAAACTCCATACCCCATGCAATAGAATGAAGAAGCACTATACTTAAGCAAGCAATACTTCTTAAAAAAGATATTTCATGCACATGTTTTTTCTCCATTTTTATCAACAGCTTTCCGTTTATTTTTCCCCTTAGATGACAGACCTACACTTTGCTTATACTTTTCATTGATTAAAAGAATAGTTATTCGAGATTATTATTTTTTAATCGAATTTATTCTCTTCTATAAGAGTAAATTGCTATATGTATTTCTCCCCAATGATAAGAAGATGTAAAGTCGATGTCAAGAAAAGTACCAAACTGTGACTAGTTGATCGTTTGATCTTCTCATAAGCTTGAACCATCTGACTGAATAATCCATATAGTAAGTAAGAAACATAGCTTAGTTGATGTTCAGTTTACCAGGAAAAGTAGGTGAGAGGGCGTGTATCTCAGAAGGGTTGAGACTGAATTAGATAACCATATCTTTGTAAATAAAAAAACAATGGAAAATACGGAATGCCCAGAAGGTGAGATCATATTCAGTTTTGGTTCGTGGAATGAAAAGGTAAAACTTATTTATTCAGATCATTTAGATGAAAATGTTATGGAAATTCCAAAGAGTTTTATGAATTCAATAACGTTACCTGAAAATATCGATTTCAAATGGTATGTAAAAGATAATCAGTTAGTTATAGGTCCCTTTATCGGGATTGTTCGATATCGTGATAGAAGCAAAATTACATTTAGACATTTAAATACTCTTCGAGCGTATTTAAAAGATTATGAGAACATTGGTGGGTTAGTTATTGTTATTCCACTATCTGAAATCAACAAAAATAAAAATCGAATAAAAGCTTATTATTACAATCCACATAACAAAAGGGATGATAAATGGAAACTTGGTACGTTTCCATATCCAAATGCAGTTTATAACCGCCCTTTTTTAACGATGGGGAGTAAATATCACGAACTTGTTCAGATTATTGGCCACAAATGTTTTAATAAAGGCAAAATTGGCAAGTGGGAATTTTACCGTTGGATGTCCCAAGACCCCCAAACGAAACAACTAGTTCCCTATACGGAAAAACTTGAATCGTTTGAGCAGGTCTCCTCACTCTTAAATAAGTATGACAACCTTTATCTAAAGAAAAGGTACGGTGCTCAAGGAAATGGGATTTTGCAAGTTTGCAAGAAAGAGGGCTGCTATGAAGTGACAGATACAAATAGAGTGAAACAAACCTTCGAATCGAAAAATGATCTTGAGCAGTATCTAGGAATTATATTGAAAAGGAGAAGATATATCGTTCAACAAGGGGTGCCTTTTTCAAAAGAGGGTAGGCATGTTGACTTTCGTGCTTATTTGCAAAAGGATGAAAGTAAAGAATGGAAAGTATCAGCCAATATAGCTAGGGTAGCAAAGCCTGGGAATATTGCTACAAACATAAGGTTCAGTGAAGGCATATTAAAAGGGAAAGACGCTTTAAAGGCTATTTATGAACTTGATGAAGAAATGGTTTCAGGAATGGAAAAGAAAATTAATGATACATGCAAATTAGTTGGAAGGTCCCTGGATTTGCACGCTGGGCATTATGGTGATATAGCTTTAGATTTTGTTCTTGATCGCGATGGGAATTTTTATTTTCTAGAAGCCAATACGATGTATGGAACAAAGAGTTTCCGGAAATTAAACGATAAAGAGTTGCGAAATAAAGTTTTACAAACACCTATGAGTTATGCAAAAGCATTAGCCGGATTTTCCGACCGGTAGTTTAATAACTGTTTGGGTTTCCTTAACAGTTTCTTTTTTAATTTCTTATAACTGTCTAGTCCGTCAGATGAGGCCTCTTCATACAATAAACGAACAAAATAATATCACTAAGAAAGGTAGAAATGTATATGGAAACTAACTACATTGGTGTATTGGTTGCAGATAGTGTATATAGGGGCATCCCAAAAGGGCGGACAAAATTTGAGAACCTGCATTATTATGAGGAAGCAGGCGAGATATATAATGTCACGCCCTGTTACTTTCGTTTAAGAGATATTTTACCAGGGCAAAAATACATTAAAGCCTATGTGAAAATCAATAACAGCTTTAAGAGAAAGGAGATCCCCACGCCGAAAGTCATTCATAACCGTGCAACTTGTTTTCCTAAAAAAGCAGATGCCAAGTTGAAAAGTCTACTAGCAGATGGAAAGATTATTTATAACCAAGCAAGATATAGTAAATTAGATATTCATCAAAGGTTAGTGAAAAGTGATGCGCTAAAACCGTTTATCCCGGAAACCTTGCCAGCGACGGAAAAGAATATCTTTAAGATGCTAGAAAAACACAAGACGGCCGTTATCAAACCAAGTGTTGGAAGCCTTGGGAATGGTATTTTAAAGGTTGAACAACAAAAGAACAAAAATATTCTTGCTTATGTAGATAAGAGAAATCGAGCTTTAAAAGAGGTTTCATTTTCCGAGCAAATACCCGGTCTGATAGCAGATACACTTGCAAAAAAAACATGCATTGTTCAGGAGCGTATACCTCTTGCAACGTTTAAAGGAAGACCTTTTGATATTCGCGTATCTGTACAACGTGATCAAACAGGAGAATGGCAGATTACTGGAATGGCCGGGAAATTAGCTAAAGCGGGGTTATTTGTAACAAATGCTGGAAGTGGAGGATCTATTGTACTTGTTGATACGCTATTAAAACAGTTTCCAGCAATTGATGACATTAAGAACAAAATCGAAACACTAGCATTCATGATTGCACATGAACTTGATAAGAGCATCCCGTATTTAGCCGATATAGGATTAGATATTGGGATTACCCCACAAGGTGAACCGAAATTTATTGAGTGTAATGGAAGAGATTTACGGCTTTCTTTTAAATATGCCAAAATGTTTCGTGAATGGAAAGCCGCACACGCAAATCCGATTGGCTACGGGAGATATTTATTCGAGCAATAATAGTAATAAGGGTGTTCTGATCACAAAGGATGTTTTGACTTTGGGGTTAGGGCACCCTTATACGTAATTAGCGAGGCTATGTCGTAAAAAGGGTAACTGATTATATTATCTACTTTTTGCTACGGGTTACCGACAGAACAAATAGTGAAAATCGTTATTTGTATTTACTCACCGCAACATGACCCATCTCATAAAAAGAATAGATTTGTACCTATTTTTCTAAACATATCCGTCACCGTACAATCACACTCCCGATATTTTTCATCTACTGTAAATAAAGCTGGATAAGAACTTGATAAAAAAAATAGTTAGAAGCCTAGGCAGTTTTAAAGGAGGAAATGTATTGAGCAAAACTTTAGCAAGATTACTCAGAAGAAATTATCATCTGCAATTGGTTAACGCAGAAGCCATTGTGAAGAAACCCGATCGGTCAGTTTGGAAAGTCATGACGGATAAAGGGACATTTTGCTTAAAGTTTTTTAAATTTGCCAAAAAGGCAGCTAGAGTGGCCAGTGTGCAAAACTTCCTTTTTACAAATAAAGGTCCAGTTACCAAAGTAATACCGACAGTAAATAAAAAATTATTTGTACGTTATAACAAAATGAGAGGTTGTACGCTGACTGAATGGATAGATGGTGATTATGCAGGGTGTGAAGACGAAGAGGTTCTGATGAAAATGGTGGATACATTAGCACAATTTCATCAAGTATCGAAACAATTTTTTCGCTCAGCACCTTGTAAAGTACATTACGAAATGAGCCCAAATAGGTATTCGATACGGTTTGAGAGATTAAATACAATAAAATCATTTATGGAAGAAAGACATACTGAGCCTTTTGCCAAAGTATTTTTACAACATTTTCCTACTCTCGTAAAACGAGCTAAATGGGTGAGGGACAATATTGAGAAGGCAGGCTTCCATGAAGTGAGACGAAAATACGAGTCAGAACCTGTACTGATTCATGGTGATTATGCAATGCAGAACTTAGTTTTACATGGTAACAATCAGTTAACGGTTATCGATCTTGATTCTGTAAGGGCAGGTTTGCCAATCTGGGACTTATCAAGAATTATGTATTGTTCTGACAACTATTTGCAAAATTGGTCAGAGGAGCGCTTTTCAAAAATGCTTAAAGCGTATGAAGATACGTTGCAGCTAAGCGAAAAAGAGAAAGAAATACTGGTATTTGATCAGATCTTTCCATATCATGCGATTAGTTTAAGTCGTGAATTTTATAAAGGAAGGAAGAAGAGTACCTTATTAGAAGAATTTGAGCGGTGCATCAAAATTGATGAAGATAGAGTAAAAAGCTTTAATGTTTCACTAGATAAATAAGAAATGCCGTTGTAAGAGAGGAGGGTATGCAATGAAAAGAAACATAGCAAGAATACTAAAAAAACATTATGGGTTGGACCTCGTTAAAGCTGTTCTTATAAGCAATAAATCAAATCGATTATTATGGAAAGTTACGACTAATACAGGTTCTTATGCGGTGAAGTTCTTTCATAACCACTATTCCAGAAGAACAGAAAATATTTCAAGTGCCCAAAGTTATCTATATAACAATAATGGACCTGTAATAGAAGTAATTCCAACGATAGAAAATAATTTATTTGCTCGTATAAACAAACGATCAGCATGTATCTTGTTTCCATGGATTAATGGCGCTAGACCAACTTACGATGACAGAGAAATAATAACAAAGATCGTAGAGGTGCTTGCAGATTACCACTGTGCGTCAAAGGGATTCATTCAGTCAACATCCAATAAGGTATCGTTTCACTTGATTCCTGATCGATATTCTTTTTTATACCGTAAGCTAAAGCAACTAAGGAAATGGTCAGAGCAAGATCAACATGATCCATTTGCTAAAAGCTTTATAGAACATTATCCCTTTCTAAAAAAGAGAGCTAAATGGACAAAATCTAATATATATAATGCCGGATTTAATGAGGTCGTCCAACAGTATCAAACGGATCCTTTGCTAATACATGGAGATTATGCAAACCATAACCTTTTACTACAAAATGACGGGCAGTTAAAAGTAATTGATCTTGATTATGTCAGAGGAGGACTGCCAGTCTGGGACCTTTCAAGAATGATTTATTATACGGATCATGATCTGCACAATTGGTCAGAAGAGCGCTATAAAGATATCGTTGAAACCTATGATACTAAACTAAAGCTTAAAGAGAAAGAGAAGGATATTCTTCTAGTTGATCAAGTCTTTCCATATCAAGCGGTTAGTTTAGGAATTGATTATTTTAGTGGGAAGAAGAAAGATACATTTTTAGAAGAGTTTCAACGTTGCATGAAAATAGATCAGGATAAGCTAAAAAGCTTTCATGTACTGTTAAAAGACTGACTTTAGAAATAGGCATAATAATATATATCAAGGAAAAGCTCACTTAGCATTTTCGACAAAGTTAGTTACAGCTTGGGTTCAATTATTAAAAGAGCTCATTTGCACGATCGCACAAGCATTTTTCCTTAATCCATCATTTACTAGTAGAAATTCGCACTACAAGGAGAAGTTCAGTATGGAACGTTTAAATATAAACCCGCAGTGCAGTTTGGTAAAACTAGATGTCTTCATTCCGGTAATTGAAAAAGATCTTCAAACCCTTCCATATGTAATTAGTTTTATTAGAAAAAACCTTCTTCATCCGATTGGCGATATTTTTATTGTCGCTCCCAATAGCAAGGATATAAAAGAAGTATGTGAAAGGAAAAACTGTAAATTCGTTGATGAAAATACAGTGTTACCAATTACAAAGCAAGACATTGATTACCGTGTTAAGAACTGGGATGGGTCAGGTTGGGTGTTTCAGCAGTTATTGAAACTTAGTGCAGACGGGTTAGGTCGAGAGGGTTATTGTTTAATTATGGATGCGGATACTTTGCTTCTTCGTCCTCATCTATTTTTATATAATAAAAAGCCAATCTTTTATTGCAGAGATTGGAGCAATGATCAATATTTTACGACGTATGAAAAACTTCTAGGTCAGAAAGCAGAAAGTCCTTTATCTTTTGTAACGCATTATATGTTATTCGAAAAAAAGAAGCTTTATTCGTTAAAAAAGAAGATTGAATCAATTCACGGGACGAATTGGTATACTGCTATTTTAAAACAAAAGAATAAATCGATTCGGTATTATTTCTCAGAGTATGAAACTTACGGTAATTTTCTTTACTCTAGAGAACGTGAATCCATTTACTATCAACCGGCACTAAATAAAAGAGTGCGTTTAAAGAAGATAACTAGATCAAAACTAAACCAGCTCTCGAAAAAATATAATTCTGTTTCATTACACAAAAGAAAATGGTATTTGAAGTAGATTTTAGGAGGTGCTTTTAAATTAGTACTCCATATCAAGTAGTTTGGAAAGGACCAATTTTTAATTTAACTGGATTAGGTTATGCAAGTAGGGAGTATCTTTTCGCTTTAGAAAGAAAAGGGGTTGATGTAAAGGCAGAATCAAAGATAAAAGAAATAAAAGAGATAAATAGCAGCGATCAAAATCGATTAAGACAACTAGTGAGCAAACCAGTCGTATCAGAGAAAATAAAAGTATTAATCTATCATTATTCACCAACTAAGATCAATTTTGAGAAGGAACGAAAAAAATATCAATATATCATCTTAAATACAGTTTGGGAAGCGAGTGTAGTTCCTAAGTCATGGTTGCCAAATTTAAATAAATTTGATGCTGTATTCGTTCCTTCTTCACACAATAAGAGAGCATTGATTGAAAGTGGCGTAACTATTCCAGTATTTATTGTACCACATGGTATTCATCTTGATAAATTTTCTCCTGAAAATAAGCAGCTCTCGGTTGAAAAAGCAAAAAATAAGTTTGTATTTGTTTCCGTATTTGGTTTCCAACATCGGAAAAACCCTGAAACCTTATTAAGGGCCTATTGGGAAGAATTCACCACAGATGATCAAGTAATTCTAATCATTAAAACAAACGGCTATGGATATCAAAAAAAGAAGGGTTGGATTAAGCGAAGGATACAGAATTTTAAAAAAAGTTTAGCGTTGAATCATAAAAAAGCCCCACTAATACTTTATACAAGTCCTGTTTCGGAGGAAAGGATAAAAAGATTATATAGCTTAGCTGATGTATTTGTCCTCCCAACGAGAGGGGAAGGAGTAGGTTTGCCGTTTCTTGAGGCGATGGGGAGTGGAACTCCTGTTATTACAACAGGGTGGGGAGGTCAAATGGATTTTTTAAATCAGTATAATTGCTTTTTATTAAACTATCAATTGCAGCAACCTTTAAAAAGCATGAATGAGAGAACTTGTATAGCGTATAAGTTCAAACAATTATTTAGTGATAAGAGAATGCTATGGGCAGAACCTGACCTTCCACAGTTGAAAAAAACGATGAGGTTTGCCTATGAAAATCCTATTCTATGCAACCAGAAAGGACGTCAAGGAAGAGAGGATGTAGCCAAACTTTCTTGGGATTCTGTTGGCGACAAATTACAAGAAGCGATAGAAAGGGTGATAAACTAACATGAAAATCGTTTTACTTGCAGGAGGCTCTGGAAAAAGACTATGGCCATTGTCAAATGATATAAGGTCGAAAATATTTCTAAAGCTATTACCAACAGAAGATGGTGGGAGGGAATCAATGCTGCAAAGAGTTTGCAGACAATTGGATAGCGTCGGCCTTCTTCATTCCACGTATATCGTAACTAGTCAAAACCAAGAAGAGCTTATTAGAAGCCAAGTAGGGAGTGATATTACGATTATTAGTGAACCAGCTAAAAGGGGAACTTTTCATGCTGTTTCGTTAGCCGCTAATTATTTACACAAAAAAGAAAAAGTAAAAGGAAAAGAAACAGTTTGTGTATTACCTGTAGATCCTTACGTCGAAGAAGACTTTTTTCGTCTATTCCATCAATTCCCAAAAGCATTAAAACAGTCCAAAGCAGATATTGCCTTAATAGGTGCGCGACCTAATTCACCTTCAGACCAATATGGTTATATTATACCTCAAGAAAAAAGCAACAAACATTATCAAATGGTAGATCGTTTTGTTGAGAAACCAAAGCTTCAGTTAGCAAAGGAATTAATCGAACAACAAGCGTTATGGAATTGTGGTGTCTTTGCGTTTAAATTATCATTTATGACCAACTATTTAAAAGATTGTGGACTTCCTAGTAAATATGATGAATTTGTCAAAAAATATGAGGAGTTTACTGAACTTAGCTTTGATCAGGAAGTGGTCGAAAAAAGAAAGCGTGTAATCGTGATTCCTCATCAAGGTATATGGACAGATTTAGGGAGTTGGAAAACGTTTACTAGTTACATTGATCATGTAATCGGTTCTGGAACCATTGAAGGAGATTCAGAAAATACGCATTTAGTTAATGAAATAGCTTATCCAATTAATATCATAGATATTCCAGATATTATAGTAGCTGCAAGCCCTGAAGGAATACTTGTAGCAAACAAAGAAACTTCATCCAAAATTAAAGAATTAAACCCTAATAAAGGTAGAAGACCAATGTATGAAGAAAAAAGGTGGGGCGAATATCAAGTTCTTGACCTTTCTCATTCAGAGAGCGAGTTGAAGTCATTAACTAAACGCATATCTATTCAGCCTAATAAAAATATCAGCTATCAAGCTCATGATAAGCGAGCCGAAGTGTGGATTATCATTTCAGGTATGGGAGAATTCATTTTAGACGATCGTTTGTATTCTGTGAAAACAGGAGATGTGCTTCAAATTCCTAGAAAATCTAAGCATGCTGTAAAGGCAATCACTCCTTTAGAATTTATTGAAGTTCAAATTGGTACTGAACTTGTTGAAGAAGATATTCAAAGAGTAACGAACGATTGGAAAGAGACAATCGATTATTGTAATATTGATCCCTCGGAAATAAAAAAATGGGGAGAGTGATTGGTCATGGGAAAAGGTAAAGTGATCATTTGTACCACCCACATTCCCTTTGTTACTGGAGGAAGCGAACTATTTACAAATCGTTTAAAAGAAGAATTTTGTGAAATTGGATACCAAACTGAAATAATTAAATTTCCCTTTTGGATTAATCGATTTAATAGAACGGTAATAAATAATTATAGTGAGCCGTGGAGGAAACTTGATCTTACTCGTTTCGCAGATGTAGTAATTCCGATTAAGTTTCCTACTTGGCAGGTGAAGCATCCTAATAAGATTGTCTATTTAAATCATCAGTTACGAGTAGCGTACGACTTATTTAACCGTTCAAATGGTATGAAAAAGACGAAAACATCAATAAGGGCACGTGAACTGGTAAGAAACATCGACTCCAATTATTTACCTCAATCGAAGAAGATTTTTGCCGTGTCCAAAAATGTCCAAAAGCGTTTAGAACGATATAATGGCTTGCAAAGTGAGGTTTTGTATCACTCTTTACCGAACGAAGGCGAATATTACCACAATGAATATGGAGATTATATTTTAAGTGCAGGCCGTTTAGCTAAAATTAAACGCAATGATCTTTTAATAAAAGCAATGGCGCATACGAAAAGTCCGGTACGATGTATGATTACTGGTCAAGGAAGCCAATATAATAGACTTGTACAACTTATTCAAAAATATAAAGTTGAAGATAAGGTGAAATTACTTGGGTGGGTCTCCTCAGCTGAGTTACTTCACCTATATGCTAATGCACTGGGTGTTTATTATGCTCCGATAGATGAGGACTTTGGTTTAGTTACCTTAGAGGCATTTCATTCATCTAAACCGGTATTAACAGCATGTGATTCGGGTGAAGTCTTAGAATTCGTCAAATCTGGTAGTAACGGTGAAATCCTTCCTCCTAATGATCCAAAAGCCTTTGCTGAAATAATTGATCAGTGGTACATGGATAAAAAGAAAGTAGAAAGTTTAGGAAAAGCAGGACTTGAAACCGTTCAACATATTAGTTGGTCCAACTGCGTGAATAAGCTTACGGAATATTTCTAAAAAAATATCACTTTGATAGATTGCAGTATAATTAATAATGCAGTGAGGCTGAAGTAAGTCTAGAAAAGACTATCCTTTAGCCTATTTTACGTGTTTGCTAGATTTTTTATGGTAGATAAACAAACAAACATTCGCTAAAATAAAGCTATATGTCTTGTCAAAAAAACAAAAACATTAAAATGATCTTAGCAGTCTTATAAATTGCTGCAACCTAATAAAATTGAGGTGTAACATGTTTAAAAAGGAATTACAACATATATTAGAGGGCTTCCGTGTAAATAAAGAATGGAATGAGAGAATTGTTCATTGGCATGAAATGGACGCAGTTGAAGCGAAAATAGTTGACTTTCCAAAGTCTTTAGATATTCGAATACAACAAGCGATGCAGCGACGTGGAATTGGTTCCCTCTATTCGCACCAAGCTGAGGCATTCAATTTCACAAGAAAGAAGGAAAATATTGTCGCAGTTACCCCTACAGCATCCGGAAAAACGCTTTGCTACAACCTTCCTGTATTGCAAGAGATCATTGAAGATGAAGAGAGTCGTGCCCTTTATTTGTTCCCAACAAAAGCATTAGCACAAGATCAAAAAAGTGATCTGAATGAAATTATAGATGAGATGGGTATTGATGTTAAATGTTTTACATATGACGGCGATACGGCTCCAAACATTAGACAAGCCGTAAGAAAAGCAGGGCATGTCGTAATTACAAACCCTGACATGCTCCATTCAGCGATTTTGTCTCATCATACTAAATGGGTTGCTTTTTTTGAAAATCTTAAGTACGTCATAATAGATGAACTCCATACATATAGAGGAGTGTTCGGAAGTCATGTGGCAAACGTGATTAGGAGACTTAAGCGTATTGCAAGCTATTATGGCAGCGATCCAATCTTTATTTGTACATCTGCAACTATCGCCAACCCAAAAGAGCTAGCAGAAGAGCTCACAGGAAAGACTATGAGCTTAATTGATCAGAATGGTGCTCCAAGAGGGAAAAAGCACTTTCTTTTTTATAATCCCCCGATTGTCAATCAAGCGTTAAATATTCGCAAAAGTGCAACGGTAGAAGTAAATGATTTAGCTAAGGAGTTTTTGCAAAATAAAATTCAAACCATCGTTTTTGCTAAAAGTCGTGTTCGGGTTGAAATTATATTAAGCCATTTGCAACATTTGACGAAAAAGTATATTGGACCTGAAACAATTCGAGGGTATCGTGGTGGATATCTGCCGAAACAAAGGCGAGAAATAGAACGTGGGTTAAGGCAAGGAGAGATTATAGGCGTTGTTAGCACGAATGCTCTAGAATTAGGTATAGATATTGGCCAACTACAAGTTTGTATTATGACTGGATATCCAGGATCAATAGCTAGTGCGTGGCAACAAGCTGGCCGTGCAGGGCGTCGCCAAAATGAGTCAGTCATTATTATGGTAGCTAGTTCAACGCCAATTGACCAATATATTGTACAACACCCTGAATATTTTTTTGATAAAAGTCCGGAAACAGCAAGGATTAATCCCGATAATTTAGTTATTCTAGTTGATCACTTAAAATGTGCAGCCTATGAGCTCCCATTTAAACGTGGAGAAAGATTTGACGGTGTTGAAATTGAAGATATCTTAGAATTTCTTACAGAGGAACAAGTTTTGCATGAGAGAGTAGGGAAATGGTATTGGATGAATGATGCCTTTCCGGCACATGGTATCAGTCTTCGTTCAGCATCACAAGAGAATGTCATTGTTATTGATCAGAGCGATGTTGCCAAACCAACTGTAATAGGAGAGATGGACCGTTTTAGCGCGATGACGCTTTTACATGACGAAGCTATTTATTTACATCAAGGAATACAATATCAAGTAGAATTTTTGGACTGGGATGAGAAGAAAGCTTTTGTTCGCGAAGTAGATGTTGAGTATTTTACTGATGCAAATTTAGCTGTGCAGCTTAAAGTATTAGAAGAAGATCAAGTTCGAAATGAAGATAAGGTAACTGTCAGCTATGGTGATGTTATGGTGAATGCAAAAGCAACAATTTTCAAGAAAATTCGTCTATCAACATTTGAAAACATAGGATCAGGACCAATTCATTTACCTGAAGAGGAGTTGCATACAAGTGCAATGTGGATGAGTTTTGCAGAACGTTTAACGAATCAATTTAAAGAAGTGTCATTTGATCAAGCTCTAACTGGCTTAGCACAATTAATCCAACAAGTAGCGCCTGTTTATGTGATGTGTGATCGCCATGATCTTCATGTTGTACCACAAATGAAAGCGGAGCACTCTGAATTGCCGACGATCTTTGTGTATGATCGTTACCCGGGAGGGATCGGGTTGGCAAAAGAAGTATATCGTCACTTACCAAAGATCTTAGATCAAGTAGATCACCTTATTTCAGCATGTCCTTGCGATCAAGGTTGCCCAGCTTGTGTAGGTGCAAGTGAAACGAATACAAAGGTAGTTGTTAAACGATTTATTCATCATCTAAAATCGGAAAAAAGAGGCGATGTTTATGATGAAAAATAAATTGCAACGAATGAAACAGCATATGGGAATTCAAAAGGGCGAAAAGCATACACCTACCAATTTGTTAGAGCCAATTAAAGAAAAGAAGATGGTTCCTTTTGAACATGAATGGCGGTCATTTCAAACAACGCCCTTTTGGTTTGAAGAACAGTATACTCTCATTAGAGAAAAACAATATCCTCTCTCCTACCAACATGGACGTTACACGTTTGCAAAGACAGCTGAGGCAGTCAATAAGTGGCAAGACCATATAGTAAATCATCCCCTTTCGACAAAAGGAAAAAAAGTTACTGATTTACTGTTTTTTGACACGGAAACGACGGGGCTTTCAGGAGGAGCTGGAAATACGATCTTTATGCTAGGTTACTGCCAAATCCAATCAGATTCTGTGAACGTTAAACAATACTTTTTACCAGGACCAGAATCTGAAGTTGCTCTATATCATTCGTTTTTGACAGATGTAGGTTCTCTAGGAAATCTTGTAACATACAACGGCAAAGCTTTTGATTGGCCTCAAGTGAAGACACGTCATACATTTGTTCGAGATCAAGTGCCAAAGCTTCCTAAATTCGGCCATTATGACCTGCTCCATGCAGCAAGACGTTTGTGGAAGAATATCCTGCCTTCATGTAAATTACCGGTTGTGGAAAAAGAAATTCTCTTATTTGAAAGAAAAGAAGATACTCCAAGTTATATGGCGCCGATGTTGTATTTTGATTTTTTACAGGATCCAGACCCTGAATATATGAAAGGGATTTTCCAACATCATGAGTGGGATGTTTTGTCTTTAATGACTTTATATACACACCTATCAATGTTGATTTTACAATGGGGTTCAGACGCAATGCTTCCCAGGGAAAAGTATGAAGTCACAAGGTGGTATGAAGCAATCGGTGAGAAGGAAATTGCAATGAAGCAATATGAATTGTTAATGGGGACCGGAACAGAGGAAGCTGAATCTAGTTTATTTGCCTATGCAATGGGCTTAAAAAGAGAAAAACAATGGGGACGAGCCTTAGAATGTTTTACATCCCTAGTTGAAACACCCTCTTATAGTTATTTTTCTACAGTAGAATGTGCAAAAATTTATGAACATCAATATAAAGATTTTGAAAAAGCTTTATATTTTACGAAAATGGCTCTGCAAGATGAATCTTTCCTTTCTAAACAAACGAAAGAGAAGGAGTATAAAATGAGAACCTATTTACAACAGCGATTTAATAGGCTAAAACAAAAGTTATCTATATAAAAAGGAGAAAGAGCAAATCAATTCATAGGGAACCACACAAATGACGATTTTTTTACAAATTCTCATCTCTTTTTATAAATCTTAAAAAAGGAATTGTCTTTAGTTGAAGAAAGATTTACAATGTAGTACGGAATTCTTTTAGGAAATGAGTGAACAATATGTATCGTGCAATTTTAGTTTTATTTTTTGTCATGATTGGATTAACATTGTTTATTATGAGTGAGATTCGTGATTCCGCTCTAGTTCTATTATAGGTAAGGACCTAAACTGTTGGAAACAAAGGGATTAGGCTATTAAATAGGTCAAACATCTAGTACGTTAAATGCTCTATTTACATAGGTTAATATTGACTCAAATAAAAAAGGAGGAGTTAATCTATGTTTTGTAGACCTAGACCACATGTTTGTAAGCTTCCAACAACTACGCAGGTGATGCCTGCACAGGTAGCACCAACACAACAGAATATTGTTGATAAGACGTGTGAATATATCGTGCCACACGTATATCCTTCACACACACACTACAATACAAATCATGTGTATAACCATGTTGCGAGCTTCCCTCATACAACGTCTCAAAGTCAGCAAGTATTCCATCAACAGCATGTTGCACCAACTCCAAGACCAGGATTTGGACCAAGACCAGGATTTGGACCAGGAGCAGGATTCGGGCCAGGAGCAGGATTTGGACCACGCAGACCTTTTTAATAGTTTGAAAGAGAGCGAACTGTCTTCAGTTCGCTCTCTTTTTAAAAGAAAGTGGTGAAGAAAGTGAAAACGATAGCTGTTACAGGCTATAAAAGTCATGAGCTAGGAATTTTTGACCAGAAACACAAAGGAATTTATTACATAAAGAAAGCTATTGAACAACGATTGCGTATACTGATTGAAGAAGGGCTAGAATGGGTAATTATTTCAGGACAATTAGGTGTGGAGTTATGGGCTGCTGAAGTAGTTCAGTCGTTAAAAGACGAATATCCTAAAATACAGTTAGCAGTTTTAACGCCCTTTCTTAAGCAAGAAGATCGCTGGCAAGAGGCCACGAAAATATATTATGAGGAAATACTAAAGCAAGCCGATTTTGTCGATAGTATAACGAAAAGACCGTATGATAGCCCAGCACAACTAAGGCAAAAGAATGAATTTATCATTGCAAAAGCAGATGGACTGTTATTGCTTTATGATGAAGAGAATCCCGGTTCTCCCAATTATTACTTAGAAATTGCAAAGAAACGTCATATGAAAGAGTATTTTCCAATCCTTTATATAACGCCTACCGACTTAGATATGTTAGTCCAGGAAGAGCAATTTGAGCAAGAAGCTATAGAATTCGATTCATAAATTCAAATTGACAAGAAGCCGATCTTTTGGAAGAATAGAGAGAAGGCTGTTCATACATGTGGGTAGAGGTGATGGAAATGAACCAACAACAAAGTATTCGCTTTACTGCGAAAGAAATTCTTGAAAAAGATTTTAAAACAAGTATGAGGGGTTATAATCCTGACGAGGTTGATAAATTTTTGGATCTTATTATACAAGATTACGAGCTTTTCCAACGTAATATGGAACTTCTTGAACAAGAAAACGCTCAGCTTAAACGTGAAGTGAAGAAATTATCTGAGAGATCTCAGCGTCAAGCGCCAACACAGACCGTTGGTAGTACGAATTATGATATTTTACAACGTTTGTCTAATTTAGAGAAGAAGGTATTTGGAAGTAAATTGTACGAATAGGGGATATTCATGGTCGAAGTATATATTGACGGCGCAAGTGCTGGAAACCCTGGTCCTTCTGGAGCGGGGGTATTTATTAACTACAAGAATGGGATTGTTGAAAATTATTCGGTTCCACTTGGTCAGATGTCTAACCATGAGGCTGAATACGAAGCTTTAATTATTGCTCTTGATATATGCTTAGATCAGGATATAAAGTCTGTATCTTTTCGAACGGATTCGAAATTAATTGACGATGCTATCGAGAAACGTTATGTCAAAAATAAACAGTTTCAAGAGTACTTAGAAAAAGCATTCATACGAATAGAGCAATTTGAGTTGTTTTTTATGAAATGGATTCCTAGTAATCAAAATAAACAAGCTGATTTATTAGCGAGACAGGCAATTCAGAAGAATAGCAAATAATTCCTGTTGAAACATATCCGGTTTACATGTATAATTATTTTTGTCGCTTAAGACAACTTTAAACATTCAGGTAATCGCTGCACGCTTGTCGTGTAGAGGAAAGTCCATGCTCGCACGGACTGAGACGTCCGTAGTGATCGTGCCTAGCCAATAAATAAGCTAGGGTAGTCTGGTTATGACTGGACTAACGGCAAGGTAAGCACCTACGTCCTTGGATATGGTGTGATGCCTTTGAAAGTGCCACAGTGACGAAGTCCATTTGGAAACGAATGGAGTGGAACGAGGTAAACCCCACGAGCGAGAAACCCAAAATTTGGTAGGGGCATCTTCTTAAACGGGAACTGAACTGTTGAGAAGGACAAGGGAATACTCCTTGTAGATAGATGATTGCCACCGGAGTACGAGGTTCATCACCGTTTGTAGTACAAAGGTACAGAACATGGCTTATCGAATGTTTAATGGATGAAAAAATGAATGGTGTCATGGTAAAACTTCACTATGTGGAGTTTTTTTTCGTTGTTTTATTGCCTGGCTCTACTCATTTACGTATTCAAAAACTTAGTTGAATAATTTTTATCGTCTCGTTTCTTGTACCTTGTGTCTATAATACGTATAATGGTAAGACGATGTTTTATATAAGGAGTTATACATAATGGAAAAAGTAACGTTAATTGCAACGGCGACGATGGGTCTTGAGGCACTTGTTGCACGAGAAGTAAAAGATTTAGGATATGAAGATGTTCAAGTTGAAAATGGAAAGGTGACGTTCACTGCTGATGTTTCAGCTATTCCAAGAGCTAACTTATGGTTACGGACTGCTGATCGCGTCAAGTTAAAGGTAGGAGAATTTAAAGCATATACATTCGATGAATTATTTGAAAAAACGAAGGCTTTACCATGGGCCGATCTCATTCCGGTACATGCCGAGTTTCCAGTAATCGGAAAATCAGTTAAATCAAAATTATTTAGTGTTTCAGACTGTCAAGCAATTGTAAAAAAAGCTGTTGTGGAAAGTATGAAAAAACGTTATAAACGTGGGTGGTTTGACGAGAATGGGCCGTTTTACCGGATAGAAGTGGCCTTACATAAAGATGTTGCCACATTAACAATCGATACTAGTGGATCTGGCCTTCATAAACGAGGATATCGCTATTTACATAATGAGGCACCATTAAAGGAAACATTAGCAGCTGCGATGATTATGTTAACAACCTGGAAGCCTGATCGACCTTTTGCAGACCCTTTCACTGGTTCAGGCACGATTCCGATTGAAGCAGCAATGATCGGCCAAAATATTGCGCCGGGTTTCAATCGTGACTTTGTATCAGAAGAATGGCATTGGATTGGGAAGGAACGTTGGAATGCAGCACGACAAGAAGTAGAAGATGTTGCCAATTATGATCAGCCACTTGAAATTTTAGGTGCAGATATTGATCATAGAAGTGTGGAACTTGCTACAAACAATGCGATGGAAGCTGGATTCGGTGATATGCTCACGTTCAAACAAATGCAAGTTAAAGACTTTAGACATCGAGGTGAGTATGGGGTAATCGTCGGTAATCCTCCGTACGGTGAACGATTAGGTGAACGACCAGAAGTCGAACAAATGTATAAAGACATGGGGAAGGCCTTTCAATTATTAGATACATGGTCAATCTATATGCTTACATCCCATGAAGGTTTCGAAGAGTTGTATGGCAAAAAAGCAACGAAAAAACGAAAGCTTTACAATGGTAATTTAAAAGTAGATTATTATCAATTCTTTGGTCCACGACCTCCAAGAAAAGAAAAGTAACGTTTATAAAAAGGCTGTCTTTACATGATGTGGATTTTCTTTGTTGTTAAGAAGATGCATAGAATTGTTAAAGACGCCTTTTTGCGTTTTAGCAGGTAGCCTATTTTGTCATTTCTTATTGATACAAGTTCCAAATAAAGGACAAAATAATAGCCTATAGATAAGAGCACTGTAAAGTAAAATCTATAGGAGGATGAACAAGATGAGCATGCCAAAAATACCGAAGGGGAAACATAGACCGAATGAAAAGGAAGTCGTTGTTGATTTGTTAGAATCGATTGCCCTAGAGGAAATGGCTTTATCGCATGTGATGAATGCCGAGGCTGAAAAGATACAAGCTTTTGTTGGTGATAAACTAGATTTTCCGACATGTCCTACAAATAAAGAAATTAACAAGTTTAACTATGGAGTTGTGCAATTGTTAGAAACGGTTGTTATGAAAGAATGGTTACTCTTACGGAAGTTTGAAAATGTCATGCAGTTGGTTGATGATCATGATTTTAGTGGGAAAAAGCACAAAAAAGACAAAGAGAAGGAAAAGCACCATAAACATTGCAAAAAAATGAAAAAAGAAAAGCATTGTTAAATCTAAGAAGGAAATTACAAGGGTGAATGGAGATGAGTGAAAACGATTTACTATTTGATGCATTTGGAGAAATAAATGAGAGTGTAGAGACCCTTATGAAGCAAGTTCTACAACTGTTTCTAAATCAGTCAAAAGGGCCAGATCCTGATGATGTATTTTACTTTCTTTGTCTTACATTAGAGAATGTCACCATGCTTCAAAAGTTACAAGCAAAAAGAGCTCACTGTTACGAATATTTTTTTGGAGCGAAGTTATGTGAAGACTGTATGAACCTAGATGTTTTCAAGGATGAAGAAAGTTGTAATCAATTAAAAGAAACAGTTATGAATAGTGATGTAGATGGCGATAAGAAAGCTCTGCTTTTGTCTTTATTTGAAAATGTAATATATGAAAAAGAAAAGTACCTTAGTCTGAAAAAAGAACCAGATTGTTCGTGTGAGAAAGCGCCAAGGGTAGAGTGGTATTTTGATGAAAATAAAGAAGAGTTTATTTGGTTCTCAAATCAATTTATAGAAGCTTAAAAAAGGGGATGACCAACGCAATGTGGTCATCCCCTTATACCTTTCACCTAACAAGTTACATTATGCGGCCGTAACGATTATTATTTGCCACAGACACCTCATTTCACTTATATGTTACAAAAGAACATTTTGGGAAATCGTGAACTGTGTACAAGCGAACCACCTCTTAGAGAGTTGTTCAAATCGAAAGCATTACCTAAAAGCACCCTATGCGGCCGTAACGATTATTGTCTTTCACAGACACCCCTCATTTCATTTATGCTACAAAGAACACGTTTGAAATTCATGGATCCTGTTCAATGCTATCACCTCATAAAAAGTGATAAAAATCGTTAACATGCTATTTTGGTGAATCCTATGTGGCCGTAACGATTATTGTCTTTCACAGACACCCCTCATTTCATTTATGCTACAAAAGAACACGTTTGAAACTCGTGGACCTGTCCATTGCAACCACCTCATAAAAAGTGATAAAATCGTTAGCTGCGTTGACTATTTAAATCTTATGCGGTCGTAACGATTATTGTCTTTCACAGACACCCCTCATTTCAATATATGCTACAAAGAACACGTTTGAAATTCATGGACTGTGTACAAGCGAACCACCTCTTATGAGTGATAAAAATCGTTAATGCTATTATAACTTGTTGGTGCTGGTTGTGAAAAGCAACTGTATTGCTCTTCGTTTATTATGATAACCGATTTACAAAGAACTATTCGTCAAACAAAAAAAATTTTAGCGAGGCTGATTGTGGATTAATTAGTAAGTATGTTTTTGTAAGAGGTGGACATGCTGAAATTGAAGATTGTCATTAAGTTAGAAGGAGGAGTGAAATTATGACAAATCAGCAGCAAAATCAATCTGGTTTTAATGATATAAAACAAGTTGAAATGTCGGTTTTATCAGCAGAACATATGGTAGGACAAGCAACTAGAACCATGGATGAGGGACAGCTTGAAGCTGCAACAAATGCTTTAAATGATGCCAAAGAACAACTTCATAAAGCAATGGCGCACCAAACGGGTGTTGATCAGGCTTTCTTTGAAATGTCACAAGAGCTTATAGAAAAAGCTGACCACCAACTGAAAGAAGCTAAGGAGTAAGCTGAAATTCCTCCAACTCACATTGCAAAAGGACGTTCGAAGTAAGAACGTCCTTTTTTTCAGCTATTTACTCAGGGTGGTCTAATTGTTCAAATTGTGGGTTTGAAAATTGTAGAAAACCAAGGTCCTCGTTATAATCAATGGTCATCCCATCTAGATACCAAAAGTCATCTTCGTTTATAAAGAAAGTTATTCCATTTTTATTTAATTTGAAAGATGTTGGCTTTGGTTCTTCTTTTGTAACCCCAACAGAAAATCCACCTGATCCGACGCCACCGACACGAACATATAACCTTAATGAATCACCTTTCTTAAGTGGAATTTCATTTTTATATAATTCTATAGCAGAATTTGTAATGGTAAAATTCAATTGTTTCCCTCCTTCACTAGTGAAAACAATATCATAGCAAGCATCTTTTTTCTATCATTTAGCTAAGTAATGGCAGGTAAACTTAGTTTAAATGAGAATTACTTATGAGAAGACATTTTGAAAGGTGGAAGATATATGTCAGAGAAAACCCTGGAAATGGAATTTAGACAATATATTAAGAAGATTGAAGACTACGGACAAGCACTAGCTGTTCTTGCATGGGATTCACGTACAGGAGCCCCGAAAAAGGGCGTAGCACAGCGATCAGAAGTAATTGGTACATTATCATCGGAAGTATTCGCACTCTCGACCTCTGCTGAAATGGGGAATTACCTTCAACAATTACGTCGTGAAGAAGTCTATAATAACCTTTCTGAAGTTACACGTAAATGTGTGGATGAATGCTTTAAAGTCTATGAGCGTAATCGAAAAATCCCTCAGGATGAATACAAGGAATACGTGATGCTACAAGCTCAATCTGAATCACTTTGGGAAGAGGCAAAAGAAAAAGCTGACTTTGAATTATTCCGACCGAATTTAGAAAAATTAGTTGAATTTAAAAAGCGGTTTGTTAAATATTGGGGGTATGAAGGCCATCCATATAATACGTTGCTTGACGATTATGAGCCTGGTGTTTTTGTAGATACAATTGATCAAGTCTTTGGTGAGTTGCGAGATCAATTGGTCCCATTGGTAAAAGGGGTCATGGAATCATCGAATCAACCGAAAACAGATTTTCTTTATAAGAAGTTTCCAAAAGAAAATCAAAAACAGCTAAGTTTAGCAATTTTAAAAGAGATCGGTTATGATTTTGATGCAGGTAGATTAGATGAAACTGTCCATCCTTTTGCTATTGGGATTAATCCACATGATGTAAGGGTCACCACGAAATACAACGAAGACGATTTCCGTGTAGCATTGTTTGGGACTATTCATGAAGGTGGCCATGCATTGTACGAACAAAATATTTTAGAAGAGTTAATCGGCACGCCCCTTGCTGATGGAACTTCAATGGGCATACATGAATCTCAATCACTTTTCTGGGAGAAGTTTGTAGGGAAGCATTATGGTTTTTGGGAGCGTAATTATGATTTATTAAAAAAACATGCTCCGGAGCAGTTTGCAAGTGTGCCACTAGAGGATTTTTATTTTGCGATCAATCAAGCTAAACAGTCATTAATTCGTATTGAAAGTGACGAGTTAACCTACTGTT
The DNA here is from genome assembly GCF_056619965.1 of Halalkalibacter sp. HAAS-P014. Classification (NCBI taxonomy): domain Bacteria; kingdom Bacillati; phylum Bacillota; class Bacilli; order Caryophanales; family Bacillaceae; genus Halalkalibacter; species Halalkalibacter sp. HAAS-P014. Next base: position 51,878 of record NZ_JBWQTV010000006.1, on the reverse strand, counting down.
TACACATAATTTTACGTTATGAACTTGAAAAAGCGTTAATGGAAGGGAGAATTGAAGTTTCGGAGCTTCCACAAGCATGGAATGACAAAATGGAGGAATATTTAGGTATTAGGCCGTCTCACGATGGAGAGGGTGTCTTACAAGATGTTCACTGGTCTTTCGGGGCGTTTGGATATTTCCCTTCTTATGCACTCGGGTATATTTATTCAGCTCAATTAAAAGAAGCGATGCTCAAAGACTTGCCACAATTTGATGATTTAGTCAAACAAGGTGATCTAGTACCAATTCGTCAATGGTTAACTGAGAAAGTACATAAATATGGAAAAATGAAGAAGCCGGCTGAGATTATTAAAGATATCACAGGTGGAGGAATTGATTCCAAGCCACTTATTCGTTATCTAGAAGGAAAGTACCGTCGCTTATATAAATTTTAATGAAACCTGTTTAACCTAGGTAGCATTTGGATAAACTTATACTATTAATTTAGTCGGAGTGAAATCAATGCGTATTGTCGAGATACAACCTAGACAAAGTCCATTGGTCAAAGCACTGGACGGTAGTCTAGAAACATACTTTCATGGAGAAGTGCAAATTCTTAGCTATTTACTTGATGGTAAGAAATATGGCTTTGTCTGTCATCAAGATGGAGTCCAAATAAAAAACAATCAAGTAAAGGCATTATATGGCCCCGTGATTGTCTGTGATCAAGAATTAGAAGGATTGTCTGAAGAAGAAGCAAGCCTAGTAGAGCGTTATATGAATGATAACCAATTTGAGTTATCGAATATACAACTGCATTAAAAGGTTTTATGAACTGCATCCCAATTGGGGGTGCAGTGCTTTGTTGTAGGTGAAGAGATATGGAAGCCATATAGTAGTGGAGAAAGGAACTTTTGTGTAACAAAAATGAGGTTGAAGATAAGTATAGCTCCAACCTCATTTTGTTACACAATGCCTTTTTGTGACTGGCCACTCACGAAAATTCTTTCGCATCTTTCATCAACAGTCAATAAAAAGATTTCCTCTTTATTTTCAAAACCATGTTTTCGGATTTGCTGTTCTAACCATTCATGGTCAAGTCCTAGTCGTTCTAATTTCAAGTTATTTACTTTTCCTTCAATAATTAAAATGTTTGGATACCCTCTATCTGGTGGATCTTTATGAAGGTCACTAGGAGTTATGTTATCGTATTTTGCTTTCTTAATAACACTAATTTGACCATTTGGCTCTAATATCGCATAATCAATCTCTGATAACTCACTTGCATGATTTAACCGTAAATCCATCATGAGGGACTCGACTGTAATTTTGGCTTTGCGTAATTCTTCCACTAATATATGTCCCTTTTTAATAATAATAATCGGTTCAGCTTCAACGAATCGTCTAATTCTAGCATTTTTCAGTGCTAAGTATGACAAGGCTAAATGAAGTCCAGCAATAAATGAGGCGGCAGCAAGTGGCCCAGTAAGTGCTATATCTCCACTAGATAATGGCTCTCCAACGACGTCTCCAATAATCACTGCAAAAATAAAGTCAATCGGATGAAACGCGACCATCGATCTTTGACCGAGTATCTTAACAACTAAAAATATATAGGCATAAACGATTATTGCGCGTATGATAAAACCATATACCGGTAAATCCTCAGAACCCATCCAAACTTCCAAATTCATTTCCCCTTACTATTAAAATGATGTTGTTAATCACTTAAACCATTATTACCACCATTTCCTTTTTTTATAATTCTATACTAGGAGCCTTTACATAAAAGTAGGGGAAAATGAATAGAAAAAAGTTAAGCTAAATGATAAAAAAAGTGAGAGGGGAGGTGCTCTCACTTTTGATAAATACCATTTAGTGTTAAGATATATAATCTAATGCTTGTTTTAGATCAGCAATTAAATCATCAACATCTTCAATTCCGACTGAGTACCGTACAAGTCCTTCCGGTATACCAAGGGCTGCTCTTTCTTCAGGTGTATTTTCTATGTGGCTAGTTGTACGAGCAGGTCCTACTGTGGTCTCAACTGCACCTAGATTCGCTGCTTTATTTGCATACTTTAATTTCGGTAAAAACTGTCGTACAGAGTCTAAGTCACCTTTTACTGCGAAACTTAACATCCCCCCAAAGCCTCGCATTTGTTTTTTCGCAATTTCATGATTTGGATGTGTTTCTAATCCAGGGTAAAAGACGCTTTCAACTTTTTCATGTTGTTGCAAAAACCGTGCAATTTTATCGGCGCTTTCGCATTGTTGTTTAATACGTATCTGAAGCGTTTTCATACCCCTTAATAATAGATAAGCGGCCATAGGATCAAGACTTGCGCCATTAATTTCACGGTAATGATAGATGCTTTCTACTAAAGATTTGTTATTACTACATACTACCCCACCAAGTGCATCGGCATGACCACCGAGGAATTTAGTTGCACTGTGAATGACAAGGTCTACATTAAAATCAAGTGGATTTTGAAGGATAGGGGTAGCGAACGTGTTATCAACAAAGACGAGGGCACCAGCTTCATGTGCAACTTTTACCATTCTCTCAATATCCGTTATTTTTACTGTTGGATTCGTAGGGGTTTCTAAATATAAAATCTTACAGCCTTTTTTTACTTCCTCTTCAAGGGCTTCATGGTTTCCAGTTTCACAAAGGGTTACATCAATATTTAATTTCGGTAAAAATTCAGAAAAAATTTTATTTGTCCCACCATACGTATCCCTAATGGAGACAATACGATCACCAGGAACAAGGACCGTTAATAAGGCATTACTAATCGCAGCCATTCCTGTTGAAAAGCTAGTAACTGCCGCTGCACTTTCTAGATCTTTCACTTTATCTTCAAACGCTTGGACAGTAGGGTTTGTGTTTCGCCCATATATATGACCTGGTGCTTTACCGGTAGCTACTTGAAACCAGTGATCAATATCGTTATAACCAAATGCTACACTATGAACTACTGGGACCTGAGTCGCGCCATGTACGAGGTAGTCTTTTTCACCAGCCCATACCGAACGAGTACCTAAGTTTGCAACATTCTCTTTTCTTTTCATTCAGATCACTCCTTTATAATGCTAAAAGTAATGCCCTCACATCTATAGTACTTTATTAAAGAGATTCTTCCATCCGTAAAAGTATATGATAATTTGATTACGATACTAGACAGTTTAAAAGGGATAAGAGGTAGGGGGGAAGTAGTGATTCTAATATACGAGTTGTAAGATAATATAAAAAAGGACGAGTAATGGAGGTGAATAATAAAAAAGGAGTGATTCATCAATTGCTGAATGCAGTTGATGAATCACTCCTTTTATTGATCTAACTAATTATAGTACTCCTTGTGCAATCATAGCATCAGCAACTTTTTTAAAGCCTGCAATATTTGCTCCAACAACTAAGTTACCTGGAACTTCGTATTGTTCAGAAGCAGTTACACTGCTTTTATAAATATCAGTCATAATTTCTTGTAATTTTGAATCGACTTCTTCAAATGTCCAAGAGAGCCTCATGCTGTTTTGAGCCATTTCCAATGCAGAAACTGCTACACCACCAGCATTTACAGCTTTTGCTGGACCGAAAAGTACATTATTGTTATGGAAAACGTCAATGCCTTCTAACGTTGTTGGCATGTTCGCACCTTCACCAACAGCAATGACACCATTTTTAACTAAAGTATTGGCAGAAACTTCATCTATTTCATTTTGTGTCGCACAAGGAAGAGCGATATCACATGCGATTGTCCAAATTCCAGAACAGCCTTCAACATACTTGGCATCTGGATGTTGATTTACATATTCACTAATTCTTTTGCTTTCTACTTCTTTTAATTGTTTAACCGTATCAAGGTTAATACCGTTAGGATCATAGATATATCCACCTGAATCACTACATGCTACTACTTTGGCACCAAGCTGTTGTGCTTTTTCTATTGCATAAATAGAAACATTGCCCGAACCTGATACGACAACTGTTTTTCCATTAAAGCTAAGATCGTTGTCTTTTAGCATTTCTTCTACAAAGTATACCGTTCCAAATCCCGTTGCTTCTTTTCTTCCAATGCTTCCACCATATGATAAACCTTTACCTGTTAACACGCCCGCTTCATATGCACCACGGATTTTTTTATATTGTCCAAACATATAGCCAATTTCTCTAGCTCCAACACCAATATCACCAGCAGGCACATCGGTATCTGGCCCGATGTATTTACAAAGCTCACTCATGAAGCTTTGAGTAAAACGCATAATTTCACCGTCTGACTTCCCTTTTGGATCAAAGTCTGAACCACCTTTACCACCACCAATTGGTTGGTTTGTTAAAGAGTTCTTGAAAATTTGTTCAAAACCAAGAAATTTAACAATACTGGCGTTAACCGAAGGATGAAAACGAAGCCCACCTTTATAAGGTCCAATTGCACTGTTAAACTGAACACGGAATCCGCGATTCACTTTAACAGCGCCTTGATCATCTACCCAAGGTACTCTGAAGCTTATAACTCTCTCTGGCTCAACAATTCTTTCTAGAATATTGTGCTTAATATAAATTGGATCTTTAGCAAGAACAGGCACTAAAGAATCAAAAACTTCTTTTACAGCCTGATGGAATTCTGTTTCATTCGGATTGCGTTTTAATACCAATTCGTAGGTTTTATCCACATATTCTTTCGCCAATTGAACTTCTGGCTGGTTGATTTTCTCTAATGTAAGCATGTTTTAATTCCCCCAAAGTTAGAAATAAGAAAATAAAGACCTGAAACTACATATTTGTTAATCTTGGTGTTATGGTGTATTTTATTATTAATAAACGATCTAAACAATATTAAAAATAGATAATATTCATGCCGCAATGAGATGAAAGGTGTAGATGGAATGTTATGGAATTAAGACAAATTAAATATTTCATGGAAGTGGCTAAACGAGAGCATGTTACAGAAGCGGCAGAAGCATTACATGTAGCCCAATCAGCTGTTAGTCGGCAAATCTACAATTTAGAAGAAGAGCTCGGAGTTGACCTTTTCATTAGAGAAGGCAGAAGGGTAAGACTAACGCCGATTGGAAGAATGTTTCTTGAACGAATGCAACAAGCAACAAATATCATTGAAAATGCCCGACTTGAAGTAAGGGAACACCTTGATCCAGAGCAGGGGACAATACGAATAGCTTTTCCAATTAGTATGGCTGCTTATACGTTACCAACTGCAATTGTCGCGTTTCGAAAGCTTTATCCCGATGCTAAATTTCAGCTTAAACAAGCATCTTATTATGATTTAATTGAAGGTGTTGTTAAGGGAGATTTTAATATGGCATTAATTGGGCCAGTTCCATTCAAGGAAAAAAAAGTAAAAAGCGAGATATTGTTTACAGAAAATGTGGTTGCACTTTTGCCGTTCAATCATTCGCTTGCAGATCGGAAAACATTAACCTTAAATGAATTAAAAGACGAACCCTTTATTTTACTTCCAAAAGGGTATGTTCTTAGGGATCTAATAGTTAATGCTTGTTCTGAATTTGGATTTCATCCCGTCGTTTCGTTTGAGGGAGATGATATAGATGCATTAAAAGGGTTAGTATCAGCAGGCCTTGGCATCACTTTAATTCCTGAAGTGACCCTCGTTGATACTGTACCACATGCTACTGTAAAGATACCTATTGTTGAACCTAATGTTCAACGTACCGTAGGTTTAATTATACCGAAAGAACGTCAACTATTACCTACAGAAAAATTATTTTATAAGTTTCTAAATGAATTCTTCAATAAATTAGAAGGGTTTCAAAGGTAAGAAATATAGGAAAAGCCTTCACATTTAGATGTCGTGAATGTGAAGGTTGTTGTCATTATTTTCTTTCGCTAAGGGGATATGAAGTACAACGGTTGTTCCTTGATTTAGCTGACTTTCAATCGTAATTTCCCCACCATATGATTGTACAATGCGCTTACATACAACTAAGCCTAACCCTGTACCATGTTCTTTCAATGTGAAAAATGGATTAAATATTTGATTTAATACTCCTTTTGGCATACCACTGCCATTATCAGACACTGTTATGATACAATTCTGCTTGTGTTTTTTGAGGGAAATCGTAACTTCTCCATTTCGGTCAATTGCTTCTAAAGAGTTCTTGAGTAAATTAAGGATGACTTGTTTTAGATGATCTCCTACACACGAAATTGGAAGTTCTTCTTCTGAATATATGATTGTAAGATCTACACTATTGTAATTTGCTTCAGACCTTAAAATGGGTTCTATTTCTTTTATAATTCCATTTGCATTGTAAACTCTTAATGTGTGCGCTGTTGGTTTTCCTAATAGGAGTAATTCGCTAACAATTGTATTAATCCTATTCACTTCATCTTGAATAATTTCAAAGTATAACTGGTCCTTACGATCAGAATACTTTTCACTAAGTAACTGAATGAGCCCCTTAATCCCAGTTAAAGGGTTTCGAATTTCATGAGCTGTACTTGCTGCAAGATTTTCAACTAATTGTAATTTTTGCATATTATTTTGCGCTTGTTCAAATTTGACACGTCTTTTTAGTAAGATGAGTTGCAACAGTAAATAAATGATATGAGTTACAATAAGGAATAATCCCAAATGTGTAATGAATTCTCGCTGATAAAGGTTGTTGTCCTCAGGAGCCACATACGTCTTAATAGACCAAGGTACTATGTTTGATTCCATTGTAAAACTAAAGGTTTTATCAGAAGGAGGAGGTGCGGATTCAAAAAGAATTTGGCTCGATTCCTCTATGACAGAGATCGTTTCATCTTTCATATTCCTTTTTACCATTTCCTCTATTTTGTCAATCCGTAAACTCCCAAGCAACACCCCGTTAATGAGGTCATCTTGAAATACTGGAACAGCGATTGTAATAATAAAACGATCTGTGACTCTACCAAAGTGCGCAGGTGAAATTGTATAGTTCCTGGTTTTGAGTGCTTGTTGAAAATACTCTCTATCAGAAATATTTATTGGATTTGATAAGTCATTATTTCCTATAAGTAGATCACCTTCTGGATTTGCCCAATAAAAGCCTGAAAAACGCACATCAGTTTTAATCGTTCTCTCGAAAATTTCTTGAACAACCGATAGGTCATTTTGGTTAATATCGACTAACGTAGCCAACATATCTAGCCGACTTATGGTCTCGCCAATAAATTTATCAATATCATTCATATGTAGAGTCGCGCTACTTTGAGCGCTAATCATATATTGAACATCCTTCTCCTGAACTTTTTGAACAGCGATTATATGGCTTACAAAGATAGCAGGAATCATCGCAATCAAAAAATAGATAAAGATTTTCTTTTTCGATTTGGTGAATCGCCTTAACAAATTTATAAGCCCCCCATTTTAATGACTATTTTCTTGTATCTTACCATTAAACTACATTTGAAGGTAGATACTATTATAAGATAATGGTAAGGGAATTGAGAGTAGTCATTTGAATCCATTATGAGGTGCTAACTTTTGTTGATGTTACATGTAGAGGCATAGAGGTTGTATCAGTTAAATCTACCAATATCAATTATTGGAGGAAGAAATGAACTTAAACAACCTCGTTGGCGTAAACCACTTGCTAGAAATTTTATTTGAGGGTCGTTGAGGAAGAGTTGGAATGATTCTTAGAAGTATTCTTATCTTTGTGCCGAAATCTAGATCGTTTGTACTGTTTATAATGATTTTTGATTTCTTTAGAAGAGAGTTCATTTTCTTGTAACTCAATACGCTCGATAAACTTTATAAACAGCGAAGCTGTGTTAATAGCATCATCGATCCCTCTATGTGCTTTCCCTGTTGGCTCAATTCCGGCAATTCTTAGCGCGTTTTTTAATCCTAATTGATTGTTAGTATTATCCGATAGCAAACGACCAATTGGTTTCTGGATATCATTATAATTTTTTAACCAAGATAGGTCGAGTTTATTTTGTACGGATTGATTAATAAAGTGAGCTCGATCGTCTTTTCCCCATGAGCATAAAAAATAATTATCCCCAATCCAATCAGTAAAACGCTCTATAGCACTTGTGAAAGTGACCATATTTTTTAAATCTTCTTCTTTCATTTTAATAAATTTCCGCGTACTTTTTGAAATGTATCCTCGTTTAGGAACTAGATATTGCTGAAAGTGGTCAATTATTTCTTTTTTCTGCAAATCAATTTTACAAGCGCCAATCTCAACAATTTCACTTGGTTGCCCTTTTTTAAACCGTTTAATAAGTTCTAGATCAAAAACAATGGCATTCACATCACATCATCCCTTCACAAGTCATACTTATACTGTGTATGTCTACCTGTTTATCTATTCAATTAATCCCTAAGAAGATTCTACCCTATAGACGAGCTGGGTGAAAATATTTGATTAAGAATCTAAAGACGTTTTATACCAAAGAAGTTAATGATTAGATCAATGACGATACATATTTTAGTGCGATAAAGGTTTAGTATGTATCAACAACAAAATCATATGAATCCGATGGCTCAATCGAATGTTAGTAGTCAATTGCAACAAATGTTACATCAAATGCAACAAATGGAGCAGCAGCATGCTGCCAAGTTAAAGCAAGTGACAAGCCAACTTCAACAGATTGCTCAACATGAAAGTATGGCTGGTCAACAAATACAACAAGTCTTACAAATGTGCAATCATATAATTCAAGAAAATCAACGCTTATCGCAGGCTCAGATCCAACCGATGAATCAAGGCCATAGTCCGATAAACCACATTCAACATAACCCGAATCAATTCCAGCAATAGATTTAGTAGTATCGTTTTACTGACGATAGTATCGGGAAATGTCTGATAACCCCTAAACAATGTGCGAAGTTGCTACACATATTAAACGCCTTGAGAGGGATTGACAACTCCTCTCAAGGCGCGTAGTGAACAAAGCCTTCCAAATCTCTGTTCAGGGATTTTGTGATACTTAGTAAACCATTGAATCGTCCTGATAAAATTTGAATTCTATGAGGTTATTCGCAGGGTCAATTAGAAAGAAAAGAAGATGTTCTTCTTGTTTACCCGAAAAGCGAGTGGTCAATTCTTGGAAGAATGGAAGTTTGTTTTGTTGGGCAATCGCTAGCTTTTGAAGAAATTCATCTTTGTTCGTGAAAGTTATTCCATAGTGCCGTGGATACATAGTAGGTGAATCATCAATATTGTTGGGGCTAAGATGGCAAACGACTTGATCACCAAAGAAATTAAACGTCACACGGTCCGTATATCTTCTTGCAAGTGTACAACCTAGTTTTTCATAAAATTCAACTGTTTCGTCTAAGTCTTTGCAAGGTATAGCAAGGTGAAACAATTTATTTTGATCCCGCATCCATGAATTCCTCCTAGTCAAATAAAGTAAGTGTATCTGAACGTAAACCTAATCGCAGTGTCTCTAATGATAAAGCATCAGTAAATGGGATATTTGCTAAGTTAACATTAGTACCAAATTTTTTAATGAAAAATGTTTGCATCTTCTTATTTGGCGCTTCAAAAATGATTTGACTCCTATTGAGGTCCGATAAGAAAATTTCTTCAACTACATCTGTTCGCAGATCTCCGTTACTTTGACAAATACCACTAGTGCCACTTTCTCTTGCTTCGGTAATGACTTTTGTGGAGCCGGCTTCAACGTCTTCAAGAATGTACTCAATCCATTCTGAGTCGCAATACCGATCAGATTTCTCGCAATCTTTGCTGCCTACCTCGCTAAATACTTTAAAATCCTTTGAAAAATCAGTTATAAATTTTGCTTTCTCTTTATTTGAAATATCAATTGTTCCGTTTGATATTTCAATGTATTTACATTGATACTGTTGGCAATAGGTGAAAAATTGATCAATTTTTCGCTGGCTTAAAAACTTCTCGAAAAGTGTTCCTCCGAAGAAAAAATCAATGGCATAATCATGTAAGTAATCTATTTTCTCCTGTAGTTGTCGCGTAATAATCGATGTCCCCCAACCAAATTTAACAAAGTCTATAAATTCAAAAGAGCTAGTGATTGTGTCTTTAAAAGTATTTAACGATATACCGTTATCAATTAAGATAGTCAGGCCAATATTTCGTGGTTTTTGTTGCCTGTCCGGAAGGGATAATCCAGATGTAGTTGTTATATTCATACGTTTTCCCTCTCAATCATCGGTATTGGGGTGGTTTTATTGACGCGCATAATAAAGTCAGTGTTTCTCTCCAACGTACAAAGCTTAATATCTTCAACATCAAAATCTGGATTCGTTACATCAAAAAATTTCTTTGCGACCTGTGAACCTTTGATTCTTCTTATTACATCTGTAGAGGAGATTGTCTCTTTTCCTAAGATGATTCCTTTTATATATTCTGCACAAGCTAAATCATCATCTCCTGTAGGGTGTGAAGCAACGATGTTAATGGTAAGGTCACTTTTTGCCTTAGAACATAACCGTCTGACATAATTAGCCGTTGTTTTTGCATTTGAAAACCCTGTTACCAAAAGGTGTTTTGTATTTAAAGAATGCAAGGCGGCTTTTACTCCGTTTGTTGTTTTTTGGACAAGTTTCTTATCAGTCAACCTTTCTTGTGATATTTTTTTAGGAGAGTTATCTAAGTCAAATCCAGCGATTGCGATACCATTTTCTTCACCAGCTAATAAATAATTTGGGCAAGCGTCTTTGAGTGCAAATGCCTCGCTTTTTGTTTTAACGAGGGATATGTTTGTAACTCCTGCTATAAAAGCATAATGAGCAACAGTGAAAGCACGAATGACGTCAATTACAATATTAATATCGGAAGGACCTAAGTGGTTATTATTGCCTTGGTGGATAAAGATCGTCATCATCATCTCCCTTTAAGTAATTTCCTGTTACTATATTCGCCTAATAAAAATGTTGTTACTAACGACAGTATTACAAACTGTTGTTTTAAACTCGATCAGGATCTTTTATTTGCTAAAATAAAGGTAATGCGTTAGCTTCAACTGTAAGATACCTAGGAGAGATAATTGAAGGAGGAATATATGCTTAATCAAAATTCTAAACGTAGGGAACTTAAAGATATAAAGTTATCTGTTCTTGACCTTGTACCTATTGTCCAAGGCGGAAGCCCTACAAATTCATTTAAAAACACTTTAGATTTAGCAAAGCATGTTGAGAATTTGGGATTTCATCGTTACTGGCTAGCTGAGCATCATAACATGCCTGGTATTGCTAGTTCGGCAACAACTGTTTTAATTGGGTATGTTGCACAAGGAACGTCGAAGATTCGGGTTGGATCGGGTGGGATTATGCTACCTAACCATGCTCCTTTAATGGTAGCTGAACAGTTTGGAACGTTAGAATCGCTCTATCCTGGACGAATTGACCTAGGATTAGGAAGAGCACCTGGGACCGATCAGACAACGGTGCAAGCCCTTCGAAGAGATAAACGTTTTGGGCATGATTTTCCAGCAGATTTAGAAGAACTACGATCTTTCTTTCAACCAATAGTTGAAAACCCTAGTGTGAGAGCCATTCCAGGTGAAGGGCTAAACATACCGATTTGGTTACTTGGATCAAGTGGCTTTAGTGCTCAACTTGCAGCTGAGTTAGGATTACCATTTGCATTTGCAAGCCATTTCTCACCAGACAATACTCTTGGAGCATTAGAGTTATATCGAAACAATTTCAAACCATCTGCTGTACTAGAAAAACCCTATGTTATGGTGGGAGTCAATGTTATCGCAGCGGATTCGGACGAACAAGCGCAAAAAATAGCAACCTCTCACAAGCAGCGTATTTTAAATCGATTAAGAGGACGTCCTGCACCATTAGACCCTCCTGTTGAGACAATGGATGATATTTGGACGACCTATGAAAAAGAGGTAGTAGAGCAACAATTACGATCATCGATTATTGGAAATGCTAATGTGGTTAAAGAAAAGTTCCACTCTTTTTTGGATGAAACACGAGCAGATGAATTTATATTGAACAGCCATATGTATCATCATCAAGACCGTTTACGCTCATTTAAAATAGTAGCAGATATATGGAAGAGTTAATAAAAGAGGTTGTTTCTTGTAGGTGTGATACTATTTAGGAGACAAGCTTTATTACAACATAAAAAAAGGTCTAATCTCAGAAGTAGGGGAGATTAGACCTTTTGCGTACTATTTGGTTATTTATTTTCCCGATCATTTTTCTTTATTTTAAACATATCTTTTAGTGCTGGCTTTTCTAATGCTTTGTCATTTTTCTTATCATTTTTAGTCTCTTTATGAGCATACCAAGAAATAATCTTCAAAATAAGCACCACCGATCATTGTTTTAATTAAATAGAGTTTATCACTCATTTGTCCAATTATATGAGCTCTAAAAGCTATATATGTTAATAATCAATAGAATTCTTTCAAATAGTGAGGTGATTTCGTTTTAAGTTGTTTAATTATAGATGGTGATAATCTTTTGTATGCTCTGTATAAACGGCTAATTGCTGTAACTTTTCGTTTAAAAATGTTCTATCAAGATCCAATAAGGATTCCTTTTTTATCCCTTGTTGAATATATGTTGAGAATTTCCAAATCATGTCCTTTGTTCTTCTATCATTTTGCGAGGCAATGTATTGTAACGATTCGATCATTGCAGCAACTACTGATATATCCTCAATTCCATAATGGCGGATTTGGTAATAGCAACGATAAAGGTAATCTTCGAAATGTCTTTGCCTGACAATAACACGAAGACTTTCATGTTCGTCATTATAATAGGAACGATGAAGGTTCTTTTTAGCTAATATAGTTAAAATTCTTGCAAGGGCTCGGATACCACTTATCGCGGTATTGGGATCATTTGTCCCTGGTGAAAGGGCTCGTAACGTAATTTCTACTAGTTTTGTAAGCCCGAAATCAATATCTTGAATCGTTGCTCGTTCATCGCCGACATGAAATAAACGATGGTAAAGCTCAACATTAACATGTTGTGTGCTACCCCAAAAAGACAAAAAGCTTGTTCCTTCTTCAACATAGTCACCAAGACCTACTTCAATTTTTATGATAATTTCATCCTTACTTGCTCTTTTTACTAATTCTTCTAACTCAATGACTAGTAAGTAACCTGATTTCTTAGCGTGAAGATAGGTTGGTTCTACTAAGTTTAACTCTTCACTTTCCCAATCTTTCCACGGTTCATCAGGAGCCTCCTTGTTGTTATCTAAATAGTTATCATGAATTGTATCAATCGTATTTTTGGTGATATGATGGATTAAATTGCTTACTTGGATCCATCTTCCAACGTGGTGAACGAAGAAAACAAAAAAACCAACACAAATCAATGCATATATAACAGCTAATGTAGGGGAGATAAATAGAAATTGCTTATTAGACTCGTTCATTAATAGCAATAAGACTAATGAATACACGAATCCACCAATAAATACACCAAGAATTCTTTGTGTATGTTTATCTGTTAAAAAATCTTGCATTGTCCGTGGAGAAAATTGTGACAAATAGGTGGTAAGGACGACCATTATGGTTGAAAATGAAATAGTTGTCATTGTTAACAATGAGGATGTTATTGTACTTAATAATCTATGAGCTAAGTTTAAGTCAACGGTGAGAAAAGCAGGGAAAAAACTGTGGTTGACAGATGAATCAAGTACAATACTGATACTTGCTAATATAATGGAACCTGCTCCGTACAAAGCAGGAATAAACCAAAAATATGATCGTAACATCAGCAAGGCTGGACGAATTTTCATAATTTGTGTCCTCCTATACTACATATTCATATCAATAGTTTCTGCTTGAAAAATGAAATTAAACATTTCTTTCCTGTTATTGCAGGAATAGATAAGGATCATGCTGAAAAGGTAAGTGATCTAATTAGGGGAGTGAGCGATTTGAGTATTCAAAATCCTAGTAATGAAGAAATTAAACAAATGCTTCAAGAAAGTAAAAGAATTGCGGTGGTCGGTCTTTCTTCAAATCCAGAACGAACGTCGTATATGGTAACAGAAGCCATGCAAAAGGCTGGCTATGAAATTATTCCTGTTAATCCTGTTGTTGATGAAGTGCTTGGAGTGAAGGCAGTAGGTTCTTTAAAGGAAATTGATGGAGAAATTGACATTGTAAATGTGTTTAGAAGAAGTGAACACCTTCCAGAAGTTGCGAAGGAAACGATTGAAGTTGGAGCAAAAGCTTTTTGGGCGCAACTAGGTGTAGAAAATGAGGAAGCATATAAAATGCTAAAAGATAATGGAATTAAGACGGTAATGAATCGATGCATAAAAGTTGAACATGCAAAGTGGAAGTAAAAAGTTGTAGAGGCTTTTAAATACGTAAAAGGTCCTCATCCTAAGGATATGGGTTTTCTTATTACGTACTTGTAGCTTCTTGATTTGTTTGTTTGAGTTGATGTAAAAGGCTATATACATACCCCTTTTGTATCAACTCCTTTTTCTGTCGAATTAAACAACGAAATGCACGGTGGTTGGAAAAGAGGTTGCGAATACTGAAATTATCGCTACAATAGATTAAGCAACAGTGTTAGAGAAATAGAAACGCTTGTTCGTTTATGCTACAATGTAATAGTGGCATGTTGAAAGGAGTAGCAACTTTGGCTAAGAAACAACATTTGGATTATAACGATGATGCAATACAAGTATTAGAAGGTCTTGAGGCTGTAAGGAAGCGTCCGGGGATGTACATTGGTAGTACAGATGCGCGTGGTCTCCATCACCTTGTATATGAAATAGTAGATAATTCCGTTGACGAAGCCTTAGCAGGACACGGATCTTACATAAATGTTACAGTTCATCGTGACAACAGTATTTCTGTTAGTGATGAAGGACGAGGAATGCCAACAGGGATACACAAATCGGGGAAGCCAACACCTGAAGTAATTCTTACGGTTCTTCATGCCGGTGGGAAGTTTGGGCAAGGAGGCTATGCAACAAGTGGCGGTCTTCACGGTGTTGGGGCTTCAGTCGTGAATGCGTTATCGGAATGGTTAGTTGTTGAAATTAAACGGGACGGTCACATTTATAAGCAACGTTTTGAAAATGGAGGCAAACCAGTTACGACCCTTGAAAAAACAGGCAAAACGCGTAAATCTGGTACGACGATTCATTTTAAACCAGATCCAACTATTTTTAATGCGATAGCATACAACAGTGAAACATTAACAGAGCGACTACGTGAAGCTGCATTTTTATTAAAAGGACTTAGTATAGAATTAGTTGATTTACGAGGAGAAGGTTCAAAACAAGAATTCTGCTTTGAAAATGGTATAGAGGCGTTCGTGGAATATTTAAATGAGGATAAAGAAACATTATGCCCTGTTGTCTTTTTTTCAGGTGAACAAAATAACATCGAAGTGGAGTTTGCTTTTCAATTTAACGATGGCTATACAGAAAATGTGCTTTCCTTTGTCAACAATGTTCGGACAAAAGATGGAGGAACGCATGAACTTGGTGCCAAAACTGCAATGACTCGAGCGGTAAACGAATATGCTAGGAAAGCGAAAATAGTAAAAGAAAAGGATAAGAATTTAGATGGTTCAGATATTCGTGAAGGTTTCACTTCGATCATCTCTGTCCGAGTTCCTGAAGAGAAGCTTCAATTTGAAGGGCAAACTAAAGGAAAACTAGGAACCTCAGAAGCACGATCTGCCGTGGATAGCGTTGTATCAGAAAAGTTGTCTTATTTCTTTGAAGAAAATCCAGACGTAAGTTCCATGCTAATCAAAAAAGCACTGAAAGCACAACAGGCTAGGGAAGCAGCGAGAAAAGCTCGGGAAGATGCGCGAAACGGGAAGAAAAGTAAGCGAAGAGATGTTCTCTTGAGTGGTAAGCTTACACCTGCTCAATCAAAAAATCCACATCGAAATGAACTGTACTTAGTTGAGGGAGACTCTGCTGGAGGCTCTGCGAAACAAGGCCGTGATCGTAAGTTCCAAGCCGTTCTGCCATTACGTGGTAAAGTCATTAATACTGAGAAGGCTAAGCTTGAGGATATTATGAAAAACGAAGAAATCCGTACGATCATCCATACGATTGGTGCTGGAGTAGGTTCTGATTTCAATTTGGACGATGTTAATTATGATAAAATTGTAATTATGACTGATGCAGATACAGATGGTGCCCATATTCAAGTACTTTTGCTCACGTTCTTTTACCGGTATATGCGTCCGTTGTTTGATTCTGGGAAGATATATATCGCATTGCCCCCTCTTTATAAGGTAAGTAGAGGCAGTGGAAAAAAAGAAGTAATTGAATATGCTTGGGATGAACGCGAATTAGATAAAGCGATAAAAAAAGTTGGGCGTGGGTATACATTACAACGTTATAAAGGGCTAGGTGAAATGAATGCAACTCAGCTTTGGGAGACGACAATGGACCCAGAGACAAGAACCCTAATCAGAGTAAAGCTCGACGATGCAGCGCGTGCAGAGAAGCGTGTAACAACATTGATGGGGGATAAGGTAGAACCTAGACGTAAATGGATTGAGTCTCACGTTGCATTTGGAATGGAAGAAGACTCAAACATCTTAGAAAATGAAAACTTAGCAATCATTGAGGAGGAGTAAGCTTGGCACAAACAGAGCGTTACTTAGACCTTCCCTTAGAAGAAGTCATTGGCGACCGTTTTGGTCGCTACAGTAAATATATCATTCAAGAGCGTGCATTACCTGATGCAAGAGATGGTTTGAAGCCAGTTCAGCGTCGAATTTTATATGCCATGTTCAAGGATGGAAACACAGCGGATAAACCTTTCCGTAAATCAGCCAAAACCGTTGGTAATGTTATCGGGAACTATCATCCACACGGAGATTCCTCAGTGTATGAGGCGATGATCCGTATGAGTCAAGAGTGGAAGGTACGTAATCTTTTGGTTGATATGCACGGTAATAATGGATCTATTGATGGTGACCCACCTGCTGCGATGCGTTATACTGAAGCACGGTTATCCAAAATAGCATCTCAGCTATTACGTGACATCGATCGCGAAACGGTTGATTTCATCCCTAACTTTGATGATTCAGAGGATGAACCAGTCGTTTTGCCAGCAATGTTTCCTAATTTATTAGTAAACGGTTCTACAGGTATTTCTTCCGGGTATGCAACAGATATTCCACCACATCACTTGGGCGAGATTATTGATGGTGTGATTATGCAAATGGAAAAGCCGAACACGACGCTCGATGATTTACTTGAGGTTGTCAAAGGACCCGATTTTCCAACCGGTGGTATTGTTCAAGGTATCGATGGAATTCGACAAGCATATCGGACAGGAAAAGGGAAAGTGATTGTGCGTTCAAAAACGGAGGTACAAGAACTTCGGGGTGGTCGTGAACAAATCGTCATTACAGAAATACCATATGAAGTTGTAAAATCCAATTTAGTGAAGAAGATGGATGAGCTTCGCTTTGATAAAAAAGTAGATGGAATTGCTGAGGTAAGAGATGACACAGACCGTACAGGATTGCGTATCGTCGTTGAGCTAAAAAAAGAAGCAGATGCTACGGCCATATTAAACTATTTACTTAAAAATACTGATTTACAAGTTACATATAATTTTAATATGGTAGCAATTGCAAATAAAGCTCCTAAGTTAATGGGCCTCCAAGAATTAATTCAAGCATATATTGAACATCAAAAATTGGTCGCTACAAGGCGAGCAAAATACGATCTTAAAAAAGCTCTCGACCGTCAGCACATAGTGCAAGGGCTCATCAAAGCCATTTCTATCCTAGATGAAGTGATTAGTACAATCCGTGGATCAAAAGATAAAAAAGATGCGAAAGATAATTTAATAGCCAAATATGATTTTACAGAAGCTCAAGCTGAGGCTATTGTTACCTTGCAGCTTTATCGGTTAACCAATACTGATATTACAACTCTTGAAGAAGAGGCTGCAGAACTTGAACGTCGTATCCATGAATTAGAAGCTATCCTTGCAAGTGAAAAGAAGCTTATTCAAGTTATTAAAAAGGATTTACTAGCAATTAAAAAGCAGTTTGCAGATCCAAGACGTACAGTGATTAAAAAAGAAATAGAAGAAATCAAAATCAATATGGAAGTGTTAATTGCTTCGGAAGATGTTATGGTAACGGTGACAAAAGAGGGATATGTTAAGCGTACTAGTATTCGTTCATATACAGCCTCAAATGGGGAAGACCCTGGAATGAAAGAAGGAGATTATCTTCTTACCCATTTTGAAATGAATACGACTGAAACATTGATCTTATTTACGAGATCCGGAAATTATTTATATATTCCGGTTCATCAACTTCCTGATATTAGATGGAAAGAAAATGGACAGCATGTGGCTAATCTTGTAAGTGGGTACAATTCAGATGATGAAATTGTAAAAGCAATGTCAATCAAAGAATTTAAAGAAGAATTATCGCTACTTTTTATCACGAAAAATGGAATGGCTAAGAGGTCGCAACTATCTCTTTATCAAGCACAACGCTATTCAAAACCTCTAATGGCGTTGAAGTTAAAAGGTGACGATGAAGTAGTATCTGTAATGTTAACGGACGGTAATGAAGATTTATTTATTGCTACTCACCTTGGTTTTGGCTTGTGGTTAAATGAAGATGAAATTAATTTAGTTGGGCAAAGAGCAGCGGGTGTAAAAGGCATTAATTTAAAAGAAGAGGATTACGTTGTTGACGCTTCAACGTTTTCTAAGGTTGAGAAAAAAGTAGAGTTTATCATTGTTACACAGCGAGGAGCTGTAAAGAAAATATCAATTACGGAGTTTGATAAATCAAATAGAGCGAAACGTGGGCTTGTGATGTTACGAGAGTTAAAGTCCAACCCACATCGAGTGATCGCTTGTAAAAAGGTTAAAAAATCCAACGGTCAATTTGTTGTTGTTACGGCAAAAGGACAAATGGAACACATTGAAGCTTCTAGTTATAAGAACAGTGATCGCTATAACAACGGATCGTTCATCATTGATGTTACAAGTGCTGGGGAAGTCTTAGAAGTACGAGAAGAGATTGATACTACACAAAAAACTGATGAGGATTAAACTCATCAGTTTTTTAAAATAAAACCGAATTACAGTAATAATATTATGTAAACTAAAAAGGGGAAGCTTCATGAAAGGAACTACACATATCATTGGTGGTATAACGGCAGCCGTTATTATAGAAAACCAATTTAATTTAACCATTACTGATCCAGTCTTATTTTATAGTGGAGCTATAGTTGGTGCAATCATCCCCGATATTTGCCATCCCAATTCAATGATTGGAAGGAGACTGCCTTTATTATCAACGGTGTTCAGCAAAGTTTTTGGCCATCGGTCGCTCAGTCATAGCTTATTATTTCTTTTTGCACTTTACCTACTTACGGACCAATTGCAATATCCTTGGATAGGCGCGCTGCAATTAGGGTTGCTAACAGGTGTTGGCAGTCATATTATCCTTGATGCAATGACTCCACAAGGTGTTAAATTATTTTATCCATTAAAATGGAAAGTGCGCACGCCGGTTTACGTAAAAACAGGCTCTTTAATTGGTGAAACGCTAGTCAACACAGTACTCATTGCTGTAACGATATTTTTACTATTGCCTATTTAAAGAGGACTTATAATTTCATTTACCGTAGTTATTTTGGAATTTTAAAAGTTAATAAACCCAACGAGCAAGACTACACTACCTATGATGGGAAGTGTAGTCTTGTCTTTTACTGGCCTGTCCGTTGAGATGTTTCTTTTGATGTAACTGTGGCACCATCGTACTCTTTATCAATTTGTCCTGTTGTTGCTTTTTTAGAGGTTAACTTATAATCAGCGATTTCATCAGGACCTGTTAAACCAAATAAGCCCATTGTTCCTCCTTGGCCCATTCGAACATGTTCTCTCACGCCACTCTCTTCATTTGGCATTGCAATCACCTCACTTTGACATTAAGGTTATTCAGCAGGGTTCGCTTCAACAGCTATCTCATATGCTTGTAAAATTGAATCTCTTTCATTTGGATCGCTTATTCCTACAAGGTACTGATCATTTTCTTCTTCTTCTATTCTCATAACGACAGTTTCATCGCCAGAAGTCAAAAGGGCATAAGAGTTTTCTTCCATATCAAATAACGCTTCGACCGAATAATCTTTCGTCGCTCCACTCTCGTCTTCAATTGTGATTTTATCTCTTAGTTCTTCTGACTCCATGATAGGTCACCTTCCATATTTGGGCTTTGTCTCCTCGTACGTTTAGTATACCTACGTACATTTTATAATCTTCCCTGAAATACATCGTTTATTTTTAATTTGAATTGGTTGATTCTTCATTTTACATACTAACTAATATCAAATGGTACAACCCCAAAAATAAGTTAAAGAATAGAAAAGAGGAATAAATTATGCGTGAGGTTTGCTATGTTTTAGTCACTTTGTTAACTGCTGTCTTTTTGTATACACCCACCATTCATGCAGCTATCCAAATGGATAATGTGACACAAGAGCTTAACCGTCTAATTGAAAATGATGCTAATTTAAATGGTGGTCAAGCCAGTATAAGCATTCGGTCTGCAGAGACGGGAAAGTTGTTGTATGAATATGCTGGTTCAAAACGATTACGTCCGGCTTCGAATATGAAAGTACTTACAGCTGTTGCCGCATTAGAGGTTTTAGGAGAGGACTATACATTCGAAACTGAATTACGAACAGACGGGAGAATTAAGTGGAAGGTATTAAATGGAAACCTTTTTGTTCGAGGAAAAGGAGACCCTACGCTATTAAAAGAAGATATCGATGAAATGGTTGCTGCTCTTAAGCAAAAAGGTGTAAAAATGATCCGTGGTGATCTGGTCGGAGATGACACTTGGTATGATGATGTCCGGTATTCCATTGATCTCCCTTGGAGCGATGAGACCATGAATTATGGTTCTGCGATTTCGGCATTAACGTTCGCACCTGATATGGATTATGATGCAGGTACAATAAAGTTCGAATTAAGTCCTAGTCAAAAAATAAACGAAAGGGGACTAATCTCATCAAGTATACCAATTGATTACGTCACTATTGTTAATAAAACAGTGACAGTTCCAGCGAATGTAGAAGAAGAAGATATTACTGTTAAAAGAGAACATGGTAACAATACGGTAGTCGTTTCTGGTGAAATTCCGATTGGTTCAAAAAAGAAAACCTATCGGGTAAGTGTTTGGGAGCCAACCGATTATACGCTTCATCTTTTTCAGGAAGCTTTAAGAGAAAATGGGATTAAACTGTTAGGAAAAGTTAGAAGAGGGCTTACCCCAGATGAGACCACACAATTAGTAAAACATCAGTCTATCCCTTTATCTGAACTTTTAATTCCATTTATGAAATTGAGTAATAACGGTCATGCAGAAACGTTTGTAAAAGAAATGGGAAAAGTAGTGAAGAACGAAGGCAGTTGGCAAAAAGGATTAGAGGTAATAGAAGATCAGCTACATTCTTTTGGACTCGAACCGGAAATGATGGTTATCCGGGATGGATCAGGTATTTCACATGTAAATTTAGTTCAAGCAAATCAACTTTCAAAAATTTTATATTTAGTTCAATCATGCCCGTGGTTCTCCGTATTTCATGATTCACTGCCAACTGCAGGTGGAATAAGTAGAATGGAAAAAGGAACCTTGCAATCGAGAATGAGTAGTTTGGAGGCGAAAGGAAAAATAAGAGCCAAAACAGGGACGATAAGTACCGTAAGTTCCTTAGCTGGTTATGTGGAGACAAGTAGTGGCGAGTTGCTTATTTTTTCAATTATTCAAAACAATGTACTTGACGAAACAAAAGCAAAAGAGTTAGAAGATCAATTGGTATTAAAGTTACTTGATTTGTAAGTGATTAGAATAGCTTTTTTGCTGTTGAGGAATTATAAATATTATCTAAAATTAGATCTTTGAATGTTTAAGGAGGTTGTAATGGAATATCAACCGTTAACATATTTTGAAAAGCTAGAAAATGTATATGTACTAATGGAAACTAAGAAGATGCTCGAGGTAAAGTTAGAACAATTAAAAGCAGAAAATCAATTAACAACGTTAGTTGAAGATGATCTTAAAAAAATTGAGGAGGAGCTACAAGAGTACATGGATAATGCTCCAAACGAACAAGACCAAACTGTTACAAGTTCGTTGTTTAACCCAGCAAGGGTTGAGCAGTTAGATCATAGTAAGGAATAACTTGATTATCCTGTTTATGAAAACTAGTGGCGAGAAAAAAATTTAATAAAATAAACAGGAGTTAAAGAAATGAAAAAATTACTACTAAGCTTATTTTTGCTGATTACGTTTTGCATAGGTTTACCCAACGCCAGCGTTGCTGAAGAAAATGGACAAGTTTCTTTAATTGTGAAGTCCTCAAGTCAATCGTTACATCAGACCGTACTGAAAATCAAATCTCCTACCATCGTTGAAGCTTTCTATCAGGCAGATCAAGTGAAACCAGTATCTGATGTTCCACCGACTAACTTTTATGTGTTGTTTGAAGATCGGGGAAAGGTAAGAATACTTGCGATGGATATCAAAAATGAGCTGTATGATGTTCAAAATAAACAAAAGCTTGAGATAGACCAAAAAATAAAAAATAAGTTAATTCGTTATTTTAAAGGATTGGACAATCAACATTTTGGTAAGCTTTACACGTGGGAAGAAATAGATGAACGTATTCCACGTTATAGTAGTTTCACTATTACTGATGTTGAAACAGGTCTTCGTTTTGAGGCGCAGCGGCGAGCTGGTAGCAGTCATGCTGATGTCCAACCATTAACGACTAAAGATACAAAAATTATGAAAGAAATTTACGATGGGAAATGGAGCTGGAAGAGGCGAGCTATTTTAGTTCACTATGATGGAGAAATATTTGCTGCATCTATGCACGGGATGCCCCATGGAGGAGGAGCTTTAGCAAACAATTTTCCTGGTCACTTTTGCATTCATTACTTAGGTAGCACAACACATCGCTCAAAAAGTGTTGACCTTTCGCATCAAGTTATGGTTCATAAAGCTGGTGGCAAACTTATACCATATGTAAAACAATTACCACCTAATCATATTGTTGAATTATTTCTAATAGCACTAAACCAACAAGACCTTGATTTACTTCAGTTGATTTACGACGATCAGGATGGTGAGAGTAAGAAACTCATTGAGGAAGTAGAATCCATTCGATTAGTAAAGAAAAAAAATTATCCTACCATTAATGCTCCACTTCTTTATGAAGTACCTCTATCCTTTATAATCAAAAAAAAGGGTGAAAGGGAAGTGACATCGCATTATACGTTTCGAGTTAAACGAAATGGGCTAACAAGTGAATGGGAGTTAGAAGGGATTCCGTTGGAACGATAGAAGAGGTTGACTTATTGTGAGTCAACCTCTTCTTCTAGGTTTATTTCTTTTGGAAGTTTGTGAGGTGCACCAGGAACTCTTCGTTGTTCATAATCAACTAAGTCAGAAGAAAGTACAATCACACTCATTTGCCCACCGTAAATTTTGGCCTGCAACAAAATCGGCTGATTCAATTTATTGCGAAAAACAAAATCAGGGCCATACCAGCTTACAGTCGCGTCTCGCCCACTTGGCACATAGGGAACACGTCTGCTATGAGAGTAACGCTCGATAATTTCTAAGCCGGCATGATCGACAGCATTGTATAGCGTAGAAGATACTTGGCAAATTCCTCCACCAATCCCTTCTGATAATTCACCCCTAACGATTACAGGTGCAGGTAAATAACCTCGTTCTTTCGTACGCTTTCCTACTATTTCATTAAAAGAAAACGTTTCACCAGGGAAGACAACTTGGTTGTTGATCGCTTCTGTAGCAAGTGCAATATTATGCGAGCGCTGCTTGTTACGTCGATTAAAATACGTCACATATTGACCTATGCGTTGCAGCCGTATATTTGAGAGAAGTTCACTGTCAACACGAGGGTGAATTGTTTGTCTGGGCACTTCAACAACGACAGGACCATTATTGTAATAGTATTGATAAAAAATCTTCTTAAATTTTTGACGGTTCAGTTGGTAACCAACTTGTTCGCCAACGATTTGACCAAATTTATCGATTCTCGCGTTGACGGGAGGTTGGTAGGTTTGTTGTTCAATGAGGGTTTCAAAATGAAGATATTTTTCAACATCAATGACTTCTTTGCCCAAAGTTTCTTCTATAAACTCAGACCTATTCACTTTGGCGATTGGTTGACCATCGAATGAAATAGTTAAGTCATCTTCTAGTTCAGTTATCGGGAAAAAGAGCATGAAAATAGACAAACAAATATGTACCATGAGCTAGTATACCTCCTAAACTTAGTATGAGTAAGGAAGGTCCATTTCATGTGGTTTAGATAAGTAAAAAAGGCACTATTGAAATTTTTTCAACAGTACCTAAAACATACTTCTTTTAATCGTTTACCATCTAGTTTTAACCCAATTTTCCATCTTACGCTTAAAAACAATCTGAATTGGTTCATGTTCTTGTCCAATTGGTTTTACCAAGGCTGTTCTCATTCCTACACGTTTTCCACACCAGACATCAGTGAATAATTGATCTCCTAAAAATAAACTTGTTTCTCTTTTAGCCCCTATTGAATGCATATGCCTTTGAACTTCAGAAGCTGCAGGCTTTTTGCATCTACCAAATCCAATGATTTCAAAAGGTTCGCAAAAGCGATCAACCCTACCCTGGCTATTATTCGAAGCAATAACCAATGTAACTTCTTTTTTCTTAAGCATACTTATCCAATTTCTTAAATCCTCGCTAGGGGGACGATCATGGCTAGCTAATGTACTATCTAAGTCGGAAAAAATGGTCTTAATATTGTTTTGTTCCAACCATTCTTCTGTTATTTCTGAAAAATGCTGGAGTTCAAAATCGGGTTTGAAATATTGCATTTATTATCCACTGCCTTTATGTTTTATGTATTCTATCTCAATTCATTTTAGCAAAATATTAGAGAGATGTTTACTAGTTGAAGCTGAATACTTTAAGAAATTGTAATGGGAGGGAAACTCCCATCCAATTTAATCATTGCTATTTTGATGCATCTTTTGTACAAGGTTGACATATTCATTTTCTACACCGATATCAAAACGTTCAGAAGATACAATATGACCAAATCCTTTTTGGCTGCTTAATAACATTTTTATCGCGTCCGTTAATTGAAGCTCTTCTCCTGCTCCAAGTGGAGTTTGTTCTAGCATCGCAAAAATGGCGGGTGTTAGAATATACCTTCCAATAACGGCTAAGTTAGAAGGAGGAGAGTGCTGTGGTTTTTCAATAATATCGACAATTTGCCTAATCGAACTAGAGATTTTTTTTTCTTTAACAACACCATAGTTGGATAATGCTTCAGTCGCGACATATTTTAATGCTAAAGTACTAGCTCTATATTGGTTAAACGTTGCGAGTAACTCATTCAGAGGGGGGTTTTTATCATATAAAAAAATGTCATCTGGTAGAAGAACAGCAAAAGGCTCGTCTCCAACAAACTGCTTCCCCTGTAGAATAGCATCGCCTAGACCCATCGCAAAAGGTTGGCGAATATAATATATTTTAACATTAGGCGTTTTGGTCTTTTCTAACAAGTGTATCTTATTCTTCTTTTGTAAGAAAGTTTCTAGTTCTAACGACCGATCGAAATAGTCGATTATCATATTTTTATTACGCGATAAAACAATCAATACTTCTTCAATTCCAGCTTCGGCAGCTTCTTCTACAATATAATGCAAAGCCGGTTTGCCACCGATCGGAAACATCTCTTTCGGTAATACTTTTGTGATAGGTAGGCTTCTTGTCCCATATCCTGCAGCCGGTATGATGGCTTTTTTTATTTTAGGCACTTTGAATCCTCCTTTTACCCTGTTTATATAGTATAAAAAATTTGAAGAAAATAGAAAGTTGTCCTCCCTAAAAAAGGCGAATACCATGGGGGATTGAAGATTGTAATTAAAATAATAGGAACGATCCTGTTCTTTTTAATGAACAAATTCCATGGAATTGCAAATAAGATATTGACATGTTCGTTATACAGAACTAAAATAGTTGTAAGAGTTACATGTCGGTTTATATTACTAGTTCAGAAGTTCTGCTTTACTCAAACACTATTATTTTTTTGTGTTATTGTGCTTTATTAAGAACTTAAAATGATTAAGAAGGTGAATTAGGTGGAGCAAGGGAAGAATAAAGAAATTGAACTGAAAAAGATTTATGACGTCATCAAAAAACGCCTTTGGATTGTAGTATTGATTACGGTCATGACAACATGTGCGGGAGCATTATATAACCACCTAAATAAACCAACGCCGCTTTATGAGTCAACAGCAAGAATTATGATTAATGAGAGCTCAAATTATTTCGATACTTTAAGAGTTGTCATTACTGAGCCACCCGTATTAGAAGCTGTCATTGAAGAGTTGCAGCTAAATGCCAGCGTTGATGCATTAAGAGGCCAGATTAACGTTTCAAGGGTTGATAGTTCACAAATTGTTACCATTACAGTGGTTAATCGGAATCAAGAACAAGCCACACTCATTGCAAATACAGTGGCAAGTGTCTATCAAAAAGAAGTGGTAGAGCTTTTAAACTTTGATGGAGTTGATCTTTTTTCTGAAGCAGTCGTTCAAGAGCATCCATCACCCATTAACCCAGCGAGTAATCGAATCGTACAAATTGGTTTTGCGTTTGGCATTATTATAAGTATTGGTTTTGTTTTTCTACTAGACAGCTTAGATAACAGATTACGTTCTAAACGCCAAATCGAAAAGCTCCTAGAAGTTCCGGTCTTAGGCACTGTTTCAAAAATGAATAAACGATCTCTTAGCAAACAGAATACTAAGAAATCAAATCCGTCTTTACGAGGTGAAACGATTGTTCCTTAATCTGATAAAAAAGAAATACCACACTATTTATAAATACCCCGACTCTCAAATAGCTGAAGAGTTTGAGTTGATGAAGAACAATATTGAGTTTTCGATAACAGAAAACCATTGCCGTTCGATCTTGATCACTTCACCTAGTGATGGAGAAGGAAAATCGGTCACGACAGCCAATTTGGCAATTGCATTAGCTCAAGGAGGCAGGAAGATTCTTGTCATTGATGCAAATGTGAAAAAACCTGCCATTCACCAAATTTTTAAAATCAAAAATAAAATTGGTTTAACAAATATCTTGATTGGGCAAAAACTATTTGAAGAAGCGATTAATAATACAGAAGTTCCACTAGTAAATGTGGTCACGAGTGGTCCGATTCCGTTAAATGCAGAAAAATTATTTCGTTCAACGTTGATGGATAATCTTCTTGAAAAAGCAAAAGAGATGTATGATCTTGTATTAATTGATGCTCCACCTGTTCTGACTGATAATGAAACAAATACAATTGCAGCACGGACAGATGGAACGCTAATGGTTATTCGAAACGGAAAAACGGAAGATAATTTAGCTGTTGAAGCGAAAAAATCGTTAAGTTTCTCTAATGCAAAGATACTTGGTGTTATTTTTAATGCTAAATCTAAAGGGATTCTCTAAAAAGAACAAAGGTGTAGCATTTCTTTTTTTGATTAATTTGTTCTTTATTAAGAACTATAACTAATTATTTGGCGATGTCTCCTTGCCGTTATCGATGGAGGTACTCGGTCATACTGTGGGTTTTGTAAACCTTAGATGCTTGTCATCAATAGTGTGGTGTGAGGGTGGGTTAGATGCCCAATATTCAATTGAAAATTTTATTCATTACCAGATAAATAGTAATGAATAAAGTTTTTAATTGAAAAGGAGAGGGATATCCATGAAAGATATTGATAAATTTCCAAAATCAATCAAAAAAGCAGTCAGATACATTAAACAAGATGCTTCGAAAGAACAGTTGGAAGAAATTAGAAAGTTAATTGATTATGCGATTGAACGAAGAAGCTTACGATTATAGAAAGGGGAAGGAGGAAGACAATGGCTTACCACCAAAGGTTATCTCTATTAGTTTTAATTGATTCACTCTTTATTGTTACGACGATTTTTTTAAGCAATTTATTGGTTTATGACAATCGGATTATTTTGAGTTCAACCCTTGTCATAACAGCTGTTACAATCTTAATCTGCCATCATAGTTTTTCATTTTACTATAAGCTGTATAAAAAGGCTTGGGAATATGCAAGTATCGGTGAATTGCTGATCATCTTGAAGGTTGTAACGTTTTCCGTTTTACTAGCTGCAGGCGTTCAACAATTGCTTACACAAGGTGTGTATGTTCGATTGCTTGCTACAACATGGATGCTGCATTTGCTTTTTATTGGTGGGTCTCGTTTTTTTTGGCGTGTCGTTCGTGATACATATATTTCAAAAAAAACAAATCGAATACGTACATTAATTATTGGAGCTGGAGCTGCCGGGACAATGGTTGCTAGACAACTACAAAATAGCAATGAAGCAGAACTGTGTGCGATAGCATTTATTGATGATGACATAAAAAAGCATAATCTAGATATTTTAGGAATACCTGTTGTCGGTGGGATCGACCAAATCGAACAAACGGTCGAAAACTTTCAAGTTGACAATATTATAATAGCTATTCCGTCACTGTCAAAAAGAGAATTAAATAAGATCTTTCAAGAATGTGCTAAGACGCAAGCGAAAACAAAGATCCTCCCGATGTTGGAAGATTTAGTGACAGGAAAAGTCTCAGTAAAACAATTTCGCGATGTTGAAGTTGAAGACTTACTCGGAAGGGATCCAGTTGAGCTGGATATTGAAAGTATCTCTGAATATGTAACGGGTAAAACCGTCCTCGTGACAGGAGCAGGTGGTTCGATCGGTTCAGAGGTATGCCGCCAAGCAGCTCATTTCAATCCAAAGAAACTCATTTTGTTAGGGCATGGTGAAAATAGCATCTATTCAATTGAAGTGGAATTAAAGGAGATGTTTCAGAATTCAACAATTCAGTTTTCTACAGAAATAGCTGATATTCAAGATTTTGAAAAGATGCTCATGATTATGGAAAAGCACCATCCTGATGTCGTCTATCATGCTGCAGCACATAAGCATGTCCCTTTAATGGAACGAAATCCTGAAGAAGCAGTTAAAAATAATATTATCGGCACAAAAAACGTTGCGATAGCTGCTGATTTACATGAAGTAAAAACCTTTGTGATGATTTCTTCTGATAAAGCTGTTAACCCGACAAGCGTAATGGGCGCATCAAAAAGGCTCGCTGAAATGATCATTCAAGACATGGGCAGAACGAGCAAAACAAAATTTATTGCCGTACGCTTTGGCAACGTCCTTGGAAGTCGGGGAAGCGTCATTCCTCTTTTTAAAAAGCAAATTCAAAAAGGTGGCCCTGTTACCGTTACGCATCCAGATATGGTGCGTTATTTTATGACGATACCAGAAGCGTCGCGCCTCGTGATCCAGGCTGGCAGTTTAGCGCGAGGGGGAGAAACGTTCGTTCTTGACATGGGAGACCCTGTGAAAATTGTTGATTTAGCTAAAAATCTCATAAAACTATCTGGTAATTCAGTAGATGAGATTGGCATTAAATTTAGTGGTATGAGGCCTGGAGAAAAACTGTTTGAAGAACTTCTTAATGACAATGAAGTGAACGACAAGCAAGTGTACCCGAAAATTTATATCGGAAAAACGTCCACAATCTATATAGATGAAATTGAAGAGATTATCCAAACATTTAAGGTTCAAGATAAAAATGCATTAGCGAGTACACTAGTTTCATTAGCTAACCGAAAAGAACAAGTGATTGAGAATAAACCATTACCAATACCGGGTTAAATAGAGGAGTCGATTACATGCAAGTCAAAAAAGCAATCATACCAGCTGCGGGCCTAGGAACTCGCTTTTTACCAGCTACAAAGGCAATGCCAAAAGAAATGCTTCCAATCGTCGATAAGCCAACCATTCAATATATTGTAGAAGAAGCTGTCGAATCAGGTATTGAGGACATCATCATTGTGACAGGAAAAGGGAAAAGAGCAATTGAAGACCATTTTGACCATTCTTTTGAGCTAGAACAAAATCTGTTGAACAAAGGAAAAGTTGAACTTTTTAACGAAGTGCAGAAGTCATCCAAGCTCGTTGATATTCACTACATCCGTCAAAAAGAACCAAAAGGATTAGGCCATGCCATATGGTGCGCTCGGAAATTTATCGGCAATGAACCGTTTGCCGTATTATTAGGCGATGATATCGTCCGAGCAGACAAACCTTGCTTAAAGCAAATGATCGAACAATATGATCGCTATAAGTCATCAATCCTTGGTGTTCAAACCGTTAGAGATCAAGATGTCTCGCGATATGGAATCGTTGATGGCAAAGAAATAGGTGAGCGTTTTTATAACGTCATGAATCTAGTTGAAAAACCAAAGAGAGAAGAGGCGCCTTCAAACCTAGCTATTTTAGGGCGCTATATTCTTAGTCCGCAGATTTTTAATATATTAGAGAAGCTCGAACCGGGAGCCGGTGATGAAATTCAATTAACAGATGCTATTGCGAGGTTAAATCTAGTAGAAGCAGTGTATGCTTATGATTTCGAAGGTGTTCGCTATGATGTAGGTGATAAGATGGGCTTTATTCAAACGACAATTGAATTTGCCCTCCAACACAATGAATTGAAGTATGAATTACTAGATTACTTATCAGAAGTAATGGAAAAAGAATACATTAAGTAGGGTGGAAATGGTGATGACTGTGGCAAAAAAAATTCTATATTGCGCAACCGTTGATTATCATTTCAAAGCCTTTCATTTACCTTATATGAAATGGTTTCAAGAACAAGGCTGGGACGTACATGTAGCAGCATCAGGAACGATGGAATTGCCATTTACAAATCAGAAATTCGATATCCCGATCGAACGTTCGCCATTTCATCTAAACAATCTAAAAGCTTATCACGAATTAAAAAAAATCATTGATGAACATCAGTATGATATCATCCATTGCCATACACCTCTTGGTGGAGTGATTGCTCGTTTGGCTGCACGTAATGTAAGGAAAAAAGGAACAAAGGTACTTTATACGGCTCATGGGTTTCATTTTTGTAAAGGTGCGCCGGTTTTGAATTGGATTGTGTATTATCCGATTGAAAGTTATTTAGCAAAATATACGGATGATTTAATTACAATTAATACTGAGGATTATCAATTAGCCCATCAACATCGCTTTAGGGCAAAATTTATCCAACATGTCCACGGTGTAGGAATTGATACCGAACGCTTTAAACCGGTTGATCAAAAAAGCAGGGTAAAAGCCCGAAAAGATTTCGGTTATACAGCTGATGATTTTCTTATGTTTTACGCTGCTGAATTTAACAAGAACAAAAATCAACAACTACTCATACGTGCATTAGCATTGATAAAAGACGAGCTCCCACAAGCTCGTCTTTTATTAGCTGGAGAAGGGCGAATGTTAGATGAGTGCAAAACTTTAGCTGATTCTCTTCATGTGAGAGACAAGATTGAATTTCTTGGCTTTCGGAAAGATATTGATCGTTTATTGCCTTTATGCGACATCGCAGTGGCATCAAGCCTCCGAGAAGGCTTGCCGGTAAATATTATGGAAGCCATGGCTTGTGGATTGCCTGTTGTCGCAAGTGCAAATCGGGGGCACTGTGAGCTCGTACTTAATAACAAAAACGGATGGGTCATTGATCCAAACGATCCAAAGGAGTTCTCTGAAAAGATACTAAAGGTAAGCAGAGATCAAGAGCTGTTAAAGAATTTAGGTTCTAACGGAAGAACAATCATTAGAAATAAATATTCAACCAAAAATATTATGGATGAAATTAGCAGAATTTATAAAAAGTACATGAGTGAGAAGGAGGGGGTTGAATGGGCATTCCATTGAGGATATTGCATGTTGTTGTCAATATGAATCGCGGCGGAGCGGAAACGCTCTTAATGAATTTATATCGTAATATTGACAGAACAAAAGTCCAATTTGATTTTTTAACATGTAAAGAAGGAGTATTTGATAAGGAAATTATCGAAAAGGGTGGCAAAGTTTATCGGATACCATATATAACAGACAAAGGTCATTTTGGCTATATTCAAGCACTCAATCAATTTTTCAAAGAGCACAGTGATTATAAAATTGTTCATTCCCATTTAGATAAAATGAGTGGTTTTGTATTGCGTGTAGCAAAAAACAACAACATTCCTGTTCGAATAGCCCATAGCCACAATACGAACAGTGAAGGAAGTCTGCCCGCCAGACTTTATAAGTGGTATGCCGGAAAATATATTATGCAAAATGCCACCCATTTATTTGCTTGTTCGCAAGCAGCGGCAGATTGGCTATATACCGACAGCAAGAAAGAGGTGAAAATCCTTCAGAATGGAATTGAATGTGAGAGATTTAAGTTTTCAGAGAAAAAGCGCGAAGAAGTCAGAGGGGAACTAAATATAAAAGATGAATTTGTGATCGGCCATGTTGGCAGGTTTAACCATCAAAAAAATCATACCTTTCTGTTGGATATTTTTGCAGATGTGTTAAAAGATCTTCCAAAAGCAAAGCTTGTGTTAGCAGGGGACGGACCTTTACGGAAAGAGATCGAAACAAAAATAAAGACGTTAAACATTGAAGAGAACGTCATGTTACTCGGTGTACGGAGTGATATTGATCGCCTACTTCAAGGATTTGATTTATTTTTGTTTCCATCATTGCATGAAGGTTTGCCCGTAACTCTAATAGAGGCACAGGGTGCAGGGTTGCCGTGTGTGATCTCTGACCAAATTACGAAAGAAGCCGACATGAGAATAAATTTGGTTCAATACTGCTCTTTGAATGACAAAACACAATGGAGAAGTTCAATACAGCAAGCTGCGACAACTGAATCTAGAGTTATACCACGTCAATCTTTATCAAAGAATGGCTATGATATTAAAGAAACAGCCGTGTGGACACAAGGATTTTACACAGCTATATAGAGGTGACATATGAAACAGCTAACCGTTTTCACACCAACATTTAATAGAGCCTACTGTCTGCACAACTGTTATGAAAGTTTGAAGAGGCAAACGAATAAAAACTTTATATGGTTAATTATCGATGATGGCTCTACTGATCATACAAAAGAATTAGTAGATTTATGGATGAAAGAAAACATAATAGAAATCCAATATGTTTGGCAAGAAAACCAAGGTATGCACGGAGCACATAACACAGCATATGAATTAATACAAACGGAACTAAATGTATGCATTGATTCGGATGATTTCTTGCCAGAAGATGCAGTCGAAAAAATCATAACGTTTTGGTCTAAGTATGGGAGCGATAGGGTAAGTGGGATTGTTGGTCTGGATTGTTACTCAGACGGCCAAGTAATTGGAACAAAATTACCTGAACATCTACAAACAGCAACCCTTTTTGAATTGTATTCTAAATTTGGTGTAACTGGTGATAAAAAGCTCGTCTATCGAACAGAGCTGACAAAGCGTTACCCTTATCCGGTTTTTAATGGGGAAAAATATGTAGGCTTAGCTTACAAGTATTATAAATTAGACGAAGATTATGAACTATTAATTATGAATGAAACACTTTGTATCGTTGAATACTTGGCAGACGGCTCATCATTAAATATGTTTAACCAATACCGCAAAAACCCTTGTGGTTTTGCATTTTACCGTAAGGAATTAATGAAGTTGCCCTTTGCTAGTATCCCATTTAAATTTAGACAGGCAATACATTATGTGTCTAGTTCATGTCTGAGTAAAAATGGAAAGTTTCTAAAAGATACTCCAAACAAAGCATTGACGATAATGGCAGTACCATTAGGACTAATCCTATATATGTATGTGTTATCAAAAACAAAAGTTGTGAATGTGTAATATCTTGCCAGCCTTTTTGAGAGGAAAATGATCATGACCATTCTTTGGCTGAATCTTACCTTCGTTTCTACTTTAGCGTTTTTTGCCAGATATGTATCAAAACCAGTAATAAAGGTAACAGAATCACCTGTAATAGTAAAACCTAGCAGGTTTTTTGCATTTTTAGCTTATATGACATTGGTGTTCGTTTCCGGTTTGCGAAGGAATATCGGCGATACTTATGTCTACCGTGAGATCTATGATGAAAATGTCTTTACATGGGAATTTATCCGTGAAGAGAAAGATATGGGGTTTGGTGTTCTGCAAATGTTTTTGCAGAATTTTTCTGATGATGCACAAATTATGATCTTTACAACTGCACTCATTACGAATGCATTCATTGTTCTTGTCCTCTATAAATATGCACGCTTGTTTGAATTAAGTCTCTATGTGTATGTAGCTAGTGGCTTATTTTTAGTTTCAATGAACGGGATTAGACAATTTCTTGCAGCCGCAATTATCTTTGCAGCAACAAAATATATATTAGATGGCAGTTGGAAGAGATTCACGCTCGTTGTTGTGTTGGCATCAACATTTCACCAGAGTGCTTTGATTTTAATTCCGATGTATTTCTTAGTGAGAAGAAAGGCTTGGACGAAAACAACTTTTTCTATTATTGGATTAGCGGTTGTAATCGTACTCGGATACAACCAATTTTCAGAAATGTTATTTTCAGCGATTGCCGACAGCCAGTATGGAAATTACGTGAACTTCTCTGAGGGCGGTGCAAACGTTTTGAGGATCGCTGTTAATGCGGCTCCTCTTATTTTAGCGTATCTAGGACGGGATAAATTAAGAGAGCTATTTCCTAATAGTGATTATATCGTCAACTTATGTTTGCTAAATCTTGTTTTCATCATCATTGCTTCTCAGAACTGGATTTTTGCTAGATTTAATATTTACTTTGGGTTATATCAATTAATCTTAATTGGTTGGGTTGTGAACCTTTTTAAAGAAAGAGACCGGAAGTTGATTTATTATGCGATTGTTATTTGTTATTTGTTTTATTTTTACCAAGAACACGTAAGATCGTTAAATATCATTTATAGAAGTGACTTTCTGCCATTTTCATAAAACATGTGAGGGTTAAAAATGAGTATAACAGAAAATATTGATGAAAAGAGATTGAAAGAAATCTTGGTAGCTATATATCAAAAAGGGACAGAATCAGAAAACATTGGTGTAACTGAGCTCATTGAAGATATTAAACAAGAATTAGTGACAGCAACAAAAGCGACAAAGTAATGTCCGTTACTTGTTTTGGGAGGTGAACAACATTAAACGCATTTTCGATTTAGTTGTTTCGTCAACTCTCTTGTTAATGCTTTTCCCGGTTGTTGTTATGATCACTTTATTGATTAGGGTAAAGCTTGGTACACCAGTGTTCTTTACGCAACAGCGTCCAGGGTTGCATGGAAAACCGTTCTATCTGTATAAATTTAGAACCATGAATGATGAAAAAGATGAGCGAGGTAACTTATTACCAGATGAAGTCAGATTAACTGGTATTGGAAAATTCATTCGAAAATATAGTTTAGATGAGTTTCCTCAATTAATTAATGTGATAAGAGGTGACATTAGCTTAGTTGGACCAAGGCCTTTATTAATGGAATACCTTCCCCTCTACACTAAAAAGCAAGCTATGCGCCACCTTGTTCGGCCAGGTATTACCGGTTGGGCACAAGTAAATGGTCGCAATGCTATTTCTTGGGAAGAAAAATTCGAATTAGATGTTTGGTATGTACGAAACCAAACATTTCTACTCGATTTAAAAATACTCTTTTTAACAGTTTATAAAGTGTTTAAATCAGAAGGAATTAACCAGCCTGGTAATGCTACGGTGGAACGTTTTCAAGGGACAAATTCCAAAGTGGGTGAGAATCAGTGATAAAGGTTGTTATTATCGGCCAAGGTGGCCATAGCAAGGTCATTCATGAGCTTGTCTTGGCTAATGAAAATGCTGAAGTAATCGGTTATTTAGATGACAAATACAATCATTTTTCAAGAAAAAATGATCTATTTCTTGGTCCAGTTGCAGCAGTTAATGAGTTCCTTCACCATTTTGACGAAATCAAATTTGTTATGGGGATCGGAAATAATTACACTCGAAAGAAAATCGTCCAACAATTAAACTTGCCAAAGGAATTATTTATATCATTAACTCATCCTTCTGCCGTGATCAGTCCGAATACAAAGGTTGGAATTGGAACGGTCATCATGCCTAATGCCGTTATTAACGCAGATACTCATATTGGGGAACATACGATTATTAATACAAATTCGGTTGTTGAGCATGACTGTACCGTTGGGAGCTTTGCTCATATTTCACCTAATGCAACGATTACCGGTTCCGTTGAGATTAACGAGGGTGCTCATATAGGAGCAGGGGCAACAGTCATTCCAGCCAAAAAAATTGGTGAGTGGTCCATTATTGGAGCCGGAGCAACAGTCATTAATCACATTCCGGCCGGTTGTACGGCAGTGGGGATTCCAGCCAAAATCAAACTGAAAGAAGGTGATAGGGTTGTCCGATCAATTGTTCAAAAGTAGAATTCATCTCTCTCCACCCCATATGAATGGAGATGAACAAAGGTATATTAAGGATGCATTCGAGTCCAATTGGATTGCCCCACTTGGTCCGAATGTGGACGCTTTTGAAAAAGAAATAGCAGAGTACGCAGGAGTCAAAGATGCTGTAGCCCTAAGTTCCGGAACCGCAGCAATTCATTTGGCTCTTTCTTTTTTAGGAGTGCAAAATGGTGATAAAGTATTTTGTTCAAGTCTTACATTTGTAGCAAGTGCGAATCCGATTCTCTACCAAGGAGCTGAACCGGTATTTATCGATTCAGAGCGAGATACGTGGAATATGTCACCTCAAGCTTTGGAACGGGCACTTATTGATGCAGCGATTGAGAGGAAACTTCCAAAAGCCGTGATTGTTGTCAATTTGTACGGACAGAGCGCTAAAATGGATGAAATCGTTGCCTTATGTAATGCATATCGTATCCCTATTATTGAAGATGCAGCTGAATCTCTTGGTTCGAACTACAAAGGAAAACGTAGTGGGAGCTTTGGAGAATTCGGTATTTATTCTTTTAATGGAAATAAGATAATTACGACATCCGGTGGTGGAATGCTTATTTCAAATAACAGAGAAGCTCTCACAAAAGCACGTTTCTTAGCTTCTCAAGCAAGAGATCAAGCTAGCCACTATCAACATAGTGTTCTTGGCTATAACTACCGAATGAGTAATATTTTAGCCGGTGTCGGTAGGTCGCAACTAGCCATGCTAGATGAAAGAGTTCAGGCAAGAAGAACGGTTTATGAGCGCTATACTCAAGAATTAGCAGGCCTTCCGGGTATTAAATTTATGCCCGAATTAGAAGGAACCAAGTCAAATCGTTGGCTAACCGCTTTAACAGTCGAGGAAGCAAAAGCAGAAGTATCAATAAAAGAAATACTAGACTCATTGGCTGAAGAGAATATCGAGGCCCGTCCCGTTTGGAAACCGTTGCATATGCAGCCTCTGTTTAAAGGGACATCGTATTACCCTCACAGTGAAAGGGAAAATGTTTCTGAATCATTGTTTTATACAGGGGTTTGTCTTCCTTCGGGGTCTAATCTAACAGAAGAAGAGCAAAGTCGAGTGGTCCAATGTATTAAAAAATCTATTAAAATGAAAGTATAAAGAATATGAGGCAGCAAATGAATGATGTAAAACCATTGAAAGTCCTTCACGTTGTCGGTGCAATGAACCGCGCTGGGACAGAAACTATGTTAATGAATATCTTCCGAAACATAGATAGGACAAAAATACAATTTGATTTTATTTCCTTTAGTCAAGAGGAAGCTCATTATGACAAAGAAATAAAGAAATTGGGTGGGAAAGTGATAAAGGTATCAAAAACCCAATCAATTAAAGAATTGATAGAAGTAATGAAGAAACATGGCCCATACGATGTGGTCCATTCTCATACACTGTTTCACTGTGGGATTGCTAATGCAGCAGCAAAGCTTACTGGAGTGAAGGTGAGAATTGCCCATGCACATACCACATTGGATAAAAACGATAGTTTAATTAGAAAAATTTATATTCATACTATGAGAACGGTGATTTCAGGGTTTTCAACGAAGTTACTTGCATGCAGCAAACAAGCAGGAAGTTACTTATTTGGTGATCATGTATTTAACAGTAAAAAGTATTCGTTTTTTCCTAATCTTATCGAGTATTCAACGTTTTTAGGTGACCATAAACATGCAGTAGTGGAATTCAAGAAAGAAGCAAAGTTAGAAGACAGCTTTGTCATTGGCCATATTGGCAGATTTATTGAACCTAAAAACCATACCTTTTTATTAGATATTTTAAAAAGTACACTAAATAAAAACAGTAACACCAAATTGCTTCTTGTTGGAGATGGAGACCTTCGCAAACAAATCGAAGAAGAAGCAAAAGCAAAAGGCTTATATGAACACATACGTTTTGTGGGACTTAGAGATGATATCCATACTATGTTACATAGCATGGATGTTTTTGTGTTTCCTTCTATTTATGAAGGATTGGGCTTAGTGTTGTTAGAAGCTCAAGCTTGCAAAGTGCCCTGTATTGTCTCTGAAGCGATTCAACCAGAAGCTGACTTACACATGAACTTAGTTACAAAATTAAAGCTAGCTGCTGGCCCTGATGCTTGGGCAGAAACGATAATGAATCAAGCTAACAATAATGAAACGAGTAAAGTGAACGTAACCGAAGCATTTGAAAAAAATGGTTATTCATTATCGATTGGGATTCATAATCTGATGAGTATCTACCAATCTTAATGAATAATGGAGGGACGTATGAAAAAGTTATTAATCTCCTCATTTGATATGGAGGTTGGTGGAGTAGAAAGAAGCATGATCAGTATGCTCAATAACTTTGACTATCAAAAATATAATGTTGACGTCATGCTCTACAGTCATACTGGTGACTTTATGAACTTACTTCCAAGTAAACCAAACCTATTAACAGAGTTAAAGCCATATAAAACGTTTCGACTCTCCATTGGAGAAACGTTAAAAAGTGGAAACCTTTCATTAGGGCTTGTTAGATTGATTTCCAAATACAAAGCAAGTCTTAGTAAGTCTACTGAAAATGGCTATAAGCAAATGCAATATATGTGGAAATATTCACTGCCCTTTCTACCGAAAATAGAAAAAGAGTACGATGTTGCTATTAGTTACTTATGGCCACATTACTTCATTGCCAATAAAGTGAATGCCAAAACAAAAATAGCCTGGATCCACACCGACTTTTCTACAGTCGAAACGGATGTGAAGTTGGACATTCAAATGTGGAATCAATTTCACTACATTATGGCTGTATCTGAGGAATGTAAAAATTCATTTATTCAAAAGTATCCAAGATTGCAAAAGAAGGTTGTAGTTATGGAGAACATTACTTCTCCAGATATGGTTAGACATCTAGCAAACGAAAAAGTTGAAAATCCAATGGTTAAGGATCCAAGGTTTAAAATCATTACAGTAGCTAGGCTATCTCATGCGAAAGGAATTGACAACGCTGTACGTGCATTAAAGGTATTAAAAGATCGAGGCTATGACAACATTGCTTGGTATGTTGTTGGATATGGTGGAGATGAAATAATGATAACGGATTTGATTGAAAAGAATGGTCTAAATGACCAATTCATATTATTAGGGAAACAAATCAATCCTTACCCATTTATGAAAGCAGCTGATTTATATGTGCAGCCATCACGCTATGAGGGAAAAGCTGTAACAGTTGGAGAAGCTCAAATTCTATCTAAGCCAGTGTTAATCACAAACTATACAACAGCAAACAGCCAGGTTAGAAATGGTTTTGACGGGTGCATTTGTGAGATGTCTGTTGAAGGGATTGCAAATGGTATTGCAGAGCTTTATCTAGATACTCAATTACGGACTGACTTAGCTCAAAATTGTAAAGGTACAAACTATGGTAATAATGAGGAATTAGAGAAGTTATATCAACTAGTGTAAGGAGGGACAAAACATGCTACCAAAAGTGAGTGTTGTTGTTCCTATCTATAAAGTAGAGAATTACCTTGCTAGATGTGTAGATAGCATTTTGAATCAAACTTACTTAAATCTTGAGGTGTTTCTTGTCAATGATGGTTCTCCTGATCATTGCGG
Source organism: Halalkalibacter sp. HAAS-P014 (assembly GCF_056619965.1). NCBI lineage: Bacteria > Bacillati > Bacillota > Bacilli > Caryophanales > Bacillaceae > Halalkalibacter > Halalkalibacter sp. HAAS-P014. The sequence goes on along the minus strand of NZ_JBWQTV010000006.1, from coordinate 11,905 downwards.
GAAAATGATTGATGAGTATGCAGCTAAAGATAACCGTGTAATAGCAGTTCACAAAAAAAACGGCGGTCTATCAGATGCCCGAAATTATGGGATGAAGTACGTAACAGGAGAGTATACTCTATTTGTTGATAGTGACGATTGGGCCGACCTTTCTATGATTGAGGATATGGTATCAACTAGTTTGTCGTTTCAAGCTGATGTGGTGCAGTCAGCTTTTTATTATGCCTATGAAGATCATTTACTGTTTGATAATAGGTACTATTCGCAAGACGATCCTCCAGTCATCTTAAATAAAAAAGAAGTAATGTCTGAGTTAGTCATTAATGAAAGAGTGAAGAACTTTGCTTGGGGGAAGCTCTATAGAACAAAGCTGATTAAAGACATCCCGTTTAAAAAAGGCGTTCTATTTGAAGATGTGTTCTGGGCTCATAAGGTGATGCATCAGGTGAATAAATATGTGATATTGCATCGACCAAAATTCTATTATCTGCAGCGAAGTGACAGCATAGTTGCAACCTACACGCCGAGAAACTTAGATATTATCAAAGGGTTAAAAGAAAGGCATTCTTTTATCGAAAGACATTATGAAGGGCTTGTTGATGACTCGTATAAGGTGATAGTAAGAACGTGTTTGACTCACTTTAACCTTCTTGTATTAAATGGACAAAAGGATAAGGGCGGCATACATAAGCTAGAAATCAAAAACTATATTCAAACTCATGCTGCACAATTTATTAGAGCTGTCAAGAAGGATAAGGAATTAAAAAAACAATTAGCTTTATTTTTAATTCATCCGTACTTAAATGTTGTTTTCCTTGCAGCAAAGAAATTATTAAGAAAAATAAAAGTGCTTCCAAAACCGATTGGACTAGAGCGCATTAATACGTAGAGGAGGCATGTTAAATGAATAAGTTAATAGGGAGGATAAAAAAAACACTAGTACTCTTACTCATCCATCTATTTAACTGTTTTCCTATTAAGAAAAATAAATTAATTTTCTTTAGCTATTATGGAAGCCAATATGGATGCAACCCCAAATATATCACCGAGTACATTCTTGAAAATAACGATGCTAAAAAATATGATCTTGTATGGGCTTTTAATAATCCAAATCTCATTCCAAAAAAACATGGAATCAGGAAAGTTAAGGTGATGACAGTAAGATATTTTTATGAATTATGTACATCGAAAGTAATTATTACAAACTTCCGTACTACTGAACTATTCGTAAAAAGGAGAGAGCAGTATTATATCCAAACATGGCACAGCTCGCTGAGGTTAAAACAAATTGAACTTGATGCTATAGAATCTCTGCCAGAACAATATGTTCAGATGGCTCAGAAAGATTCGCTGAAATGTGATTTGTTATTATCTGGTTGTAAATATAGTACAGACATCTTTAAAAGAGCATTTTGGTATTCGGGCGAAATCTTTGAACAAGGCACTCCAAGAAATGACCTTTTAATTCAAAATAATAAAAGCATAAATAGAAGGATTTTCAGTTCTATAAATATACCAGTAAACTCAAAGGTTATCTTATATGCACCTACGTTTAGGAAAGATAATCAACTAGATGTTTATAATCTTGACTATGCAAAAGTGTTAGGACAATTACGAAAGAAATATGGAGGAGAGTGGACATTTCTTATCAAGCTCCATCCTCACCTATTGTCTAAATCAAATGAATTAGTTTATGGCAAAGGGGTTATTGATGTTACGGCTTACGATGACATTCAAGAATTGTTAAGCATATCTGATGTTCTAATAAGTGATTATTCTTCTTTAATGTTTGATTTTAGCTTAACGAAACGACCATGTTTTTTGTATGTTCCAGACCTTATAGACTATACAAAAAATGACCGTAGCCTCTATTTTGATATTAATAAACTGCCATTTAAAACCACTGTTAGCAATAAAGAGCTGTTACATAAAATAGAAAACTTCAGCAGTGAAGAGTATCAAAAAGATCTATCTAGATTCCAAAAAAGTGTAGGTTCATTTGAGAACGGAGAAGCTTGTAAACACTTAAAGGATAAACTAGATGAAGTTTGCTTAAACAAGAAAAGGAGGGAATTTAATGAAGCCATATAAAATTGGTTATACCACAGGAGTTTTTGATTTGTTTCATGTTGGCCATTTAAATATATTAAAAAAAGCAAAAGAGCAATGTGATTACTTAATCGTGGGCATTAGTACAGACGAATTAGTATTGAGCTACAAAAAGAAACAGCCAGTGATTCCACATAATGAACGAATGGAGATTGTTGAGGGAATCAAATATGTAGATAAAGTAGTGCCACAAGTGAATCGTGATAAGTATGCTGCTTGGGAACAAATTCAATTTGATGTGATGTTTGTTGGAGATGATTGGAAAGGGAGCCCTATTTTTAGTGAGGTTGAAACTAAGTTTAATCAAGCTGGAGTGGAGTTGGTGTTTTTCTCTTATACGAAGGGCGTTTCTTCGACGATTGTGAAGGAGAAGATTGAAATAGTTTAAAAAACATGGAGATTGATACAATGAAAAAGAAAAAATTGTTATTTGTGATTGAATCTTTGGATTGTGCAGGAGCGGAGAAGAGTTTAGTCACATTACTATCTCTGCTCGATTATTCTAAGTATCAAGTCGACTTAATGCTCTTTGCACATGGAACAGTGCTGGAAGAGCTAGTCCCTAAAGAAGTTAACATTTTAAAACCACTTGAATATACAACATTCTCTACTCTAGGTTTAAAGGATGCCTTCGTATATTCAATTAAGAAAGCTAATTTTAAGATGTTAACTTCAAGATTGAAATTTTCTCTCAAAATACGTAAAAATAATTATAAAAATGCTCAAAAAGCACGCTTATTTTGGCAATATGCTTCGAAGGTGATAGAAACTAATCCTACATTCTACGACATTGCCATTAGTTATTCCCAAGGGATCCCAACATTCTATGTTTCTGAAAAGGTAAAAGCAAAGAAAAAAATCGCGTGGGTAAATGTTAGTTACAAACTCGAAGATCTAGAGAAAAGATTTCAGCAGCAATTTTATAATACGTTCGATAAAATTGTTGCAGTTTCCGATTCTACAAAGGATATATTTTTAGAAACCTTTCCAGACTACTCAAATAAAGTCAAAGTCTTATATGACATTAACGATCCCGGTTTTATAACAAAAATGGCTGAATTAGACGGAGGATTTGAGGATGATTTTGATGGCATTAAAATTTTAACAATTGGTAGACTGGCTAATCAAAAAGGTTATGATATTGCAATAGAAGCATGTAAGAGACTGAAAGAAAAAGGGATTAACTTCAAATGGTATGCGTTAGGGAAAGGCCCATTAAAAGAAGAAATCGAACAATCGATCATAGACAACCATTTATCTGATCGATTTATCCTATTGGGTGTAAAGGCTAATCCCTATCCATATATTAAACATGCTGATTTATATGTGCAAACCTCAAAATTTGAAGGCTTTGGTCTTGCTATTGCAGAGGCTCGAATGCTGAATGTACCAGTCGTTACAACTAGGTTTGATGCTGTATACAATCAAATGGTTGATGGAAAAAATGGTGTCGTTGTGGATATGAATCCAGCAGCTGTGGCAAATGGGATTATGAGGGTTCTACAAGATGATATTCTTAAAGAAAACATTGTAAAGTATTTGAAAGCAGAAAAGAAAGGCAACGTCGAAGAGTTAGATAAATTTTATCAATTAATTGGATAATCAGATAAATTCATATCGAAAGAGTGTAGTGCCTAATGAAGAAAAAAATAGTATTCATGGTTAAAAATATGAATATCGGTGGGACTGAAAAAGCATTACTGAACATGATAGCTGAAATGCCCAAAGATGAATATGATATAACAATATTTATGCTAGAGGAGTTTGGTGGTTTCTTAAATAATATTCCAAGCAACGTCAACGTTGAATATTTTAATGGATTTGAGGAAATAAAAGATGCTTTAAATAATCCACCACTTTTAACTGCAAAGGGTTTATTGAAGGAAGGTAAAATAATCAAGGCATGTCAGATTGCAGCTATAAACATTCTATCCAAAGTAACTAAAAATCGATGCCATTTCTTCAAATATTTATTGAAGGATCATCCAAAACTGAATCAAGAATATGATATCGCGGTAGCTTATGCTGGTCCAATGGATCTCATAAGCTATTTTGTTGTCCATAAAATTAAAGCAGCAAAAAAGATTCAATGGATTCACTTTGATATTTCGAAAATAGGATTTGATCAAGAGTTTGCATCAAAGCTCTACCCAATATTCGATGAGATCTTTGCAGTTTCAAATGAAGCTAAAAATGTCCTGATGAATCAGCTTCCTGAATTAAAAGGGAAAATTAATACGTTTTATAATGTTTTATCAAAAAATCAAGTCATTACGTTAGCGTCAAATGCAAAAGGGTTTGATGATCATTTTAATGGGGTAAGAATCCTGACTGTTGGTCGCTTAAGCAAAGAAAAGGGGCAAGATCTCACTATTCCTGTATTAGCAAAATTAAAAGAAAACGGGTATAACGTTAAGTGGTATTGTCTTGGTGAAGGGCATGTGAGAAAGGAGTACGAACAACTTATTAAACAGTATAGGGTTGAAGATGATTTTATCTTATTAGGAAGTAAATCTAATCCTTATCCTTTTATGAAAGAGTGTGATGTATATGTACAATCGTCTCGTCATGAAGGATATTGTATAACACTAGCGGAAGCCAAATGCTTTTCTAATCCAATTGTTAGTACGAAATTTACTGGGGCAGAAGAACAGATCACTCATAACCACACGGGTTTAATTGTGAATTTTGATGAGGAAGAGATGTATTCAGCAATCAAAAAAATATTAGATGACAAAATATTAAAAAATAAGCTCAAAAAAAATCTTAGCAATGAAATTGTTGATTCGACAAAAGAAATAGAAAAACTTTCAAGCTAATTTAATTAGTAAGTCTCAAATAGTATTTTTATACTGTTTGAGACTTACTTAATTAATAATTATCCAATTTTCAAGAGGTGGCCATAATGAAGAAAGTATTATTCATGCTTAGCAGTATGAATATTGGTGGTGTAGAAAAGTCATTGCTTTCACTTTTATCTGTCATGCCAAAAGACCAATATGATATTACAGTTTTACTTTTAGAGAAAAAAGGTGGTTTCTTGAAGGAAGTTCCAGACTGGGTGAAAGTAGAGGAAGCTACTTGGTTTAATGAGATTAAACCTGTTATTATGCAGCCACCTCAACAAACAGTTAAAGATTATTACTCAAGAAAACAATATATAAGGATTCCGAGTTTTGTATGTTCTTATTTAGTGTCGAAATACTTTGATAACAGATATTTATATTACAAAGAAGTATTAAAAAGTGTTCCTATAAAAGAAAGAACATATGATGTTGCCATTTCATATCAAGGACCAACGGACATTATTGATTATTATGTAGCCAATAAAGTAACAGCGCAGAAAAAGATATCCTGGGTTCATTTTGATGTTTCTAAACATTTAATTAATGAGAAATTATATAAAAAACTTTACATTAAATTTAATAAAATCTTTGCGGTTTCTGAAGAAGCGAATCAAAAAGTATTAAAAAAATTTCCTAATATCAAAGATAAAGCAGATGTCTTTTTAAATATTGTATCTAAAGATTTAATAAGAGAGATGTCAGAGAAAACAGTTGAATTTGATGATAGTTTTAATGGAATAAAGATTGTCACTGTTGGGCGACTCTCAAAAGAAAAAGGGCAAGATTTAGCAATTAAAGTACTCTCAAAACTTCAAAAAGAAGGCTATAACGTTAGATGGTATTGTGTCGGAGGTGGAAAAGCTAGGAAAGAGTATGAAATGTTAATAGAAGAGTATGAATTGAAAAGCGATTTTAGATTACTAGGAGCTAAAGTAAACCCTTATCCTTTTATAGCAAAAGCTGATATTTATGTTCAAACATCTAGACATGAGGGTTATTGTATAACTTTGGCAGAGGCAAAGTTGTTAAAAAAACCTATTATTACAACGAACTTTATAGGAGCTTTTGAACAGATAATGGATAACAAAACTGGCTTAATTGTAGATACTGATGAGAATGCACTATATAAAGAAATAAAATTTTTAATTGACAACAAACATGAGCGAGACCGACTAAGTAAAAACCTTTCAGATTTTAGAGAAAATAGTGAAGAGGATATATTAAAAATAATATGAGCAGGTAAGAAAAGAGGGAATTGTTACATGAAGCCTAAATTTAGCATTGTTGTCCCAGTCTATAAGGTGGAAAAATATATTCATAGGTGTATAAGCTCAATACTTGAGCAAACTTTTCAAGACTTTGAATTAATTTTAATCAATGATGGTTCTCCAGATAAGTGCGGAGAAATATGTGATATTTATGCCTGCCAAGATGATAGAGTAAAAGTAATTCATAAAGAAAATGAGGGGGTATCTTCAGCACGTAATTATGGCATAGCAATAGCTAAAGGAAAATATCTATTGTTTGTTGATAGTGACGATTGGATTGACCGGTACTCACTAGAAATATTATTGAAAAATGTTAATGATGAGAAAGCAGATGTATTAGTATTTGGGGTGACGGAACATCTTTCTTCGAAAAACAACGTGGTAAAAAGTAAACTTAATGGATTTTATAAAAAAGAAACAATGGACATTAAAGAACTAGGTAGTAATTTCATATATTTTCTTAACTCTGCTTGGATGCAACCCTCTTGGATGTATTTATTCAAAACGGAAATAATTCATAAACATAAATTGAAATTTAATAAGGATATGGTTTTATACGAAGACTTTGACTTTAATTTAAGGTATCTAAAGAATTGTAATACAATTACTTTCATCCCAGAGGCGTTGTATCATTATTATGTATATACATCAATAAACCAACTAGCAAAGCGTAATAAAAGCAATATAGTTTCGGATATTAGTACTGTTAGTAATTCATTGCTTGATTTTTTAAATTATACAGATGCTAAAGAAGAGGTCTTTATTCAAACATATTCTTATATATTGCCAATGTATACACTTTGTTTAAGGAACATTATTATCCATAGAAAAACAATTAATTATAAATCCAAAAAAAGATTTCTTAAAGAATTAAATTCAGATAATGTTTTTAAAATGATTCTAAAAAAACAAGGTGAATATTTACGGTTTTATCGTCTATTAGACCAATTATTAAAGAAACGACTATATATGATTAGTTACAGTTTATTGTTAATTAAATTATCCAGATAAACTACAATGTCTTATTCATTAAGATTAAGGTGTCTGTTATATTTGTTAATTTAAAACAGTGCCACAAGAAATGTTTAGATTAACATTACATTAAGGACTTGAAAGGAGAAATAATGTTTGTTTTATTAAAAAAATTATTAATCATGATCCTTAACAAATATCATCTAAAGGTTATCAGTTTTTTTAGATTGTATAATAAATTTTATTTTCCTTACCTAACTATAATTAAAGGTTATAAGGAAGTTTCATTTGAAAAAGACATTAAAAATGGAATATTTAAGATATTCTTAGATGAAAAAAATAACAAAGTTATTAAGGTTGTTAAGAGAGATACTTTTTATAGTTATTTATTTTTCAGAGAATTGCAAAGAAAAGGAAATTTTAAGATGTACAGGGAAATTTTGTCATGTTCAAACGATACTGAAGATATAGGTGATCATATTTCTAGAACGATAAAAGTATATAGAAGTGGAAGCTATGAATCTCCTTATATAAAAGGTCTGAACTTAGAAATATTGAGATTGAAATTAAAGGCAGGTGAAACAATAAGTAAAATAAAAACATATGACTTATTCGAATCTTTAGATAACTTAGTCTGTAACTTAGACAAATATAAAAGAAAACAAGAAGTGTTATCTGGTGACTGGATGCTTCAAAATCTACTTTATGATAATGAGAGTAAGAAGATTATTAACATTGATTTAGAAGGGTTTTATACATTTAAGGGAAATCAAGAACAAAATAATATTGACCATATTAAAAGTGATTTAGAAGAAATTAAATTGTTACTTGAAAAATATGACAATAAAAAATGAGTAATAATTAATATTACAAATTTAATTCTATATTTTAAAGTATATTATAACTTTCTTAAGTTGCATTGTTCGTTAGATCAGCCAAATATTCTGTTGTTATATCGTAAGTATCAGTATTAGGGGGATTAAATGAAAAAAATTGATTGTTCAAAAGGAAAAATTATAAAAATAAAACAGGCAATTTGGAATTGTACACCGAGAAAATTGAAATTTTATTATCGAAAATTCCGACCAAGTAATGGAGAAATATGGGTGGAAACTTCTTCTATTACTCATACATTATGGCAACGAGACTTACCAAATCAAATGAGAAAAATGGGTTATCGTTCACTTGTTAATGGGAATTGGGATAATTATAAAATAACTTTTGAATCAACAGCGGTCTACCGAGGTTTTTATCAGCATTTTATAGAGGGCATAGAGTGGGAGGACACTGTTTATTATACTTATTTAAAAGATGGTTATTTATCAGACCGTGTCAGTTTAGCGGGGTCTATAAAGAAGTTTCTTAATTCATATGATTGTCTATTTCAGATCATGAAAAAAAATGGGTATGATCAGCTACCTCCAATAGAAGTTCATATAGGACGAAATGGTGAATTGATTCGTCATGACGGATCACATAGATTGGCAATTGCAAAAATTATCGGGTTAACAAACGTCCCAATAAAAATAAATCTTATTCACTGTGCTTGTGATGTGAAGAAGGTGCTTAAAGAGAATATTGTGAAAGAATTAGCTAATTCAATTAACCTGCAAAAGTTGAGAACTTAAGTATACTATCTTGTATGATAATTAGAAAATAAATATTTAATAAAGCAAAGGTAATTATTATGATTAAGACATAGGATTGGTGAGGAATATGAAGGAGTCAATAAAGAAATTATTAATGCTTTTTGATAAAAAGCAGAAGAAAAAGTTAGTAATAATCTTTTTTATGATGATAATAGCAGCCATTTTTGAAACAGTAGGAATTGGTATGATTGTTCCTTTTGTAGGTATTGTGACAAACCCTCAAATAATACACGAACAAGCGATGCTATCTTTTGTATACGAATTATTAAATTTTCAATCTACATCAGCATTTATAGTTTTTGCTGTTTTACTTTTACTTACAGTATTTGTATTGAAAAATGTTTACCTATTATTCTTTCATTATATTCAATATAGAATTATTTTAAATCAACAGGTTAAATTATCTCGAAGCCTATTTAAAGAGTATTTGACTAAGCCTTACACTTTTCATTTAGAACGAAATACTTCTAGACTTCTACGTAATGTTAATGGGGAAGTCCCTAAAGTGTTTCAGGGAATTATTATGTCGAGTTTTCACTTAATGACAGAGATATTAATTATTACGTGCATACTGACTCTTCTACTTTACACGGCACCTACTGCTACAATAACAGCAACAATTCTTTTAGGTGGTAGTGTTATTTTGTTTTTTAAAGCATTTCGTGAAAAAATTACTCACTTAGGAAAAGAACAACAAAAAGTAAGTTCTTCAATGATCAAGTGGGTCAATCAAGGATTAGGAGCTAGTAAAGAAGTTAAAGTGTCAGGGAAAGAAAGTTTTTTTGTTAATGCTTATACAAAACAGAGTAAAATTAAAGCTAATAATAGCCGATATATGAAAATGTTAGAACAAGTACCAAGACTTTTTGTAGAAACATTATTGGTATCAATAGTTCTAATGACGATGCTCATTATAATCTTTCAAAATACAGATACAACTCAGCTCGTATCAACAATGGCTCTTTTTGCTATGGCTGCTTTTCGACTCATGCCTTCAATTAATCGTGTTGTTGGATTGATTACTACAATTCGCTATAGTCAACCTGCGTTAGCTGTGGTGTATGAGGATTTGTTTGTTAATAGAGATACCAGTTCATTAAATGAGCTTAACAGTTCACAAAACGGAATAATTAGTAACGGTAAGAAAATATTCACTAATGCAATAAGGTTAAATAATGTGTCATTTAGATATCCAAATCAAAAGGATTATTCTATAAAAGATGTATCGTTAACAATACCTATTGGCAATTCAGTTGCATTTATCGGTGAATCAGGTGCAGGGAAGACTACACTTGTCGATATTATTCTAGGTGTATTACAACCAGAAGAAGGTCGAATTTTAGTAGATGGAAAAAGTTTAGAGGAGCAGAAATCACTCTGGCAACGGAAAATTGGTTATATTCCACAGTCTATCTTTTTATCTGATGATACCATTCGTGGAAATATTGCATTTGGTATTAGAAGTGAAAAAATAGATGATGAAGCTGTCTGGAGAGCTTTAGAACAAGCACAATTGAAAGAATTTGTTGAAAGCCTTCCTGATAAGCTGGAAACTACTGTTGGAGAGCGTGGTGTGAAACTTTCAGGAGGACAGCGTCAACGGATTGGAATTGCAAGGGCACTATATCACAACCCCGAGATTTTGTTTATGGACGAAGCAACTTCCGCATTAGATAACCAAACGGAAAAAGAGATAATGAAAGCTATTGATGGATTAAAAGGTCAAAAAACACTGGTTATTATAGCTCACCGACTGAGTACAATAGAGAACTGTGATATTGTTTTCAAAATCAATAAAGGAAGATTAGCAACAATGGAAAATAAAATAGAGCAGTCCATAGTATAGAATAAAGCTACTAATTAGGAAACGGGTAAAAGGTATTGAATTTAGCTAAAGATTTTGACCTATGTAAGAAATAATTTTTATCTATGCAAGGATAAAAATTATTTCTTATTGGCCTTGTTGCTTTTATTTAAAACAAGGCCTTTTAATATACACATTCCGAACTTATAGTAAGTATTTCTTATATGTTTTTTCTAATTTATTTGGAATTACAAATCCAAATTATACCGAAATATTCTCAGAAATCAATAAATTCTTATCTAGATCATTATTTCAAGAGGAATTTAAGGAATTAATATAACTGAACTAAATAGTAATTTATACAGGTGGTTATTCTATTTAGAATATGTATACCTGGATTTTGAAAAGCGTTTAGAAGCATTAAGAGAGGGGATAGAAGTTCAATCCCGATTAAGAAAAACTAGTGAATGTATTGAGGTATTTAAAAAAATTGAAAGCAATATGACAATTGAATGGTGAAGCGCTTTAAATCCATCTGGTCTCTAATAATCATAAAGAATAAATTGTTGGTGTTAATAATGAAAAAAATTAGAATATGTGCTGTAGCGACTACTTCAATAACTATAAAAAGCTTTCTTTTGGAACAACTTAAATTCTTAAGTCGTAATGGGTATGATGTTACAATAGTTTGTGACCATGATGATGAAATTAAAAAAAGCTTACCGAATAGCATTAATTATAGACCAATAAGTATGAAAAGAGGTGTGGAAGGGTTAGGTGCATTGAAAAGTATTTATCTTCTCAGGCGTTTTTTCCAAAAAGAGAATTTTGACATAATCCAATATTCCACACCTAATGCTGCACTATATGCTTCAATTGCTTCATGGCTAACAAGAACCCCCGTTAGACTGTATTGTCAGTGGGGAATACGCTATGTCGGTTTTAGTGGTTGGCGTAGAAAAGTTTTTAAAGCTATTGAGAAAGTAGTGTGCTCTCTTTCTACCTATATAGAACCAGATAGTTATGGAAATCTGGAATTTAGCAAATCAGAAAAGCTTTATACTAGTCACAAAGGTAACGTTATATGGAATGGAAGTGCGAACGGGGTGGATCTTACTAGGTTTGATTTTACATCAAATGGATAGGCTACACTAAGTTGGACAGATGAAATAAGGGCTTGTAAACTTAGACTATTAAATTAAGGGAGCGTGCTACTATGACACGTCAACGTCGAACTTTTACACCCGAATTTAAACT